>NZ_CP087203.1:307081-614163 GCF_026016325.1 Pseudomonas sp. B21-056
GACCCTGCGGGCCTATTGGGCGGCCGATGAAACCAATCGGGCGAAGATCGCCGAGGCGGCGACGCTGATCCGGGTGGTCGGTGCCGGTGTACCGGAAGGCGAACAGCACTGGCCCTACAGCGAGATCTATCAACGGCAGATGCAGGCCGAACTAGGCGCCGATACCGAGGTGCGCTTGCGCATGCACTCGCCCCCGGCGCTGTGGGTGCGCGCTCCGAGCCTGGGGGATGGCTGGCTGAAGGTGCCGTTGTACCCGCATCCCCTGCGTGGGCAGAAAATCTGGAACGTGCTGGGCTGGTTCCTGGCCATCGGCCTGCTGTCGACGGCGTCGGCGTGGATCTTTGTCAGCCAGCTCAACCAGCCGTTGAAACGCCTGGTCTATGCCGCCCGACAGTTGGGCCAGGGGCGCAGCGTGCGGCTGCCCATCAGTGACACGCCCAGTGAAATGACCGAGGTGTACCGGGCCTTCAACCAGATGGCCGAGGATGTCGAGCAGGCCGGACGCGAGCGTGAGCTGATGCTCGCCGGTGTCTCCCATGACCTGCGCACGCCGCTGACCCGGTTGCGGCTGTCGCTGGAACTAATGGGCGAGCATACCGACCTGACCCATGAAATGGTCCGTGACATCGAAGACATGGATGCGATTCTCGACCAGTTCCTGGCGTTCATCCGCGACGGACGTGATGAGTCGGTGGAGGAAGTGGACCTCAGCGAGCTGGTGCGCGAAGTGGTCGCGCCCTACAACCAGGGCGACGAAAAAGTGCATCTGCAACTGGAGCCGATCCAGCCGTTCCCGTTGCGTCGGGTGTCGATGAAGCGGTTGCTGAACAACCTGATCGGCAATGCCCTGAACCATGCCGGCACTGGCGTCGAGGTGGCAGCCTATGTTTCTGGCGACACCAACGCGCCTTATGTGGTGCTGAGCGTCATGGACCGTGGTGCCGGGATCGATCCGTCGGAGCTGGAAGCCATTTTCAATCCCTTCACCCGTGGCGACCGTGCCCGGGGTGGAAAGGGCACGGGGTTGGGCCTGGCGATCGTCAAGCGCATTGCCTCGATGCACGGTGGCAACGTCGAGCTGCGCAACCGCGTTGGTGGCGGGCTCGAAGCGCGGGTGCGGTTGCCGTTGGGGTTGATGTTGCCCAGGGATGCGGTATAGCAAACTTGTGCTAGCGAGCCCTGTGGGAGCGAGCTTGCTCGCGATGAAGGCGCCGCAGTTCACCTGAAACCGCGTTATCGTTTATCGCGAGCAAGCTCAGCTCCCACAAAGGCTCGCTCCCACAAGGGGGACGTTAACCCTTGCCCTTGGTCCGGGTCATGTTCGGCCCGCCATTCTTTTCCAGATGCTCGATGATGATCCCCGCCACGTTCTTGCTCGTGGTGGTCTCGATGCCTTCCAGGCCTGGCGAGGAGTTGACCTCCATCACCAAAGGGCCGTGATTGGAGCGCAGGATGTCGACACCCGCCACGGCCAGGCCCATGACCTTTGCGGCGCGCAGGGCGGTCATGCGTTCTTCCGGGGTGATCTTGATCAGGCTGGCGCTGCCGCCGCGATGCAGGTTGGAGCGAAACTCCCCAGGCCGGGCCTGACGCTTCATCGACGCGATGACCTTGTCGCCGACCACGAAACAGCGGATGTCCGCGCCACCCGCTTCCTTGATGTACTCCTGGACCATGATGTTCTGCTTCAGGCCCATGAATGCTTCGATCACCGATTCTGCCGCCGTCGCGGTTTCACACAGGACCACGCCGATACCCTGGGTACCTTCCAGCACCTTGATGACCAGCGGTGCGCCATTGACCATCGCGATCAGGTCGGGGATGTCGTCGGGAGAATGGGCAAAACCGGTGACCGGCAGGCCGATGCCGCGCCGCGACAGCAGTTGCAGCGAACGCAGCTTGTCCCGGGCACGGGCGATAGCCACGGATTCGTTGAGCGGGAACACTCCCATCATTTCGAACTGACGCAACACGGCGCAACCATAGAAGGTCACGGATGCGCCGATACGCGGGATCACCGCGTCGAACCCTTCCAGCGGCTGGCCCCGGTAGTGGATCTGCGGCTTGTGGCTGGCGATGTTCATATAGGCGCGCAGGGTGTCGATCACCACCATTTCATGGCCACGCTCAGTCCCGGCTTCAACCAGGCGACGAGTGGAATACAGACGCGGATTACGCGACAGCACAGCGATCTTCATGCAACACCTGTGGCAGAGGTAGTGGACACCGGGAATGCCGGCTTGTCTTGAACGTATTTGATGCCTGGATTGACCACCAACTGGCCGTCGATCAAGGCCTTGGAGCCCAGCAGCAAGCGATAGCGCATGGATTTGCGGCAAGCCAGGGTGAACTCGACCCGCCAGATCCGATCCCCGAGTGCCAGGGTGGTACTGATCACGTAGCGGACCTGGGCATGACCGTTGGAGCTTTTGATCGTCTTGCGCGCCACCAGCGGGGCTTCGCAGCGGCGATGACGCAGTTGTACCACCGTGCCCAGGTGCGCGGTGAAGCGTACCCACTTTTCACCGTCACGCTCGAATGGCTCGATGTCGGTGGCGTGCAGGCTGGAGGTACTGGCGCCGGTGTCTATTTTTGCCCGTAGGCCCGCGACCCCCAGATCCGGGAGCGCCACCCACTCGCGCAGACCGACAACGGTCAAATGGTCAAAAGTCTTCAATAAAAACAACCTGTGATCGGTACGTCGGATCATGGGGCCTGCGAGTCGCGGCATTCCCACAGAATAATCACAAAATGGCGACAGTTATCCAGTGGCCTGTGGCTAATTCGTGCAGCTCGACTTCGGCACCAGGATTTGTCAGTGCGGCCGGTTCGGTGGGCATTCTATCTGTCGGCGTGGATTCGTGCGCCCGACAAAAACGGTAGTACAGTTCTGGGTATTGGCAGAAAGAGGAATTGCAGTGGCACAAAAACAGGAAGAGGACGACAAGGTCCGTCTCGATAAATGGTTGTGGGCGGCGCGATTCTATAAAACACGTGCACTCGCCAAGGCCGCCATCGAAAGCGGCAAGGTTCATCATCGGGGCGAACGTTGCAAACCGGGCAAAGAGCCGCGCATCGGCGACGAGTTCGTCATTCGCGCCGGGTTCGATGAAAAAACCGTGGTGGTCGAGGCGTTGTCGATCGTGCGGCGCGGGGCGCCTGAAGCGCAGACCCTGTATCGCGAAACCGAAGCCAGCGTCGCCAGGCGCGAAGCCGCCGCTGCCCAACGCAAGGCCGGTGCCCTGGGGGTCAGTACCGATGGCAAGCCGAGCAAGAAGCAGCGCCGGGATTTGTTCAAGTTTCGCGGCAGCAACAGTGAATAAAAGTACTTTCAGATACGCAATGTCTGAGGGGGGTATCTGTGGCGAGGGGATTTATCCCCGCTGGGGCGCGCAGCGGCCCTGTTTTTTTGGGGCCGCTACGCAGCCCAGCGGGGATAAATCCCCTCGCCACAAAAGGGGGGCTGGATGCAACGAACGGTGCGGCTGTCCAGCCCCACTCCCTTCCTTGCTTGGAACCACCCTCGAATGCCCATAAAATGTTCGGCATCCTTTGCCATCACCTCAGATACCCACCCCTATGACTGATTTACCGGTTAACGATTGCACCCAACGTTTCATCTTTGATGACATCGACGCCCGTGGCGAACTGGTGGCGTTGGAGCGTAGTTATGCCGAAGTCCTTGCCAAGCACCCCTATCCGGAGCCGGTTGCGCAACTGCTCGGTGAATTGATGGCGGCCGCGTCGCTGTTGATCGGCACGTTGAAGTTCGATGGCTTGCTGATCCTCCAGGCCCGCTCCGAAGGCCCGGTGCCGATGCTGATGATCGAATGCTCCAGCGAGCGCGAAATTCGAGGCCTGGCCCGCTATCACGCCGATCAGATCGCCCCTGGCGCGACGCTGGCCGACCTGATGCCCAATGGTGTGCTGGCCCTGACGGTCGATCCGACCCACGGCAAGCGCTACCAGGGCATTGTCGATCTCGACGGCGCGTCCCTGGCTGAATGCTTCACCAATTACTTCGTCATGTCCCAGCAGACCAACACCAGATTCTGGCTCTATGCCGACGGGCGGCGCGCCCGTGGCCTGCTGCTGCAGCAACTGCCCGTCGACCGCATTCGCGATCCGGAAGAGCGTGATGCCAGTTGGCAGCACGTTACCGCTCTGGCCGGCACCTTGAGCGCCGACGAGTTGCTGGGCCTGGACAACGAAACGGTACTGCATCGTCTCTACCACGAAGAAGCCGTGCGCCTGTTCGACGAGCTGCCGCTGCGCTTCCAATGCAGTTGCTCTCGTGAACGATCCGGCAATGCGCTGGTCAGTCTGGGTCTGGAAGATGCGCAGCAACTGGTCATCGAGCATGGCGGCGCCATCGAGATCGATTGTCAGTTTTGCAATGAGCGCTACCTGTTCGATGGGGCGGACGTTGCCCAATTGTTCGCCGGAGCGGGTGTCGACGCACCGTCAGATACTCGTCACTGAATCGGTTCAGTGCAGGTAAATCTCCTGACAAACGCCGGATTTACGCCGTACTGACGGGAGGGCCCTACTCTTTTTGGGGTTTTCTGGCATAATCCGGCCCACTTTTTTCGGGTAGTAGTGCGCGACTTCCTACTACAAAACGTTTGGAGCACTCGGCCAAGGGCCGATGGGGAACCACATGACGCAAGCCAATAACGCCGTGTATACCGATCTGAGTGTTGATGATCTGGTCAAAGAAGCCCTGAATCGCGGTGAAGGCGAGCTTGCCGATACTGGCGCGCTGGTTGTTCGTACCGGCCATCGTACCGGCCGCTCGCCAGCCGACCGTTTCATCGTAGAAGAACCGAGCACCCAGAACGCCATTGCCTGGGGCCCGATCAACCGCAAGTTCCCGGCCGACAAGTTCGATGCCCTGTGGAGTCGTGTTGAAGCCTACCTAGGCGAGCGCGAGCGTTTCGTGTCTCACGTGCATGTAGGTTCCGATCCTGCGCACTACCTGCCGGTCAAGATGACCACCGAGACTGCCTGGCACAACCTGTTCGGTCGTTGCCTGTTCATCAACCCCGAGCAGTACAACGCCGGCGGCAAGGATGAATGGCAGATCCTCAACGCACCGAACTTCGTGTGCGAGCCTGCGCGTGATGGCACCAACTCCGACGGCACCGTGATCATCAACTTCGCGGCCAAGAAAGTCCTGATCGCCGGCATGCGCTACGCCGGTGAAATGAAGAAGGCCCTGTTCTCCGTCCAGAACTTCCTGCTGCCGGCCGTTGACGTACTGCCAATGCACTGCGCCGCGAACATGGGCGAAGAGGGCGATGTGACCCTGTTCTTCGGCCTGTCCGGCACCGGCAAGACCACCCTGTCCGCCGACGAAAGCCGCTACCTGATCGGTGACGACGAGCACGGCTGGGGCGTGGGTGTGGTCTTCAACATCGAAGGCGGTTGCTATGCCAAGTGCATCGACCTGTCCGAGAAGAACGAGCCGGTGATCTGGAAAGCCATCCAGCACGGCGCCGTACTGGAAAACGTCGTCCTGGACCCGGTCAGCAAGAAAGCCGACTACGCCGACGACAGCCTGACCCAGAACAGCCGTGCCGCCTACCCGCGTGAACTGATCGAAAAACGCGCACCGAAAAACCTCGGTGGCGAGCCTAACGCCGTGATCTTCCTGACCTGCGACCTGACCGGCGTCCTGCCACCGGTGTCGATCCTCAGCGAAGAACAAGCCGCCTACCACTTCCTGTCCGGCTACACCGCACTGGTGGGCTCGACCGAAATGGGTTCGGGCAGCGGCATCAAGTCGACCTTCTCCACCTGCTTCGGCGCTCCGTTCTTCCCGCGCCCTGCCGGTGAATACGCGGAACTGTTGATCAAGCGTATCCGTGGCTTCGGCTCCAAGGTCTACCTGGTCAACACCGGCTGGACCGGCGGTGGCTACGGCGTCGGCAAACGCTTCAACATCCCGACCACCCGTGCGGTGATCGCAGCGATCCAGAGCGGTGCGCTGATCGGTGCTGAAACCGAACACCTGGACATCATCAACCTGGACGTGCCGCTGGCCGTTCCAGGCGTCGAGACCGGCCTGTTGAACCCACGCAACACCTGGGCCGACAAGGCTGCCTACGACGCCGCCGCCAAGGCATTGGCCGGCCTGTTCATCGAGAACTTCAAGAAGTTCGAAGTGAGCGACGCGATCAAGGCTGCGGGCCCACAGTTGTAAGGTTGGGTCAGCGAATGAAAAAACCGCCTTTCGGGGCGGTTTTTTGTGGGCGGCTATTTGTGTGAGGAGAGGTGGAAGGCGGGTGCCATGCTGTCCTGATCACGCCTGGACAACCCCAAGGCTCCAGCCAATACGGGCCATTGGCTGACTACCTCTTTAAATTGCGCAATGATGTCATGCGCATTTGCCTGGTTGACCCGAAAGTATTCAGCTACTTCCAGGGCAAGCTCCAGGTCCAAGGCATTGTCTGCTTCGGTAATATTGAGTTTCAGGCCATCGGCGTGTGATACCGGGTTCATGTCGTAGGCCGGGGACAGACGCCATCCCCGGCCGGGGTCCAGGATGAAACCGTGGTTGCGCAGATGGTCGTCGGTATTGGAAACCAGAATGTTGAACACAATTCGTGACCATAGCTCACGCAAGTCCGCCCTGGTTTCCGAACCATGCTCCATCAAGACCTCCGCGAGTTCGAGATAGCTGGCACCTGTAGACGCGTCATCACTGTCCACTCGATCAGTCATGGTCATGGCTGAGGCGAAATGTAACCGGCCGCCTCGTTCTGTGCGATCAAAACGCTTGATCATGAAGCAGTGATGATCGCTCGCATAGCGTCGAGCGAGACCGGTAGCGACCTGTAAGCCACAATGATTGGCCAGGGCGTTCACCACCATTTCCCAACCGCCGACATCATAGTCATCGCGGGGGCTTGGGAATTTGGCTATCCACAAATGGCCGTGTTCGTCTGCAACGCTGGCCTTGGGTCTGGTTCCGCCGAGGGAACCACCCGGCGCGATCAGCATGTTCAACCACTGTCGGCCATCGGCCGACGTGTTGTCTGGATCGTTTTCCAGCGCTCGGCTTGCCTGTTCCAATGCGCGCAATTCAACAAAAGGGGGGGCCGCTACGTGGTCGCGATCGTCGAGAAAGTTGCCTTCATCATCAAGTTTGTATCGGATGGCCCCGACTCGATACTGGTCATGAACACCTAAAAGGTAGTCGGCCTCGTACAGCTTGGTGTCTTTTGGACGCAGGCCATCTCGAACGTCCCGCTCCAGTCGTCGCTTCATCAGCAGTTGTCCCCAGCGATCCGGGCTCGAATCAGCGAATACGCCAAAGCGGGTTTGATGCTGCCCGGGAAACTGACGACCCGCAAACAGACTGATGCGAGGATCCAGAGGCGTGAAGTTGAGTGCCGGGTCGGACAGCGCGGCGGGGTCGTATTCGAACTCGAACACATTGGCGGAGCGAGCCTTCCTGGTGTGCAGGAAGCCAAGGCGTCTTGGACCTTCCAAAGTTTCCCAGTCGGCGTATACGGCAATCAGGGTCATTGTTCACCTGTGGAGGGTTTGGTCTTTTTTTCCTTGATCAACAAATTGGAAAGCGACTGGGTGTTGAAAGGAAAGTCAGCAGAGACATCAGAAATTCGATTGCTGTTCTCAACCACATCCGTGCTCTTGCCAGTTGTAGGGGATTTTTTTACGGAGGTTGCTCTGCGTGCTCGCAGACCCTTGGCAGTCGGGGTGCCTGCCAACGGGAGCAATTGAGCGTCCTGCAGTTGCCTTCCGATTTCATCGGTTGCCGCGAGTTTGTTCAAATCTCTCTCCAGGCCCAACACCTGCATGACTGACAGATAAGCGCCAATGGTGACTCCTGCCCCGCCTGATTCCAGAGAGCGTAAGGTGGTCAGGGACATGCCCGATCTCTCGGCGACTTGTTTGGCCGTCAGCTTGCGACGTAGTCGGGCAAGCTTCAGTCGTTCGCCAAATTCGGACAATAGCCTGGATGATGTCGGCAGCAGAGGCGCAGTTTTCTTGGCCATATGCCAATATTCCTTCAGTTATACGCGTTAACTGCCAGAATATTAACACTTAAACTGAGGGCCAAAAATAGCCAGAATATTGCCACTTAACTCTGTCGTTATTCCGCAGGGCCTAATGGTTAGCGCAATCTCTGCCGCACCACCTCCAGCAACTCATGACCATCCTGAACCAACAGATAAAGCGCATGAACAATGCTGGGTATGTCTTTCACATCGGCATGCTTGAAACAAAGACAATGCAGGGTTTCGAGCAGGTTGCTGGAGGCTTGGATTCGTTGGGCGGCGGCGTCGCAGAGGTGTTGGAGATCAGCTTCGGTGTCGATGACCAGCACAGGTGTGCTGTTGAGCCGCTGGTATTGCTCGACAGGCGGGTGGGATATTTGCATTTGGGCCTCTTCAATACGACTTTTGAATCGCGCCGTGGACTATAGAGAGCTCTATTCGGGGACCGCAATATGGCTTGGAGGGACAGGTTGCGTAGGACGTTTACCGGCGTCTGACGTTCGGATAAGGGCCTTGTTCCTGATTCTTGCTGGCTGTCCCGTTTTCCGCGTAACTCTCCGTCAGGTCCTACACAAGCGCTGTAGGTATCGCCCAAGAGGCGGTAGGCTGCTTCTGAGAGGGCCGTAATAGATCACAGCCCCATCAGATCCTCGGTGAGCAAAACACCTCTATGCGCAGGGTCAGCCAAGCAATGAAGAAGTCGTAGGCGTTAGAGCCGGGGCTTTGCAGTTGGCAAGCAGTGGCGGTACCTCGGGTAATCTCATGCATCCGCCCAACAGCAGGGATACGGAAATCACGATGAGCAGGGTCAGCTTGTACGTCATGGTTTTTTCCTCTGAAAATCCAATCAATCAACCATTGATCCAGGAACGCGTCGGGACGCCGCTTCAAGGTCCATCAACCCTCGACCATAGGCCTCGCTATTGGCGTAGATGCCCGTGCGATTGCTTGTCGCCAGCAGGTGTTCGCGTACTTGTTGCGGGCTGAGTTGTGGATACAGGCTTTGCAGCGCAGCCAATGCGCCGGTGACTAACGCTGCGGCCGGAGAGGTGCCGGCGGTATGTACGTAACGTCCATCCTTGGCGACAGTGAGCAGGCCTGCCTGAGCACCTGCGTCGCCACCGGGAACGGCGATGCACCAGGCTGCCGCGACGCCGCAATAGTTGGATTTGCCGTTGATGGCGCTGCCGTCGTTCTTCAGTGCAACAACTGCGATCCAACCCTTTTCCAGTTCAGGCAATGCCACTGGCAGCCCCGGTTCGGCCAGGGGCTGACGCTTGAGTTCATTGCCGGTCGGGAAGACGAGCACGGCGCCCTCCGATACCAGTTTCCGGGCAACGCCCAGGGAGGCGGGCATCACCTGGTTGTAGCGTGATTCGGTGATTTCGGTTGCGGGGATGGCGTTGGCCCACGAGTTGTTGAACAGGCGGGCGCCCTTGTCGAAGCCACTTTGCCAGGATCGGGCAATTTCGCTGTCGAAGAAAAAGGGCTCGTTGTCGTCGCCAAAGCGAAAGGGGATCAGCCGGGCGTTGAAGGCGATCCCATGCATGCCCTGATCGTCCTTGTTGGCGGCGAGGATGCCCGCCATCTGGGTGCCATGGCCGACGCGGTCGACTGTGCCGGGACGATTTTCGACATGGTCGAATCCCGGATCGTCCAGCCTGCCTTCGAACTCCTGCAGGTGGGCGTTGAGTCCTGAGTCGATCAGCGCCACGGTCACGTCCTGGCCGGTGCCGCCACGTGCATACAAGGTCGAGGCTTTTACGACGGACAGGCCTTGTTGCGCGAGATACTCAGGGGTTTCGAACACGGCCGGTTCCACGCCGGATTGTTCGGGAATGGTCAGGCAGCCGACCAGCAATGAGGCTGACGTGATCGCCAGGATGCGTAGCGCGGTAAACAGGTGGGGCATGGTTCGGTCCTTGAACGGGGTTCTTGAGCACCAGGCCTCCTGGCCCGATGTAATGCGAATTGACGGCGCACCTTAACCTGCAAACGAAGCAGGAACGAGGCATCAAAGTGCCCGGATTTGTATCACCTCGTGGCAAAGAAAAAGGCTGCCGAGGCTGTATCATCCGGTAGCGCTTTTTATCCCGGCCTTTACTCGACTCGCTGCGCTGTGCCGCTAGGCTTTTGGCTTCACAGCAGTCAAAGGAGCGACCGCTTATGCACAGCACCCTGGAACAGGTCTTCGGTTACCCACAGTTTCGCCCCGGTCAGGAGGCGGCCATCAGCGCAATACTGGCCGGGCGCTCGGCCGCGGCCATTTTCCCCACCGGGTCCGGCAAGTCACTGTGTTATCAATTGCCGGCCCTGCTCTTGCCGCACCTGGTCGTGGTGGTGTCACCATTGCTGGCGCTCATGCAGGACCAGTTGGCGTTCCTGCAGCGCCACGGTATCGCGGCGGCCAGTATCGACTCGACCCAGCGCCGTGATGAAACCAATGACGTCATGGCGCGGGCCCGTGCGGGTGAGTTGAAGATTCTGATGATTTCGGTGGAGCGGCTGAAGAACGAGCGTTTCCGCAATTTCCTGCAACAGGTACCGATCTCCTTGCTGGTGGTGGACGAGGCCCATTGCATTTCGGAGTGGGGTCATAACTTCCGACCGGACTACCTCAAGCTTCCCGATTATCAGCGTCAATTCAATATTCCCCAGGTGCTGCTGCTGACGGCCACGGCAACCCCCCAGGTCATCGCCGACATGCAGGCCAGGTTCGCCATCGCTGCCGAGGATGTGGTGACCACCGGCTTCTATCGATCCAATCTCAATCTGCTGGTGGAGCCGGTGCGCGGTGCCGACAAGCGTGGGCGGCTGGTGCAATGGCTGGGCGAGCGTGTCGGGCAACCGAGTATCGTCTACGTGACCTTGCAACGAACCGCCGAGCAGATTGCCGACCACCTGGGCCAGCACGGTATCGACGCCGAGGCCTATCACGCCGGCTTGCCCCATGAGCAACGCGAAGCCATTCAGCGCAGGTTCATGGGTGGTCAGTCGAACTGCATCGTCGCGACCATCGCTTTCGGCATGGGCATCGACAAGAGCGATATCCGCAACGTGGTGCATTTCGACCTGCCCAAATCCATCGAAAACTACAGCCAGGAGATTGGCCGCGCCGGGCGGGACGGACGGCCCTCCGATTGCCTGGTGCTGGCTAACCGCGACAGCCTCAACGTCCTGGAAAACTTTGTCTATGGCGATACACCGGAGCTGGAAGGCATTCGTTGCGTGCTCGAAGAGTTGAAGGCCGCTGCCCCCGATGGGCAATGGGAGTTCTTGCTGGGACCGCTGGCGGATCAGAGCAACATCCGCCAGCTACCCCTCAAGACGCTGCTGGTCCAGTTGGAGCTGCGTCGGCTGATCGCACCGCGCTATGTCTATTTTGCGGAGTACCGCTTCAAGTTCCTGACCGAGCCGCAGGCGCTGCTGGAGCATTTTGAAGGGGAGCGAAAGGACTTCGTTTCGGCCATCATCCAGACCTCAAGCCGTGCCCGGACCTGGGCCACGGTGAATTTCGACGGGATGTACCAGCACTATCACGCTGAGCGTCATCGCGTGGTCAAGGCGCTGGATTATTTCCACGAGAAGGGCTGGATCGAGCTGGAAAGCAAACAGATGACCGAGGTCTACAGCGTGCTGGAGGCGGACCTTGATGTGCAGGCCTTGGGTGCCGAGCTGCACGCCTGCTTCACCGGGCACGAGCGCAGTGAAATAGCGCGGATCCACGGGATGCTCGAGTTGTTTGCCGCCGACCGTTGCCTCGGTTACCGATTGGCGGAGTATTTCGGTGATCACAATGCGCCAGACCCCTGCGGTCATTGCTCGGTGTGCCATGGTCAGATCGCGCGCCTGCCGGAACCACCGGAGTTGCCGGCACTTGTGGATAAAAACTTCGAGGCGCTGTGTGGCGACTTTATCCACAGGCACGGGCAGCACACGGGCAACGCGCCGTCTGCGGAGCGGCTGACCCGGTTTCTGTGCGGAATCAGCATGCCGCTGTTCACCCGATTGAAGGCGCGGACGATCCGGGGATACGCCGCGCTGGAGGAGTATCCGTACGCCCAGGTTCGCCAGTGGACCCAGGCGCACTTGTGAGCTGCATCCATCCACTGAATGCCGTTCATCACACGAATAAATTTCAAAAACAGCCTGTGGCTGACTAAGGTGAAGGCTGTCTTTGGATCGCCAATGAGAGAACAGACATGAGCCAGACGATTGAGCACGCCGCCGTGATCGGTGCAGGCACCATGGGACGGGGCATCGTGATGTGCCTGGCCAATGCTGGCGTGACGGTGCGCTGGGTGGACAACAACCCGCAGATGCTCGAACAGGCCCTGGCCGCCGTGGCTGAGACCTACGCTCATGGCGTGCGCCAGGGCCGTATCGACCAGGGTGAGGCCGATGCTCGGCTCGCAAGGGTGACGCGGGCAGGCGATTACGCGGCGATCCGTGATGTGGACCTGGTGATCGAAGCCGTTTATGAGAACCTTGAACTCAAACGGAAGATCTTCAGCGAGCTGGATGGCCTGCTCAAACCCGACGCCATTCTGGCGAGCAACACATCGGCCCTGGACATCGATGCCATTGCCGCCGCCACGCGCCGGCCAGGCCAGGTTCTGGGCCTGCATTTCTTCAGTCCGGCGCACATCATGAAATTGCTGGAAGTCGTTCGCGGTGGGCAAACCTCCAGAGCGGTGCTGGATGCAGCCCTGGCGCTGGGCAATCGCATGGGCAAGGTCAGTGTGGTGTCGGGCAATTGCCACGGGTTCATCGGCAACCGGATGCTCCACCCTTATGTGCTGGAGGCTCGCAAGATGTTGCTGGAGGGCGCGTTTCCCCAGCAGATTGATGCGGCGTTGCAAGGCTTCGGTTTTGCCATGGGACCGTTCCGGATGTACGACGTGGTCGGGATCGATCTGGAGTGGCGTGCACGGGAACTGGCCGGCGAAGGCCAGGACGCGCCCGAGGTGCAGGTGGACAACCGCTTGTGCGAACTCGGGCGGTTCGGCCAGAAAAGCGGCAACGGGTACTATCACTACGAGCCCGGCAGCCGACAGGCCGAGCACGACGTAGAGGTCGATGCGCTGGTGCAGCGGGTCAGTGAGGAACTGGGTTTTCAGCGTCGGGAGATCGGCAACGAGGAAATTCTCGAGCGTTGCTTGCTGGCTCTGGTCAACGAGGGCGCGAAGATCCTGCAGGAAGGCATTGCCGGCTCGGCCCACGATATCGACCTGGTGTACCTCAACGGCTACGGTTTCCCGGCGGACAAAGGTGGCCCGATGGCCTGGGCCGATGAGCAAGGACTTGAGGATATCCATGCGCGACTGCTGGAGCTGGAAACGAAGCAGGGAGACCAGTGGAGGCCGGCACGCTTGATCGGGGAGCTTGCGGCGCAGGGCAAGGGATTCGCGCAGCGGTAACCAGCTTTCGCAACGACCACTGACAACCGAAAAGGACAAGCGATGCCCCAACGCCACGAATACCCGTACCTGCACCCCATCACCACGCGCTGGCATGACAACGACGTGTACGGTCACGTCAACAACGTCACCTACTACAGCTTCTTCGATACGACGGTGAATACCTATCTGATCGAGGTCGGCGGCCTGGATATCCAGGGTGGGGAGGTCGTGGCGTTCGTGGTGAGTTCAGCCTGCGACTACTTTGCCTCCATCGCATTCCCCGAGCGCATTGAAGTGGGCCTGCGGGTCGGGAAGTTGGGCAGCAGTTCGGTGCAATATGAACTGGCGGTGTTCAAGGCGGGCGAGGCGGAGGCCTGCGCAGCGGGGCGCTTCGTGCACGTGTTCGTGGATCGGGCATCGAACCGGCCGGTGGCAATTCCGGATCGGTTGCGTGCAGCCCTGGAGCAATTGGTCGTTTGAAACGAAAAATCGCAGCCTCCGGCAAGCGGTAGGCTGCGATTTTCAGTAGCTGGTATCAGTCAGCTATTAGTCGCGATAGTAGCGGTGATGCTTGCGATGCCCGTAGGCATGGCCACGACCCGGATGACCGTCACGGTAGTAGCGACGGTCACCACGGCGACCCTCATAGCGACGATCGTCGTCATCGTCCTTGCCCATGTAGTTACCCAGTGCGCCGCCGGCGCCACCGCCCGCTGCTGCACCGATCAGGCTGCCGGTGCTGCCGCCCACGCTACGGCCGACCACGTTACCACCGGCTGCGCCCAGCGCGCCGCCGATCGCCGCTTCGCCGCGGCTGTGCTTGTCTGCACCGACGGCGCTACCGCCCGCGCCGCCCAGGGCCGCACCGATGGTCGAACCGGTATTGCCGCCCAGGGACTGGCCGACAACCGAACCCAAAACCCCGCCCAATGCGCCGCCGACGCCTGCTTCGGCGGTGCCGCCGGCAGACGCGACGCCACTGATCAGGCCAAGGGACAACAAGAGAATGGAGGAGAACTTCATAGAGGAGCCTCAAAGGGATGACGGCGCGATCCTGAGGCTGGCTTCGCTTGGTGACAATCGAAATCCGACGAGTAACACGACTTGTGCACAATTCTCTAAGTTATTGTTTTCTGGCCGGAACTTAACGTAATTCCGCCGGTCTTTAGCTACTTCGGACAGGCCGTTTTCTATGGAAAACGGCCTTTTTTGTGCGCGGGTTAAAAGATCAGGCCGACCTGGCCAGGATCATTCCATTTTCGCTCGCCGCCTCCAGGCGGATTGCCACGAACTTCGAGGTTGGCGTGTCGCTGCCGTCGCCAGTGCTTTCCAGCGGTACCAATGGATTCACCTCTGGGTAGTAGGCGGCAGCCTGCCCGGCAGGGATGTCGAATGCCAGCAGGGTGAAACCCTTGACCCGTCGCTCGCGGCCGTCGTCCCAGAGCGAGACGATATCGGCCTTCTGCCCCGGCTTGAAGCCCAGGCGAATGATGTCGGCTTCATTGACGAACAGCACGTCACGCTGGCCTTTGACACCACGATAACGGTCGTTGAGGCCATAGATGGTGGTGTTGTACTGGTCGTGGGAGCGCATGGACTGCATGATCAGGTCCGGCAACTGGCCGGTGGCGCGGGTACGTTCATGCACCAGGTCAGCCGGTAAGCGGTTGGGCTTGAAGTTGGCGCGCCCCGACGGGGTACTCCAACGACGTGCGCTGGCGCTGTTGCCCAGATAGAAGCCGCCAGGGTTGTGCAGTTTCTCGTTAAAGTCCTTGAAACCGGGAATGGTGTCGGCGATCAGGTCGCGGATGCGGCTGTAGTCGGCCACCAGCCAGTTCCAGTCCACCGGACGGTCACCGAGGGTGGCGGCAGCCATGCCAGCGATGATCCAGGGCTCGGAACGCATCTGGTTCGACAGTGGCTCCAGTTGCCCCTTGGAGGCGTGGACCATGCTGAAAGAGTCTTCCACGGTGACCGCTTGCGAGCCGGCGGTTTGCCGGTCGATGTCGGTGCGACCCAGGCATGGCAGGATCAACGCTTGCTTCCCATGGGCCAGATGGCTGCGGTTGAGTTTGGTGCTGATCTGTACGGTCAGGTCGCAGTTGCCCAGGGCCTGGAAAGTCCGGTGGCTGTCCGGGGTGGCCTGGGCGAAGTTGCCGCCCAGACCGATAAACACTTTCGCCCGGCCATCGGCCATGGCGTGGATCGCCTCGACCACGTTGTGGCCATCCTCCCGTGGCACCTTGAACTGGAAGCGTCGCTCCAATGTGTCGAGAAACGCAGCCGGTGGGCGCTCGTTGATCCCCATGGTCCGGTCGCCCTGCACGTTGCTGTGGCCCCGAACCGGGCACAGGCCTGCGCCCGGCCGGCCGATGTTGCCGCGCAGCATCATCAGGTTGGCGATTTCCTGGATGGTCGCCACCGAGTGACGATGTTGGGTGATGCCCATCGCCCAGCACATGATCACATTCTTGCTGTTGGCGTACATGCGCGCCGCTTGCTCGATCTCCACCAGGGCCAGGCCCGACTGCTCGACGATCTGCTCCCACGGGGTGTCGTCGACCACGGCCAGGTATTCCAGCACGTTGGCGCTGTGCTCGTTGAGGAAGGCGTGATCGAACACGGCGGGAGCGCCGCAGGCTTGGGCTTCACGTTCCCATTGCAACAGGAACTTCGCCATGCCGCGCAAGATGGCCATGTCGCCGCCCAGGGCTGGGCGGAAAAAAGCGGTATTGGTGGGTTTGTTGCCGTTGGTGAGCATCTCGAACGGGTTCTGCGGATGCTGGAAGCGCTCCAGGCCACGCTCCTTGAGTGGATTGATGCACACCACCTGAGCACCGCGCTTCACTGCTTCGCGCAATGGCTCAAGCATCCGTGGATGGTTGGTACCCGGGTTCTGGCCCCAGACGAAAATCGCGTCGGAATGCTCGAAATCGTCGAACGTCACCGTGCCCTTGCCCACGCCGACACTCTGGGACAGCGCCACACCGCTGGCTTCGTGGCACATGTTCGAGCAGTCAGGAAAGTTATTGGTACCGTAAGCGCGCACGAACAATTGGTACAGGTACGCCGCTTCATTGCTGGCCCGGCCGGAGGTGTAGAACTCGGCCTGGTTCGGGCTGGACAGCCCTTGCAGGTGCTTGCCGATAAGGGCAAACGCCGCCTCCCAGCTAATGGGTTTGTAGCGATCGGTTTCGGCGTCGTAGCTCATCGGCTCGGTCAGGCGGCCCTGGTATTCGAGCCAGTAGTCGCTCTGCTCCAGCAGTGAAGTAACGCTGTGCCGGGCGAAAAATGCACCATCGACACGGCGTTTGGTCGCTTCCCAGTTCACCGCCTTGGCGCCGTTTTCGCAGAACTTGACCATGCCGCTTTCCGGCGAGTCGCCCCAGGCACAGCCCGGGCAGTCGAAGCCACCGTTCTGGTTGGTCTTGAGCATCATGCGGATGTTCTTCAGCGCGTTATCGCTGGTCAGCCAGGCCTGGGCAACGCTGATCAGCGCCCCCCAACCACCGGCCGGGCCCTTGTAGGGCTTATAGCGCGGTACGGGTTTCTGGTCGGCTAGTTGATGCTTGCTCACGCGTGTTTCTCCATCGCAGGGCTGTAGACCCGCGGCGCACTCTTCTGCGGCAGGTGGATAAGATTGAGGTTGTGTTTGCGGGCCCATTGCACGGCAAGGCCGGTAGGAGACGACAGGCTCACCAGGGTCTGGATGCCGGCCCGCAACACTTTCTGGATCAGTTCGAGGCTGCAACGGCTGGTGACGATCGCCACGCCATCGACCATCGAAATCTGTTGCCGGACCAAGGCACCGATCAGTTTGTCGAGGGCGTTGTGTCGGCCGATGTCTTCGCGGCCCAGCAGCAATTCGCCTTGGCCATTCATGAACAGCGCCGCGTGGACCGCGCCGCAGTGCTGGCCCAGGGGTTGGAACTGGCCGATGCGCTGGCGCAGGCCATCGAGCCATTGCGCCGGTGGCAGCGCTGCGCCGGGCAGCACTTTCAGGTCCGGCAGCGCTTGTTCCACGGCTTCCACGCCGCAGAGCCCGCAGCCACTGGTACCGGCCAGTTGCCGGCGCTGTTGCTTGAGGTTCCAGAAGGCGCGGTTGGCGATGGTCACCTGGGCGTACTGTGCGGAGCCGGTGCCGCTCAGTTGCAGGTCATAGATGTCCGACGGCTCGGTGATGATGCCGCTGCCGAGGCTGAAGCCGACGATGAAATCCTCAAGATCGGTGGGGGTGACCAGCATGACGGCCTGACTGATGCCGTTATAGGCGATCGCCAACGCCACCTCCTCGGCCAGCGCGGTGCTGTCCGTTTGGGAATGGTCCGGATTGCTGTAGTGATAGCTCTGGCTGGCACTGGGCGCTGGCGTTTGCGCGGCGGGCACCGGACAGGCCGGAGGCTTGGCTTTCATGGCATCACCGACGATTTGAATAGTGACAAGACTAAATGCGGCAATCTGCCACGTCTAATCGCTATTACCGATCTATCAATAGATGACGTCGATCAAGATGTTGCTGTTGATTTCTGATAGAGGGCGAAACAGGCCTCTGCCAACGCCGAGCGCGGGGCACCGCGGCGCATGATGAGCCCCAGCGGGACCAGGGTTTGCGCATCGACGATGGGTTGCATGCGCAGGTCTTCGGTCAGGACATCCAGGCCGCTGTTCAGCGGCATCACCGCACAACACAGTCCACCGTGTACGGCTTGCAGGAGTTGGTGCACCGCGTCGGTTTGCAATACCGGACGGGGCGCGAGGCTGCGGCTGTGGAAGTTGTGATCGATGGACTGGCGAAAATGCATGCCGCTGGTGAGCATGCCCAGGGGTAACTCGATCAGCGCCTGCCAGGTCAGTGGCTGTTCACCGAAAAAGAAAAAGCGCTGGTCATAGAGCAGGCCCATGCGGGTTGGACTGAACGGCAAGGATTCGAAGCGCTCGTTGTCCAGGCGCTCGAGATAGGAAACGCCCAGGTCAATGCGATTGTTTGCCAGTTGTTCGAGGATCTGTTCGGAGCTCAGGGATGACAGTTCGAAATGCAGGTCAGGGTGCTCGGCGTGCAGGCGCTGCATCATCGACAATGGATCGAAGTCGGACAGGGGCACCACGCCCAGGCGCAGGGTACCGACCAGATTGCCACGGCAGGCCGCCGCTTCGGCCAGCAGGCCGTCATAAGCCGCCAGCACCGTGCGCGCCCACGCCAGTACCCGCTCCCCTGGCGCGGTGAAGCCCTCGAAGCGCTGGCCGCGATTGACCAGCGGCAGATCCAGTTCCTCTTCAAGGCTGCGCAGGCGCATCGACAAAGTCGGCTGGGTGATGTGACAGCGTGCGGCGGCTTGGCCGAAGTGGCGGGTTTCGTCCAGCGCGATGAGAAATTTCAGCTGCTTGATGTCCATCTTCGCTCCAGGGCGCGGGAAGATTCGGATTCTAGCGCTTGCGCGTGGCGCGGTCATTGGTCGGCCGGCAACGAGGTCCGTCTCGTTCGGGTCTAGGCTGTTACGTTCTGGACATTCAAACCCAGGGAGAGAATACGATGAGCCTTTTCAGTTTTTTGAAAGATGCCGGTGAGAAAATCCTTGATGCGTTGACACCCGACAAGGCGCAGGCCAATGGCGAAGCGCTGACCCGGCACGTGCAGGACGCGCTGACAGGCATTGATACTTCGAAGATCCAGGTGAAGGTCGAGGGCGAAAAAGTCGTAGCCACGGGTGAAGCCGCGAGTCAGGAAGAGAAGGAAAAGATCCTGTTGGCGTTGGGTAATGTGGCGGGTATCAGTGGTGTCGATGACCAGATCACGGTGACCGGCCCGGTCGCGAAGGAGTCCAGGTTCGTTACGGTGGAAAAAGGCGACACCTTGAGTGCGATTTCCAAGCGTGTCTATGACGATGCGAACAAGTACCAGAAAATCTTCGATGCCAATAAGCCGATGCTCAAGCACCCGGACAAGATCTATCCGGGGCAGGTGCTGCGCATTCCCGAGTAAACCTCAAGACCGCATTGTCCCCATCGCGAGCAGGCTCGCTCCCACAGGCCCAGTATCCTTGTGGGAGCGAGCCTGCTCGCGATGGGGACAACGCTGTTCAAAGCCCTGCAATCAGATCCCGATAGTCCCCGAGCGCCTCGAACTCCCCCGTATCCTTCGGCCCCTTGCGACTGTCCGGCTCGCTGACGGCCAGCAGGTGCGCCACGCCGAAATCCCGGGCACTGCGCAGTACCGGCAAGGTGTCGTCGATGAACAGGCTGCGGGCCGGGTCGAAGTTCAGGTCGGTTTTCAGCGCGTCCCAGAATTGCGGGTTTTCCTTGGGGAAACCGTAGTCGTGGGAACTGATCAGGCGCTCGAAATAGGGCGCGAGCTCAATACGCTCCAGCTTCAGGGACAGCGAGTCGCGGTGGGCATTGGTGATCATCACCACGCGTTTGCCGGCTCGCTGGATCGCCGCCAGGAAGGTATCGGCATCCGGGCGCAAGGCGATCAGGTGCGCGGTTTCCAGTTTCAGTTCGCGCACCGGCAGCTTCAGCTCGGTGCTCCAGAAGTCCAGGCAATACCATTGCAACTGACCGGCGTTGCGTTCGAACAGCGGTTGCAGCTCCATTTCGGCCATGGCCCGGCTTACGCCATGCAGTTCGGCATAGCGCTGGGGCAGGTGTTCCATCCAGAAATGGTTGTCGTAATGCAGGTCCAGCAAGGTGCCGTCCATGTCCAGCAGCACCGTGTCGATCTCGTGCCAGGGCAGCAAGGCCATAAAACTTCTCCAGCGGTAATCGGATATCCGCCATAAACAATCAGGATAGGCCGGGTATAGTAGCCTGCTATCGCCCAGGGAGCCGTTTATGCGCCAGAAGCCCACCATACTCGATCGACGGATCGTCGCCACCAGCCGCCTGTTTTGCGTGGAGGAACTGAAACTGCGTTTTTCCAATGGTGTGGAGCGCACCTATGAGCGTTTGGCGGGCAAGAGCACCGGTTACGGTGCGGTGATGATCGTGGCGATGCTCGATGCCGACCATGCTGTGTTGGTGGAAGAGTATTGCGGCGGTACCGACGCTTACGAGCTGTCATTGCCCAAGGGCCTGGTCGAGCCGGGTGAGGATGTACTGGCGGCGGCCGAGCGGGAGCTCAAGGAGGAAGCCGGTTTTGGTGCGCGTCAATTGGAGCACCTGACCGAGCTGTCGTTGTCTCCCGGCTACATGAGCCAGAAAATCCAGGTGGTGCTGGCGACGGACCTGTACGAGGAACGGCTGGAAGGCGACGAGCCTGAGCCGATGCGCGTGGACAAGGTCAACCTGCGCGAATTGTCCTCCCTGGCGCAAAACCCACAATTCACCGAGGGCCGCGCCTTGGCGGCGTTGTACCTGGCCCGTGACCTGCTGACCCTGCGCGGAGCGTTCCTGGCATGAATTACCCTCATTCCCTGATGGCCCCGGTGGTCGAACTGGCACTCAAGGCCGGCGAGGCGATCCTGCCTTTCTGGCGGGCCAATGTGCAGGTTGTCCACAAAGCTGACGAGTCGCCGGTCACCGCCGCCGACATGGCTGCCCACGATGTCATTGTGGCCGGGCTGACGGCCCTGGCCCCGGAGATCCCGATCCTCTCCGAAGAGGACGCCAATATTGCCCGGGATGTGCGCGCCGGCTGGCAACGCTGGTGGCTGGTCGATCCGTTGGATGGGACCAAGGAGTTCATTTCCGGCAGCGAGGAGTTCACCGTCAACATTGCGCTGGTCGAGCAGGGCCGCGTGGTGTTTGGCGTGGTATCGATGCCCACCAATGGTCGCTTCTACGTCGGCGGCGCGGGGCTGGGCGCCTGGCGGGGTGACAAGGGCGCCGAGCCTGTGCCAGTAAGCGTGCGTAACGTGCGGGCGCCGGGCGAAGCATTCACCGTGGTCGCCAGTCGTCGTCATACCAGCCCGGAGCAGGAACGCCTCTTGAGCGGCTTGAGCCAGAGCCTTGGGGAGTTGCAGCTCACCAACATCGGCAGTTCATTGAAGTTCTGTCTTTTGGCCGAAGGCGCGGCGGATTGCTATCCACGGCTGGCGCCGACGTCCCAGTGGGACACCGCTGCGGCCCAGGGTGTGCTGGAAGGCGCGGGCGGTGAGGTGTTGGATTTGAGCGGCGAGCGGTTCTGTTATCCGCCGCGGGAGTCGCTGCTGAATGCGTCGTTCCTGGCGCTGCCGGCGAAGGCGGCGTGGCGTGAGAAACTGCTGGAGCTCGCTCGTTCCTGAGTCATCTATGCTTTGTTTGTTTGTGACAGCCCTGTCAGCGGTGCAACACGTACTGCCCCTCGAACCGCACCGCTGCGTCTTCGCTGCCCTCATTCACCACTCGCGTCTGCAGGGTCAACCGCGCCCGTCCATAACGCTGATAGGTGGCCAGGAAACGCTTCCAGACCTTCTCCTCTGGCGCGTCGCAAAGGACCGCCGCGTCGCGGGTGACCGGCAACGGATAGCTGATCTGCCCTTCCTGGATCACGATATGTCCGTCTTCAATGCCTTCGTCGCGCAGGGCCAGGTGCAGCCAACCCCAGCCGCCGAGCACGGCGCCGCAATACAGGCTGCCGCCGAACATGGTGCTCTTGTGGTTGACGTTGGCCTCCAGCGGCAGGAACAGGCGCAGTTGTCGGGCCTGCCAATCGAGCACCTTGAGACCCATGTCCCGGGTCAACGGAATGTCGTGGTGCAGGATCGATTCCAGGTAACGGCTGTCGCGGTTCATTGCCGGGCCTCTTGCTTGAAGGGAAGACTACGATAACTCAATCGGACTCATCGGCTGCGCCAGGGCTGCTGTCGCCGAAGGTCAGTCCATGCTTGCGCAACTTGTCGTGCAGGGTCTTGCGCGGAATGCCCAGGGCTTCGGCGAGGCTGCGTACCGAACTGTGGGGGCGAGCCAGTTCGGCGGCGATGAGGGTTCTTTCGAAGTTCTCCACCTGCTCGCTCAAGCCGCCGCTGATGATTTCCACCGGTGTGCCGGGCGTGCCATCCGGCGTGCTGTTGTCCAGAGCCAGTTCAAGGCCCAGGGCGAAACGTTCGGCGGCGTTCTGCAACTCCCGGACGTTGCCCGGCCAACTGTGGCGCAGCAGCAGCGCCCGTTGTGCCGGTTGCAGCTCGTGGGGCGGCAAACCATGGCGCGTGCTGGCTTCGTCGGCGAAGTGCTGGAACAGCATCAACGCATCCTCACCCCGCTCGCGCAACGGCGGTATACGCAACGGTGCCACGTTAAGGCGGTAATACAGGTCGGCGCGAAAGCGTCCCTGGTCGGCGGACTGACGCAGGTCTTCCTTGGTCGCGGCGATGACGCGGATGTCCAGCGGGATCTGTTGATTGCCTCCCAGGCGCTCCACCACGCGTTCTTGCAACAGCCGCAGCAATTTGACCTGGACGTCCAGGCTCATGCTTTCGATTTCATCGAGGAACAGTGTGCCGCCATTGGCGAACTCGAACTTGCCGATGCGACGTTTCTGCGCGCCGGTGAAGGCTCCGGGCTCGTGGCCGAACAGCTCGCTTTCCACCACCGACTCAGCCAGGGCCCCGGCGTTGATTGCCACGAACGGGCCGTTGCGCCGGCTCGAAAGGTCGTGCAGGGCACGGGCCACCACTTCCTTGCCTGCACCGGTTTCACCAAGGATCAGCACGTCGGCGCGGGTCGCCGCCAAGGCGCCGATCTGCTCGCGCAAGCGCAGCATCGGTGTGGACTGGCCGACCAGGCGGGCGCTGAGTTCATGACGGTCGCTGAGGGCCAGGCGCAAGCTGCGGTTGTCCAGCACCAGGCGGCGCAAGGCCAGGGCCCGGCGCACGCTGTCGAGCAGATGATCGCTGGCGAAGGGTTTTTCCAGGAAGTCATAGGCGCCGGCGCGCATGGCCTGGACCGCCAACGGCACATCGCCGTGACCGGTGATCAGCAGCACAGGAAGTTCCGGGTCCTGGGCGTGGAGTTGATTCAATAGTTCGAGGCCGTCGATGCCCGGCATGCGGATATCGCTGACCACCACGCCCGGCCAGTCCCGCGGCAGTTGCCCGGCAAGGCCCTTGGCCTCGGCCAGGGACAGAATGTTCAGGCCGGCCAGGTCGAGGGTCTGGCTCAGGGCCTGACGCAGATGGGGATCGTCGTCGATCAGCACCACCTCAATCCGGTTATCGATGGTCATACGCTACGGTCCTCGGACGGTTGCAAGCTTACCCCAGGCGCGCCGGCGCGCAGTTTGAGGGTGATCAGGGCGCCGCCTTCCTTGTGGTTGGCGAACGACAGCTCGCCGCCGAAAGCGCGCATCAGGGTGTCGCAGATCGCCAGTCCCAGGCCAAGGCCCTGGGTGCGGGTCTTGGTGGTGTAGAAGGGTTCGCCGGCACGGCCCAGGGCTTCCATGCAGAAACCCGGGCCGTTATCGCGGATGTACAGGTTGACGCCGGTTTCAGTGGCCTGGGCACTGAGCCAGAGTCTGCGCGGAGGACCTTTTTCGGTCAGGGCGTCGAGGGCATTGGCCAGCAGGTTGCCAAGCACCTGGCGCAAGCGGGTCTCCCCGGCCTCGACCCACAGCGTGGCGGCCGGGAGGTCGCGGATCAGTTCCACTTCCATGCTGCGCCGGCGCTTGGCGAGCAGCGCCAGGGCATCGTCCAGGGCCGGTTGCAAGGCGACGCTTTCCGGTGCATGACGGTCGCGGCGGGCAAAGGCCCGCAGGTGAGCGATGATCGATGCCATGCGCCCGGTCAGTTCATTGATCAACTTGAGGTTGCCCCTGGCGTCCTCGGTGCGCTGGTGGTCGAGCAGTATCTCGGCGTTTTCCGCGTAGCTGCGGATCGCTGCCAGCGGCTGGTTGAGTTCGTGGCTGATACTGGCCGACATGGTGCCCAAGGCCGAGAGTTTGCCGGCCTGCACCAAGTCATCCTGGGCACGGACAAGCTCCTGTTGCGCCTGCTCGCGCTCCAGGACTTCCTGCTTCAGTCGTCGGTTCAGTCCTTCCAGGTCGCTGGTGCGCTCGGCCACCCGGCCTTCCAGCTCGTGTCGCGCCTTGCCTTCGAAGGCGATCCGGTCCAGGTAGTGCCGCCTGCGTTGCATCATCAAGCCAAGCAACAGCATCAAGACCAGCAACGCTGCACCGCCGGTGGCGACGACGGTGCGCACCGGGCGGTCGATCAGGGTGCGTGGGGCGAGGATGCTCACGCTCCAGCCCGTTTCGTCGATGGTCTGGGTCTGGGTCAGCCAGGCCCGTGGATCCAGGTTCAGCGGTTTGGGATCGCGGGTCGGGTAGGGTTGCACGGCGCTGATTGCGTTATGTTCATCGTCGTTTAACGGGCGGGTCGAGCGGAATCGCCACTCCTGCCGTGACGTGAGGATGACCACCCCGTTGTGATCGGTGACCAGCAACTGCTCCGGGGTTTTGCCCCACAGGCTTTCGGTGTGGTCCAGGTCGACCTTGACCACCAGCACACCAATGACGCGGTCGCGCTCACGCACGGCGGCGGCGAAAAAATAACCGCGCTTGGCCGACGTGGTGCCCAGGCCGAAAAAGCGCCCCAGGCGTCCGGCCATGGCTTCGATGTAGTACGGCCGGAAGGCGAAATTGCGCCCGACAAAGCTGTCATGTTTGTCCCAGTTCGAGGCCGCCAGCGTCTTGCCGTTGGCGTCCATCAGGTACATCACCTCGGCGCCGGTCTGGGTGCTGATTTTCTTCAGCAGCTGATTGGCGTTGCCTTGGGTGAATTCATCCTCCGGGGCAGCCAACGCCGCACGCAGGGCCGGCAGGTCGCCGAGAATCTGCGGCAGGACCTCGTAACGGTGCAGCGTGCCCAACAGGTTGGCGACGTAAAGATCCAGTGTCTGGCGATTCTGCCCGGCCAGTTCGCTGCGGTAATAACGTTCGGCCAGATGCTCCAGCGGCCATAGCAACGGCGCCAGGCACAGCGCAAGCAAGGCCAGGCTGCGCCAACGGGGTCTGCGGGGAAGGGTGGAATGCATGAGCGTGCGCCTGTAGGAACAAGCGCATTATGCCCAGTGTCCTGCCTCACAAACAGTATTTACTGGGCTTGTCCGGCAAGACACTGCTGCAATGCGCTTCGCCAGTCTGGCTGGCTCACCCCCCATTCCTGCAACAGGCGTGTGCAATCCAGGCGCGAGTTCAGCGGACGTGGGGCCGGCGTCGGGTAGTCGCTGGACGGGATGGGTTCAATGACCGCACAAGGCTTGTGCTGCTCGATCAACCGTTCGCCGATGGCCTGGGCAAAACCGAACCAGGATGTCTCGCCCTGGGCCGTCAGGTGATAGGTGCCCCAGGCACCGCAGCGGCTCGCCATCCAGCGCTCGATAACCCTGGCGGTACTGTCGGCGATGGTGCCAGCCCAGGTCGGCGCTCCGATCTGGTCGGCTACTACCCGCAGGTGGGGTTTTTCCTGGAGCAGACGCTGCATGGTCAGGAGGAAATTGCGGCCTTCGGTCGAGTACACCCAACTGGTGCGCAATATCAGGTGCTGGCCGCCGGCTTGGCGGATGGCATCCTCGCCGGCCAGTTTGCTGCGCCCATAGACGCTCAACGGGTTGGGTGTGTCGTCTTCTGTGTAGGGCCCAGGCTTGCTGCCATCGAAAACGTAATCAGTGGAGTAGTGGATCAGCGGGATGCCCAGCTCGTTCGCGGCCTGGGCCAGGATCCCCGGTGCGGCGGCGTTGATGGCAAAGGCCAGTTCCGGCTCGTTCTCGGCCTGGTCGACGGCTGTGTGGGCGGCGGCATTGATGATCAGGTTGGGGCGCAGGGCACCGATGTGCGCGCGCAGTTGATCCGGGCGTGCCAGGTCAAGCTGATCGCTGCCGCGCACAATAAGCTCGCCGGTGTTGGCCAGGCGCGATTGGAGTGCCCGGGACACCTGGCCGTTCTTGCCGATGATCAGGATTCGCAAGGACTCACTCATGGGAACAGGTCGGCCTCATGCAGGAACTTGCCGTTCTGGTCCTTGGGTGAGAGGGTGGGTGCGCCCTCCAGCTCCCAGTCGATAGCCAGGTCCGGATCGTCCCAACGGATGCAGCGCTCGGCCACAGGCGCGTAGTAATCCGTGGTTTTATAGAGAAAATCCGCTGACTCACTCAGCACTATGAAACCGTGGGCGAAGCCTGGCGGAATCCACAGCTGTCGCTGGTTCTGCGCCGACAGATGCACGCTCTCCCATTGGCCGAAAGTGGGCGAGCTGCGGCGAATGTCCACCGCCACGTCCAGTACTTCGCCGGCGATGACGCGCACGAGCTTTCCCTGGGCCTGTTCGATCTGATAGTGCAAGCCACGAAGCACACCCTTGGCCGAACGTGAGTGGTTGTCCTGGACGAACTGCAGGTCGCAGCCAGTGGCGTCGGCAAATGTCCGGGCGTTGAAACTTTCGTAGAAAAAGCCGCGTTCGTCACCGAAGACTTTCGGCTCGATGATCAAGACGTCCGGCAATTGGGTGGCGATGACGTTCAACGTGTTTCTCCGGCGATCTTGAACAGATACTGTCCGTAGCCGGTCTTGCCGAAGTATTCGGCGCGCTCGAGCATGTGCTCGCGGCTGATCCAGCCCTGTTGATAGGCGATTTCTTCCAGGCACGCCACTTTCAGGCCCTGGCGATGCTCGATGGTCTGTACGTACTGCGAGGCTTCCAGCAGGCTGTCGTGGGTGCCGGTGTCCAGCCAGGCGAAACCGCGGCCGAAGCGCTCGACATGCAGGTCGCCGCGTTGCAGATAGGCATTGTTGACGTCGGTGATTTCCAGTTCCCCGCGTTTGGAGGGCTTTATTGTCTTGGCGATCTGGATCACGTCGTTATCGTAGAAATACAGGCCGGTGACCGCATAGCTGGATTTGGGCTCGGAGGGTTTTTCCTCGATGGAAAGGGCATGACCTTCAGCGTCGAAGTCGATCACGCCAAAACGCTCCGGATCCTTGACCCAATAGCCGAATACGGTCGCACCCTGCTGTCGGTTGACGGCGGTCTGCAACTGTTCGCCGAAGTGCTGTCCGTGGAAGATGTTATCACCCAGGATCAGGCACACCGGATCGCTGCCAATGAACTGTTCGCCTATCAGGAACGCCTGGGCCAGACCATCGGGTGAAGGCTGCTCGGCATAGCTGATCTGCACACCGAATTGGCTGCCGTTGCCCAGCAGGCTGCGATATTGCGGCAGGTCCTGCGGGGTGGAGATCACCAGGATGTCCTTGATGCCCGCCAGCATCAGCACCGAAATCGGGTAGTAGATCATCGGTTTGTCGTAGACCGGCAGCAGTTGCTTGGAAACTCCGAGGGTAATGGGGTGCAGCCGCGTGCCGGAACCACCGGCCAGAACAATGCCCTTCATCATGCAATCGATTCCTTTTCGTCGAGCGAGCCGAGGCGTTCGCCCTGATAGCTGCCGTCCTGGACACGTCGGCACCATTGGAGGTTCTCAAGGTACCACTGCACGGTTTTGCGCAGGCCGGTGTCGAAGGTCTCCCGGGGTGTCCAGCCCAGTTCCCGTTCGATCTTGCCGGCATCGATGGCATAGCGAAGGTCGTGGCCGGGGCGGTCCCTGACGAAGGTGATCAGGTCGACATAGCGTCCGATCCCCTCGGGCTTGTTGGGCGCCAGTTCTTCGAGCAACGCGCAGATGTTGCGCACGACGTCGATGTTCTTCTGCTCATTGTGGCCGCCAATATTGTAGGTCTCGCCGACCACGCCTTCGGTGACGACCTTCAGCAGTGCACGGGCATGGTCTTCGACATACAGCCAATCCCGCACCTGTTGCCCGTCGCCGTACACCGGCAATGGTTTACCGGCCAAGGCGTTGAGGATCACCAGCGGAATCAGCTTTTCAGGGAAGTGGAACGGCCCATAGTTGTTCGAGCAATTGGTCAGCAGCACGGGCAAGCCGTAGGTGCGCTGCCAGGCGCGGACCAGATGGTCGGACGCCGCCTTGCTGGCCGAATAAGGAGAACTGGGTGCATATGGGGTGGTTTCGGTGAACAGGTCATCCACGCCGTGTAGGTCGCCGTACACTTCATCGGTGGAGATATGGTGGAAACGAAACGCGTGTTTCCGGGCTTCAGGCAAGCTCTGCCAATAGGCTCGGGTGGCTTCTAGAAGGCTGTAGGTGCCCACGATATTGGTCTGGATGAAGTCCGCCGGGCCATCAATGGACCGGTCCACATGGGACTCCGCTGCCAAGTGCATGATTGCATCGGGCTTGAACCGCACCAGCACGGCACTGACGGTGGGTTGATCGACAATATCGGCCTGTACGAACTCATAACGACTGCTGTGATCGACGCTGCTCAGCGATTCGAGATTGCCCGCGTACGTCAGCTTGTCGAGGTTCAGGATCTGGTGTTCGGTATCAAGGATCAAATGCCGTACGAGGGCCGAGCCAATGAAACCGGCACCGCCAGTGATGAGGATACGCATCCGGTTAAGCCTTTTTCCATGAGACGACAAAGATATGGAGCATAGCTTGTCGGCATGTAGGTAACGGTGCAAGTGGCATATTTCGGGCTGTGTCCCGGCATCCGCAGGTCAACCGGGATGAGGCAGCTCGCAAAAAGTATCCGTCAGTCCGCAAAAGCGTGTGGATGACCCTTTCTCCACAGAGAGGGGTTGCTTATTCCCCGGCTCAATGGCGTGATAGGTGTTCAATAAAAACTACATCAGGGGTCGTTGTATGCCACTCGCTACGTTGGTTCACCGTGCCAGTTTGCCAAGCCCACAGATCAACGCCGAGCAGGCGTTGGTGCTGCTGCGCTTGAATTACGGACTCAGCGGCGACCTGCGACCCCTTGGCAGCCAGCAGGATCTCAACTACCGCGTCGACAGCGAGCGCGGGCGCTTTGTGTTGAAAATTTGCCATGGCGACTACGCCGTCCAGGAGCTCCAGGCCCAACATGCGGCCCTCAGGCAACTGGCCGGTCACGGCACGGTTAAAGTGCCGCGGGTGATCGTGGCCGGTAACGGCGAGGATCTGCTGACGCTCGATGTCGACGGACAGACGGTTCATGTCCGGCTGTTGGAATACATCGACGGCCAACCCCTGACCCAACTCAAGCATCTGGGGCTGGAGCTGGTGAGCGGCCTGGGGCGCTTGTGTGCGGAAGTCGACCTTGCCCTGGCCGCGTTCGAGCATCCGGGCCTGGAGCGCACCCTGCAATGGGATGCCCGCCATGCCAATACGTTGATCGGCCACCTGCTGCCGGTCATTCAGGACGATCAGCAACGCAGCCTGATCGCCGAGGCTGCGCAACGGGCCGAACGACGCCTGCATCCGCTCAAGGCCAACCTGCCGGTGCAGGCGATCCACATGGACCTGACCGATGACAATGTGGTCTGGCAGCGTGATGCCCAGCGCCAGTGGCAACTGCAAGGTGTCATCGATTTCGGTGACCTGATCCGCACCTGGCGCATCACCGAGCTGTCGGTGACTTGTGCAGCATTGTTGCACCACGCCGATGGCGATCCGTTCTTCATCCTGCCGGCGATCCAGGCTTATCACGCGGCGAACCCGTTGCAGCGCGAAGAACTGCTGGCGCTCTGGCCGCTGATCGTGGCACGTGCCGCCGTGCTGGTGCTCAGTGGTGAGCAACAGGTGTCTATCGACCCGGACAACGCGTACAGTCGCGCCAACCTGGCGCACGAATGGGAAATCTTCCGGGTTGCCCACTCGGTGCCGTTCGAGCTGATGGAAGCGGCGATCCTGAGCGCTGTTGGTCAAAATCTGCCGCCGATTGTCAGTGAAGGCTTTGTACCGCTGCTGCCGACCCTGGTGGGCCGTGAGTTCGCCTTGATCGACCTGGGTGTGCTGAGTCCGCATTTCGAGGCCGGCAACTGGGAACAGCCGGGCATCGACCAGCGTCTGCTGAGCGAAGCCGCCACCGTCCACGGCTTGGCCGCCAGCCGTTACGGGCAGTACCGGTTGTCGCGCACTCGGCCGGACAGTGCCGCAGAGCCTGACACCTACCCCCTGCATGTGGAATTGCATGTACCGCGCGGCACGCCGCTGGAGTCGCCGTTCGCCGGGGTTTTGCACAAGCACGCCGACGGCCTGCTGCAATTGGACAGTGCGCAGTTGAGCATACGGCTGTGGGGTGTGGCGTCGCCGCTTCATTCCGGGGCCGCACTGGTCAAGGGACAGGTACTGGGCGAAGTGGCTGGCCCGTTGCGGGTTCAGTTGTGCCGGGGTGCGCATTTGAACCCACCGCTGTTCTGCACGCCGTCCTCAGCCTCGGCCTGGCAGGCATTGTGCCCTTCACCGGCGGTGTTGCTCGGGCTGGCCTGCGATGCCGAGGAGGAAATCGACGCCAAGGCATTGCTGGCTCGTCGCGATGCGAGCTTCGCCCGTACCCAGAAACACTATTACGTCGACCCGCCGCGCATCGAGCGTGGCTGGCGCAATCACCTGATCGACATGCAAGGGCGCTCCTACCTCGACATGCTCAACAACGTCGCCGTACTGGGGCACGGTCATCCACGCATGGCGGCCGTGGCTGCCCGCCAGTGGTCGCTGCTCAATACCAACTCCCGTTTCCACTACGCGGCGATTGCCGAGTTTTCCGAGCGGTTGTTGTCACTGGCGCCGTCAAACATGGATCGTGTATTCCTGGTCAACAGCGGCACTGAGGCCAACGACCTGGCGATCCGCCTGGCCTGGGCCTACAGCGGCGGGCGGGACATGCTCAGTGTGTTGGAGGCCTATCATGGCTGGTCGGTGGCGGCGGATGCGGTCTCGACGTCCATCGCCGACAACCCCAAGGCCCTGAGCAGCCGCCCGGACTGGGTGCACCCGGTGACCGCTCCCAATACTTATCGCGGTGAATTCCGTGGCCCTGACAGCGCGCCGGACTACGTGCGCAGTGTCGAGCACAACCTGGCGAAAATCGCCGAGCAGAAACGTCAGCTCGCCGGTTTCATCTGCGAACCGGTGTATGGCAATGCCGGCGGTATCGCACTGCCACCCGGGTATCTGAAACAGGTCTATGGGCTGGTGCGCGAACGCGGCGGCGTGTGCATCGCTGACGAAGTACAGGTCGGCTACGGGCGTATGGGCGAGTTTTTCTGGGGCTTCGAAGAGCAAGGCGTGGTGCCGGATATCATTACCATGGCCAAGGGCATGGGCAACGGCCAGCCGTTGGGCGCGGTCATCACCCGCCGGGAAATCGCCGAGGCGCTGGAAGCCGAGGGTTATTTCTTCTCGTCGTCCGGCGGCAGTCCGGTCAGTTGCCAGATCGGTATCGCGGTGCTGGATGTCATGGAGGAAGAAGGGCTGTGGGAAAACGCCCGGGTGGTGGGTGGTCACTTCAAGGCGCGGCTGCAAGCCCTGATCGACCGATACCCATTGGTCGGTGCGGTGCATGGTTCCGGGTTCTACCTGGGTCTGGAGCTGATCCGCAACCGCGACACCCTGGAGCCCGCGACCGAGGAAACCGCGATGCTGTGCAACCGCCTTCGGGAGCTGGGCATCTTCATGCAACCCACCGGTGACTACCTGAACATCCTCAAAATCAAGCCACCGATGGTCACGACCCGCCAGAGCGTGGATTTCTTCGTCGATATGCTGTCGAAGGTGTTGGACGAAGGTCTCTGACCCGAGGTTGATGCTTCCCAGGAGGTTCGCTTCTCCAGTTGATCGCGAATACTTTTCGATTTTTATCGATGATATTCGCGATTTTTTTTGCCTGGGAAAATTTTTTATCTTTAAAGTCCGATTTTTATCGATTATAAAGTCTTCGTTGCCCGAAGCCTTGATCGCTTCGCGCCCGCCTTTATCCTCTTTTGTCATCCGCTGCACATCGCCCGGAGATGATTCATGAGCCGTATCGTTACCGTTGCCGCCACCCAGATGGCCTGTTCCTGGGACCTCGAAGCCAACATCGAGACCGCTGAAAATCGGGTTCGCGAGGCCGCAGCCAAAGGCGCCCAGATCATTCTGATCCAGGAATTGTTCGAGACTCCGTACTTCTGCCAGAAGCCGAACCCGGACTACCTGCTGCTGGCGACCACGGTCGAAGAGAACGTAGCCATCAAGCATTTCCAGAAGCTGGCGAAAGAGCTGCAGGTCGTGCTGCCGATCAGTTTCTTCGAGCTGGCCGGACGTGCGCGCTTCAACAGCATTGCAATCATCGATGCCGACGGCCGGAACCTGGGGGTGTACCGCAAGAGCCACATCCCGGACGGTCCCGGCTACCATGAGAAGTATTACTTCAACCCGGGTGATACCGGCTTCAAGGTCTGGAATACCCGTTATGCGAAGATCGGCGTGGGCATCTGCTGGGACCAGTGGTTTCCCGAATGCGCCCGCAGCATGGCGCTGCTGGGCGCGGAAATACTGTTCTATCCGACGGCCATCGGCAGCGAACCGCACGACAAGACCATTTCGTCCCGCGATCACTGGCAGTGTGTGCAACAAGGCCATGCCGGCGCCAACCTGATGCCGCTGGTGGCCAGCAACCGCATTGGCAATGAGGAACAGGATGGCTATGACATCACCTTCTACGGCTCGTCATTCATCGCCAATCAGTTCGGTGAAAAAGTCCAGGAACTGAACGAAACCGAAGAAGGTATTTTGGTACACAGCTTCGATCTCGACGAGTTGGAGCGCATTCGCAGTGCCTGGGGCACTTTCCGGGATCGCCGTCCGAACCTGTACGGAGCGATCAAAACCCTCGACGGCTCACTGGAGTCCTGACTCATGACAACGTTGCACAGCACTCCCCGCGCGGATGGTTTCCACATGCCTGCCGAGTGGGCAACCCAGACCCAGGTCTGGATGATCTGGCCCGAGCGCCCGGACAACTGGCGCCTGGGCGGCAAGCCTGCGCAGGCTGCCCACGTGGCGGTCGCCAAGGCCATCGCCCGTTTCGAGCCGGTGACCGTGGCAGTGTCCGCGGCTCAATATGAAAACGCCCGGTCGCGCCTCGACGTTCCGAACATCCGCGTGGTGGAAATGTCCAGCGACGACGCCTGGATCCGGGACACCGGTCCGACATTCGTCATCAATGATCATGGCGAAGTACGCGGCGTCGACTGGGATTTCAACGCCTGGGGCGGTTTTGATGGCGGCCTGTACGCACCGTGGAATCGGGATTCGCAAGTGGCCAGCAAGATCCTCGAGATCGAGCGCAGCCCGCGTTACCGCACGGAAGGTTTCGTGCTCGAGGGCGGTTCCATCCACGTCGATGGCGAAGGCACCGTGATCACTACGGAGGAATGCCTGCTCAATCGCAACCGCAACCCGCATTTGGGCCGCGAGGAAATCGAGGCCGTACTCAGCGCCCAATTGGCGGTGGACAAGATCATCTGGCTGCCGGACGGCCTGTTCAACGACGAAACCGACGGCCATGTGGATAACTTCTGCTGCTACGTGCGCCCCGGCGAAGTCTTGCTCGCCTGGACCGACGATCCACAGGATCCGAACTACGCGCGCTGCCACGCGGCGATGGATGTGTTGCAAAACAGCACCGACGCCAAGGGGCGCTCGTTCATGGTGCACAAGATGCCGATTCCGGGACCACTGTATGCCACCGATGCGGAATGCGCCGGCGTGGATGCGGTGGAAGGTTCTCAGGAACGCAACCCGAGTGTGCGACTGGCCGGTTCCTACGTGAACTTCCTGATCGTCAATGGCGGCATCATCGCGCCAAGCTTCGACGACCCGCTGGATGCCACGGCCAGGGAGATTCTGCAGAACCTGTTCCCGCAGCACGAAGTGGTCATGGTTCCGGGGCGCGAACTGTTACTGGGGGGCGGGAATATCCATTGCCTTACTCAACAGCAACCGGCGCCGTACACAAAATGAGTGGCGATGTAACAGCCAAGTGAGAGCGTTTGCGCCGGCTCTGCGCCGGCGTTTTTGGATCCATTTCAGCGAGCCCGCAGCCCGATTGGGGTGCGGGCTTTTTTGCGCCTGTTTATTGGCGTCGTCGGATACATTGGCATAGCTCTTGTATCTGCATCCCGGCGGTTCCGGGGAGCGGAGCTGAGTTGTTTTGTAATAAACCTTGGATAAATTGGCCGCTCATCAACCAGGAGAGGGCGCTGGAGTGAATATGATAAGCGAGCGCGCATGCCATCCCTTGGCCGTTAATGGTGAGTCGCTTCAAGCCCTGGCGCAGTGGTTGAAGTCTAATGGAACGCGTCAGATCAGAGAGCCTGATCCGCGTCGATTGATCATGGAACGCTATCCCGCTGGGCTATTCAGCGAGGCGGAGCTGGAAGCGTTGTGGGATGTCATGCAAGGATAAGAATTCGACGGATTGATAAAGAGCGCTGGCCGGGATGGCAGCGCTTTTTTTGTGCGCCAGGCTCACAAGCTTTCAAGCAGACCAGGGTGGGAGCGAGCCTGCTCGCGATGGCGGCGTGTCAGCTAGCATCGATGTTGCTGATCCACCACTATCGCGAGCGGGCTCGCTCCCACAGGTGGTCCGGCATTTGACCGATTCATGAAACAAACTGAAAGCCATTCCGACGTTTTTCCCCGAGGTGTTCAAGGCTACGCTGCCGTTATTCAGGCCTGATGACCAGCGGAGTCTCCATGACCACTCTTCATTACATCTACGACCCGCTCTGCGGCTGGTGCTACGGCGCCAAGCCGCTGGTGCACGCCGCCCGGACGGTGCTACCGGTGATTGTCCATGGCGGCGGCATGATGACCGGCGCCAACCGCCAACCGGTTTCACCTCAATTGCGCAATTACGTGATGCCCCATGACCGGCGGATTGCCGAGTACACCGGGCAGCCGTTTGGCGAGGCCTATTTCGACGGCCTGCTGCGGGATGAGGGCGCGGTGTTCGATTCGACGCCGCCCACTGCGGCGATTCTCGCTGCCGAACAGTTGGGCGGTCGAGGCCTGGACCTTTTGGAGCGGTTGCAAACCGCACACTACGTCGAAGGCCGGAGAATTGCCGACGAAACGGTGCTGCTGGAGCTGGTCCAGTCTATCGGGCTCGAATCCGAGGCGTTCCAGTCGGCTTTCACAGCAGTCGATGTAGAAGCCCATATCAAGGCCGGTCGCGCCATGCTTGCCAAGGTCGGCGGCCAGGGCTTCCCGACACTGGCTCTGGAGCAGGATGGTCTGTTCACCCGGGTGGACATCGGCCCTTGGCTCGGTAAACCCGAGGCTTTCGCCGAGTGGTTGAAGCAATCGCTGCCGGCGCAGGTTTCCACCACCTTGGAAAGCTGCAGCCTGGATGGCTGTTCTTCATGAAACCAGACTCGGTTTTTTTGGCTTTTGGCGCCAGAAACCTCGCTGAAGTCGTCGGTTTTCCCGATAAAAAGTCGTACGAATGGTCCTTCACCCTTCGTTTCAAGTACGGCTTGAAGTGACTCAAATTCTTTTTCATGGACGGAAATTCTGCACCTACTAGATTAGGCCGCTCAATGCAGTGGAGACCTAATAAAAATGATCGTTCTGAACAGGGAAGTGGGCGAAGCGCTACGACGTGACAAATACGTTAACGTCCGCGGTGGAGACTTCAATCTCTACGGTCATTTCGGCGATTTTGTCCGGCTGACCAAAAGCTGGGACAACATGGAACCCGACAGCTATTACGGCCAGGCCGAGTCAGGCATGCGTTTTCGCCGTTACAGCGACTTCGAGTACAACCCCCAGACCCGCGAGCTCAAGCAGCTCGAACACCGGGCCTATATCCAGTCCAAGGCCAACAACAGCTACGTCGGTGGATTGGAGCGGCACTTCCAGGATTTCTCCAACGAAGTGATCAATTCCCCGGTGATGCGCAGCCTGATCGACACGGACTTCGAGGTGTACAAGAACGTCCTGCCGCAGGAACTGCATGATGAAATCTGGCAGTGCCAGATCCATCAGATCCGCATCGAGATCAAGCCGGGCAAGCAACTTGAAATCACCCCCGAAGGGATTCACTGCGACGGGTATCCATTCAGCGGCGTACACTTCTGGGGACGTCACAATGTGGCGGGCGCGGAGAGCCGGTTGTACACTGCCCAGGAAGAACAGTTGGCGGCGACTACCTACGAGGACATCCTCGATACGACCTTCTTCCTCGATCGCGACATGCGTCACTACGTGACCCCTGCTCGCAATGTCCACAGTCATGAGATGGCGTTCAGGCAGATCCTGGCGATCTCCTTCTCGCGGCCCGGGACCGCTTTTGACATTGTTCGCTGAACAGCTGGTCCCCATGGACGATCCTGAGCCGCAGGTACTGTTGCGCCGAGCGATGGTCAGGGACGCCGAGCGCATGGAGCAGTTTTTTCGCGGTTTCGACGAAGTGTCGTTCTGCGAATGGCAGGATGCGCGGTTCTTGCGAGGGGTGTTGTTGCAGGAGACCACCACGGCGTACCTGGCCATCGATGCCAGTGGCAGCGTGATGGGCGCGGTGATTGGCGGCATGCTCGGTACCCGGGGCACCATCAATCACCTGGCGGTCAGTCCAGAGCATCGCACCCGGGGCTTGGGCCAGCGCCTGGTGGAAGCGGCATCCGCCGACATGAAACGGGTCGGTGTGTTGCGCATGTTCCTGTTCGTCGACGATGCTAACCTGGCCGGCAAGCGTTTCTGGGCGGCCCAGGGGTTCTGCGAACCTCGGGGTGAAATCACTTTCGAGAGGGATTTATGAGCAAGACTTCCAGCCAGCCGCTGGTGGTCGAACCACAAGCCTCGCGTACTTTCGCCGAAGCCAGTCCGGTGGTAGCGGGTTATTTCACGGTTTCGTTTGTGTTCGGTCTGATGGCGGTCAACGCCGGGCTGCCCTTGTGGTTGCCGGTAGCGATGTGCCTGTTCGTCTATGCGGGTGCTTCGCAGTTCGCGGCGCTGGCGCTGATTTCCAGCGGGGCTTCGCTGACCACCATCGTGCTCACTACATTCCTGATCAATGCGCGACACATGCTGATGTCGGTCTACATGGCCAAGGCCCTGCGTGCGCTGGGGCTCAGTCGTTTCGAGCGTTGGTGCTACGCGTCCGGGCTCACGGACGAGTCGTTCGCCTTCCACAGCGTCAAACTGGGTAGCGGGGCGCCGGTGAGTGTGCGTTATCTGATCGGCTTCAACCTGTTCTGCCATACGTCGTGGGTGCTCGGCGGCTTATTGGGCGCCGTGTGTGCGCAATACGCGGCGCACCTGATCAAGTACCAGCTCGATTATGCCCTGACCGCGATGATGCTCTATGTGCTGGTTTCGCTGTGCAATACCCGTAACAAGCTGATCGCGGCCCTGGCGGCTGTTGTCTGTATGGGCGGGCTGAGCCTGCTGGGCAGTTCGCCATTCAATGTCTTCATCGCCACGTTCGTTGGCTGCGGGGTGGGCGTATGCCTGACCAAACGTTCCTGATCCTGGTCGTGGGCCTGATGATGGCCGTGACCTTCCTGCCGCGCGCCTTGCCGTTGCAGGTCAACACGGAACACTGGCCACCCTTTGTTGCCCGTGCACTGGAATACCTGCCGGTGGCGATTGTCGCTGCCATCAGCCTCACCCCGTTGTTGATCAAGGATCAGCAGATACAACTCGATCGCCCGGAGTTCTACGCCGCGATTCCGACGCTGTTATGTGCGTATTTCAGCCGTAACCTGTTTCTCAGTGTGGCGGTGGGCACGGCGGCGTATATCGCGCTCGGTTCGTTCCTGTAGCGCCAGGTCCACCACATCGTGCAGTGCCTGGCCGGACAATTCGGGATTGTTCACCGCCAGGCGTACCTCGAGATAGTCCTCGAAGTCCGGGAAAATCGTCAGGCCGTTGCGCAGAGCCGCGTCCCGGGATACCAGCCCCAGGCCATCGAGTTGAGTGATCAACGACAACGTCAGCGTTTCACTGCAGGAGTACACCATTCGCTGGCTTGAGCCGTAGTCGCTCAGCCCCGCGTCGAGAAAGCGGAGGAAACTGTGGGAATACGGGCATTCTTCTGCGGGACGTACCTGGAACCGGTCGCCGAGCACGCCTAGGGAATCGCCCTCATTGCCACAATGGGCGCCGACCACCCGCACCTGTACATCGGGCATCGTGATGCTGGAAAAGCCGCTCTGCTGCGCCCCGATCAGGATTGCCAGGTCGAAATCTTCATTCTTGAGTTTGCTCAGGTTCTCCATCGATTCGGCATAACTGAATTCCAACTGATACTGAGGGAAGACGGCTATCAATCGATCAATCATCCGCCGGTTGAACTCCGCCGGCAGGGTGGTATTGAGCGCCATCTTCAGTGTGCGCTGCCGGGGTTTCTTGAGCGCCGTGACTTTTTCCTCGAGCTGCCGCGTCGCCACCAGCACCTGATCCATGAAAGGCGTCAGTTCCGAGCCTTGGCTCGTCAACGTCAGGCCCTTGTTCGAACGTCGGAACAACCGGAAACCGAATTGCTCCTCGACCTTGTTCAACTGCGCCGCCAATGCTTGCACTGTGAGACACGAATGCTCCGCCGCCGCCGACAACGAGCCGGTCTGCACGATACGCATGAGGTTGCGTAGGGTTCTGCTATCCATGAGGTAATGCCCTCTGCTTAAGTGGGCTCGCTATTGTTGTGCACCTGGCCCGGGTCAGGCTGTGCAGCGACTATCATCGTGCAGCTTGCCACGGTTGTCGCGGTTTTGTGGCGAAAAGCTCCGGGAGGCGATGGTTGGAGCTTATGTGGAGTTCTGGTTTTTTGCTGGTTTGGCGTGTGTTGGGTTGTGTCATTTTTCTTGTTGATCGCGTTGCCTGCAACGTTGTCGGAAATTTCCCAGGAGAGAAAAAGACGCCTGCTGATACCCGTCAGCGGTTCGAACGGTTGAAATGTGGCGCTTCCATTAGAGGAGCATCACCACGTCTGGATCGGTTGGATGGTGGCAATAGCCAGCATCTACGAAACATGCAAGTGGGTGCTAAAGGTCATTTGCACGAGTTTTCCCGGGGTAAGGGAGGCGTCTGGTCAAAAAACCTGGAAAGACCTTGGCTTGCTCGATATTCGAGATGTCGCTGTCGCATCAACTGCTGAGCCAGTACAGGAGTTACCCGGTGCAGCTGATTTCGATATTGCCTTGAGGCAGGTCGCTCTGGGGTTTGGGCTGCGAGAGGGCATGGGCATTTGGTCTACCAGTGTTGCTTGGCCCCCAAATGATAAAAGCAGCCATAGGCTGCTTTTGTCTGAAGAGTTGCTTGATATTGTGCTCCCTCAAGCGGGGGAGAAGAGGTCTCACCCGAGCGCTGATATTCAGGTTATCAACGGGGTTCCTAACGCCGACTATTGCCACCTGAAGGCAGTCGATTTCGCGCTCTTGGGGTCGTTTTTCTGGCATGAGCCCGCTCTATGTCAACTCGTGCCGAGACGCCTTCATGTCTGAAATGTAACAAGCTTGAAAAGTATGGATGCGCTAGATTGTCCGTCTGCGAATTAAAACTTAATTTATATCCATATGTGTACTATTCTCTGAGCATCACCCGGTAACAAAGGAGCCCAAACCCCATGGCTACTTCCTCCATCACCCTCAACGCACAGCAACAACTGGATTCCCCGGACGCGGGTCGAATCGCGTTGAAGTTTTTCTTCAACCTCATGGAGCTGTGGGGCTGCAGCGTCGAGCAACAGCGCACGCTGCTGGGCAAGATAGGAAACACCACCTTCTACAAATACAAGCAATTACCCGCCAACGTCAGGTTGCCTCGCGACACCCTCGAGCGCATTTCCTACCTCATGGGCATCCACAAGGCGCTGAGCATCATCTTCAGCAACAGCCGGGACCGGGCTTACCAATGGGTCAGCAGTCCCAACGCCGCTGCGCCGTTCAACGGTCAATCGGCGCTGTCCTACATGCTGGTTGGGCGGGTGGTGGATATCGCGGATGTGCGACGTTACCTCGACGGAGTGCGCGGCTGATGACGCCACCGCTGACGGACCCGCAATGGAAGCGCGCCTATCGGATCGTCAATAGCAGCTTCCCGCCGATCACATTATTCGAGGACGTACTCGACCCCGAGGACTTGCCCACGGCCTATGCCCTGGAAGCCCTAACCAATGACCGATTGATGGAAGAGGCCGGCGTGTTGTCGCGGGTCCGTCCTGAAGACCGGGTTTCCGGACCAGGCTCCTCGCCGGTGATGGCGGCGTTCACTCATATTGGCAAAAGCAGTCGTTTCAGCGACGGCACCTTCGGCGTCTACTACGCCGCCAGCAGCCAGGAAGCTGCCATTGCCGAGACCTGCTATCACCAGGCGCGCTTTCTCGGGGCAACCAATGAGCCGGACCTGGAGTTGACCATGCGCACCTACGTCAACCAAGTCATCAAGCCCCTGCACGACATCCGCCACGATTACCCCCACCTCCACGACCCTGATCCCACCGCCTACGGACCGTCCCAGGTATTCGCCCGGCAACTGCGAGAAACATTATCCTGGGGCCTGCTCTACAACAGCGTCCGCCTGCCCGGCCACGAATGTGTCGCCGCATTTCGCCCGCCGGCGGTTTCGATTCCGGTGCAGGGCAAGCACATCCGGTATGTCTGGAGTGCCCAGAAACGGGAGATTTCGTTTGTGTTTGAGGTGAGTCGGGTGTGAGCTGAGCGCAGGTGTTGATTCGATAGCGCTGGATCAACTCGCGTCAATCAACGCTTGCTCTTCCCGCCAAATCTCTTGAACGAACGGATCGGTAATCGCATAGATCCCATGTCCGCGGCGCATGATGATGTTCTCTGCCACCAGCGCAATCACCACGGGTTGAATCTCTTCGATACGGACGTCGCGACCTACGAATTTTGAGTATTCCGCTGCAGCATCAGCGGAAAAAATGCCGCGAGCATCTCCTTCTGTCGAAGCGATTTTTTTGAAAATGGCCTGAGCCAAACTGCCCAGCTGTTCAACTTTTTCCAGTTCTATATTTGCCGCCGCAGAGCGTAGAGTGCTGGCAATGACAGGCAAGAACAGATCTGGATTTCCGTCTTGCTGCAGTACCTGGCGAAGCGCCTTGAGCATTTCTTCTGGACGATTGCCAAGCGTATTGAAGGCTTCAGTGGCGATTTCCAGCGAGGGCAGTTTATGTCGGCTAACGGTATTCGCCAGGCGGTTCAGAAGGTATTCCACATAATCGGCTTTCAGGACGGGGTAGGGTGTGGAAGTCGCTCCAGAAAATGCTTGATTACGTTTTGCGGTGAGCTCGCTGACCTGGGCTCGATGGGAACCGGTGCCTATAAATAGAAAATATCCCGGCGTGTTGGGTCGTGGGTTGATCGCATCGCGTACAGCTTTCAGCGCAAGCAACATCTGATTACCGTCCTCCGAGACGGCGGCATGTTGCACCTCGTCAACAATCAGCACCAGATCAGTCCGGGCCTGATCGACAACTTCGGTCAACGCCTGGGCAAGGGTCGTGCCTCCGATGTCACCGATACTCTCGAGTTTGAACCCGAACTTGAAACCTGCCGCGCCGATATCAACGCCGCTGGCGCGCTTGAGCTTCTTAAGCAGGCTAGACGTGGGTGTTTGCAATTGCTGCAGGGTTTTACGGATAGCGTCCTGCAGCAACGTGGCTGGGTTGGCGAGGGTATCGCTCCACAGATCCACGTAAATAACCAGCGCGCCTTCTTTTTCTAGAGCAGGAATCAGATCGCTCCGCAGGAATGTGGTTTTACCGGTTCTGCGCAGCCCGGATAGAAACAAGCCTGAGCGCAAACCTTCATCTAGGACTCCCGGATTGAGAAGCTGATTTGCCATGCTTTCAGCCAGTTCCGGGCGCTGAAAAATGCTGCTCATGCGATTATTCCATTTTATGGATTAGCCATAATTATTGTTAATCCATAATTTAGCATAAGATTTTTCTGCAATTGAAAGCGAGACCTGAGGGTTGTTATCAGCGGGAAGCAAAAAGGGCTGCTGATGCAGCCCTGAGTTATAAATATCCTCACCGCAGAGCTAGATCTTGAACTGCTGCACCGAAGACTGCATCGACCCTGCCGCAGTGTTCAATTGGTTGGCGGTTTGCTGCAGGTGGTGAATAGAAAGTGTGTTTTCTCTTGACTGGGCGGCAATCGACTCCACCCGCTGAGCCATCTCATCACTGGCCTTCGATTGTTCGGCAATCGTCTGGGAAATTTCCTCCACTACTTCGGCGGCATGACGGGCGCCGGTGCGGATTTCGCTGATGGACACCCCGGCCTGCTGGGCCAGGTTCACCCCTTCGTCCACGCGGCTGACGCACGCCTGCATGTTCGACACGGCATCCCGGGCGCTGGTCTGGATGCGTTCGATCATCGCGGTGATTTCCTGGGTGGACTGGGTGGTACGCGCCGCCAGGTTGCGCACTTCATCGGCGACCACGGCAAAGCCCCGACCTGCCTCCCCGGCGCGAGCGGCCTCGATGGCGGCGTTGAGCGCCAGCAGGTTGGTTTGCTCGGCGATGCTCTTGATCACCTGGATGATGGAGTGAATGTCTTCGGACGAGGCGTCCAGCGCCGTAATCTTCGTGGAGGACTGATTGACCACCTCGGCGATGCGGCTCATGCCTTCCACCACCCCGAGAATCACTTGCCCGCCGCTGCTCGCCAGTTGTTCGGACTGCGCCGAAATCGTCCGCGCGCTGTCGGCGTGCTGATGGATCTGGCTGATGTTCGCCATCATCTGCTCCATGCTCGCCGCCATGCTGGTCGCGCTCTGGGCCTGTTGGTCGGCGCTGGAGACGATTTGTCGGGCGGTGTCGCCCAAGGTACGGGAGGTGCCGTGCAGTTCGTCACTCTGACTGCGGATCGTGGCGATCATCTGCCGCAGGTTGGCTTGCATCTGTTCAATGACGCTCTGCAACTGGCCCAGCTCATCCTTGCCGTGCGCCCCCATGGACCGTTGCAAATCGCCTTGGGAAATCGCCTGGGTATTGAGGATGATTTTATTCAACGGGGTGAGCACAGCCTTGAGCAGGCTCCAGGACAACAGGATCAGTGCCACGCAGGTGGCCAGTAAGGTCACGACCAACCAGCGTCCCGAAGACTGGATGCTGTCATCCTGATTCTCGCGAGAAGCCTGGGCCTGGTTCTCGATCAGCTCGCTCACGGCCTCATTGCGTTCCTCCAATGCAGAAAACGCAGCGTTGAACTCAGTCCGCAGCGCTTGCATATCCTTTGCACCACCGAGCACCTTGCCAATCACCTGCTTGGCTTTATCGATGTAGGTATCGGCTTGTGGTTTCAATTCGACGATGGCCTTGGCGACTTCTCCCGGCAACTTCGCTTCGGCGTTCTCCGCAATCACTTTGCGCATCCGTTGCGAATGCTCGTCAAAAGCCTCCAGTACCTCCTTGGCGCCCTGGGCATCCCCCGGCGACACCAGCAACGCGGCCAACACATCGGCCCGAATGGCATCGTGCATCATGTCCGCCTCCATGTGCTTGCGCATGGCGGAAATGCTGGTCTCGTTCTCTACCAGGGACTCGGTCATGGAGTGATAGCCCCACAACCCGATACCGCCGAGCAAAAGAGCAAAGAAAAGACTGACCAACCCCGAAGCTATGATCTTGGTACGGATCTTCATTGTTGGCTGCTCCTGGAGCGGGGATTTCTGGGAAAGTGTAGTCGAGCGCCAGCGGGGCCTTGGGGCGGGGCTGTTATTTGAGGTATCGGCCAGAAACAAAATATATGAATGCTGCAAAGCGCTTTCGTGGCGAGGGAGCTTGCTCCCGCTGGGCTGCAAAGCGGCCCCGGTTCGGCCGGATGCCGAAGCGCAGACCAGCCCAATGCTGTTGAGCAGCATTGGGCTACGTGGTAACTAAACCGGATGATTTCCCGGCGCTTCCAGCACTTTCACCACATCATCAATCACTGCCTTGCTCATATCCTGCAAGTAACACGACGCCCAGGCATAGCGGTCGGTGCTGCGGATCATTGCCGCGTCTTCGGCCAGCAGTTTGGCAACGTGGAGCAGATCGGAGGCGTGGGACAGTGCTTCGCCAATGGGGACACCGCTGGCGATGCGGAAGAGTGGGCGGTCGGAGTGGAAGGAGAAGGGGGTTAGACCAGGGGTTTTTAGGTTCAGCGGGTTTGGCATAGTCTGGCTCCTTGACTGTGAGAGCCGCTACCGTCCTTTCCTACGGGATTGGGTGGCGGCCATGCGCAGGGTAGGAAAACCGGGAATCAAGGTACCCGGCACACCCGAAGGTGTCCCGCGCACAGCCACCATAACGCATGATTGCAGACACAAAAAAAGCGCCTGCAATCATACGCGGGGCGCTGCTGTCGCGCCTTGATTACTTCGGGTTCCTACGCCCGGTCGCTGAATTTGCAGCGACCGTCGAAGAGTAGCGGCCGATGGGATTGGCTGCAATCGTGGCGCGGTGCTGGCAGGGTCAGTTCATGGTAGGGAATGACTGGGGTTATCCACTTCTCTGAATCCAACATGCGGATTCGTTTACATCTCATGGCAAAAAACGCTTGATCAAATTTGTCAGGGTGACCCATACTTTTTGCGTGGCTACAACGTAGCTACATTTTGTTATAGGAGTGAAATCATGACTGCACTACTTAAAACCACTGATGTGCGTTGCCGCATCGATGAGGATTTGAAGGAGCGTGCCACTGCTGTGTTGAATGCCTGTGGCCTGAGTCTCAGCGAGGCTATGCGTCTTTTTCTCCGTCAGGTAGTGACTACGCAAGGGCTGCCTTTCGAGGTTCGTATCCCTTCCGAAAAAACCGCCCGTGCCATGGCACAGGCGCGTGAAATTCGTCGCCAATTCGACTCTGTTGATGAAATGCTAGGGGGGGCCGATGGCGAAGCCGGAGAAAAAGCTAAAGCGCGCTGACCTGCCGAAGCAATGCGCGCAGACGCCAGAGTTCAAAAAGTCCTGGGAGCGCTACAAGCGCGCCGGACGACGGGACATGAATGAGGTTCGCGCGGTGATGGTGATACTGTTCTTGGGTGAACAGCTACCAGCACAATATCGTGACCATGCTTTAACAGGGAATTGGAATGGCTTCAGAGAGTGTCATATCGGAGGTGACTTCCTGATGATCTATGAGAGTGCGCGAACTGACCTGATTACATTTGTAGACTTGGGTAGCCATGCCGAGTTGTTTGAATAACACCCTCACGCCGTTTATCGGAACTGTCATTCCTGACAGTGTCGTCTGATCAAGAAGCCACGCACGCTAGTACCTGAAGGCGTTTTTTTCAGACCCCGTCGCTAACGTTTGATCTGCCTGTTTAGTTTCGGGAATCAAGGTGCGGAGTAACGCTCCGGATCGTCTGGCCCAAGTAAGGTGGTCAGAATGAGCAAGCTTATTCTTTCAGTCATTTCCTTGGCTTTATCCGCACTATCCGGCCAGTCAGACGCAAGCATGCCATCTATGGCGAACAGTCATATCGTCGTTGACGGTGCGACATTCAGAAGTGAGTACGCGAATGTAAACGGTATTCGCATGCACTACCTGGTAAGTGGCAATGGTGAAAGGCCGGTTCTGCTGATTCACGGATTTCCAGGAAGCTGGCGAAATTGGCAGCCGCTCATGGGAAGGCTTCTGCGGGCGGGCTATACGCCCATCGTTCCAGACTATCGTGGCGCCGGGGAGACGGATGTTTCCAAGGGGGGATACGATAAAAAGAACATGGCACGCGACCTCCATGAATTGGTCGCCGTTCTGAAGCTGGAGCGAGTGGATATCATCGGTCACGACATGGGGCTGATCGTCGCCTATGCCTATGGGGCGCAATATCCACAGGAAACCAAACACCTCATCTTAATGGATGGGTTCATTCCGGGAATCCCAGGGTGGGAAATTCCTTATAACGGCAATCCAGCAAATGGTGTTGCCAGTAAATGGCATTTTCGCTTCTTCGGCGAAACAGCTCTGAAAATGATTCGAGGGCAGGAAAAAAATTATCTGGACATGTTTTTTGACGAGTTTGTATTCAAGGGAAATCCCAAAGTTGATGATGAGGTGCGCGCCGCGCTGGTAATGGATTACTCCCGGCCTGGACGTATGGAAGCGGCATTCAAACTGTATTCAGCCTGGGTGGAAAGCGATGCAAATGACAACCAGGCGTTTGCCCAGAACAAACTGGCCGTTCCAGTTCTCACCATCGGCGGAGATCACTCAAGAGGCAAGACGTTGGCCGGGCAGGTAAGCCATATCAGCGCCCAGCCACACTCATTGATATTGCAGAATACAGGGCATTGGGTATTGGAAGAGAAAACGCAGGCTACCACTCAGGCGATTCTGGATTTTCTGCAAAATAATCAATAACGAGTGTCAACGAAGCCCCTGTGTGGCGGCGTGGGGTGCAGGGGTCGTATTTCTGGCTTCCCTATTCCAAGCACCATTGTTGCTGATGTGTCCAATCATCTGGAAACCCCATGAGTCTCAAATAAGCCGGTTCCTGCCGATCCATGATTTTGGCCAGGCGAAGCTTCCATTGGCTGTCCGGGCTGACCAAGTCGGTAAGATAGGCCAGCATCGTCAACACGATGTAGAGCCGCTGCTTGGGCTGAGGCCTGTCGGCAGATGCATTTGGGATGACCCATTCCTTGGGTAAGGTTGGTCGAATCGAGAGCTCTCGATTCCATAGTCGTGAGTGATGGGCACAGCAGTTTCGAATGAAAGTCAGCGTGTGTAGCCAAGAGGCCAATACATCGAAGGGCAGATTGAATCTGGCGGCGATAGCTTTCTTATCGGCACTTCTGCCTATGGCATTGAAGAGGGTGGACACTGTCCCAAGGCTGAGCTCCTCCAGAACCGCCCAAGCGGGCGGCAGCTCAGGGTGGGCATAGGTCGCTCCGTAGTATCGGAAATAGTTATCGCGCATGCGGTTTTCGATCCGCTGTTGCTGGAGCCCATTGGCCTGTCGGCCATTTTTTATGCGCTCGATATCACGCCTGAGTTTGTTGCGCTCCTTATTCAATTGCTCCCGCAGTGGGCGCAATAGCTCAGGATGCGGATATGACGAGTAGAAGACTGACGCGTCAGCTATCCAGTCAGACCCATACTTAGGGCACATATGATTGCTGATAGTCGCTCGTATGGCGACTTCGACACGTTCGATGGCATCCATGGTTATGCGTCGCAATGAGCCATCGAAGCGGTAGATGTCGACGACCGCTTTCAGGGTGCTACCGGCCTTGAAGGTGTGTTCAGGGTCTGGTTCCTGGAAGGGACGCATATAGGGGCTCAGGCGAAACAGCGTGACCACTTCGAGAAAACGCATGGCCCGATCGTCGTTGGCGACGTGCAGGCCTCGTTGCTTTAGCAGTTCCAATTGCTGTTCTACGCTGAGGGCCGGCTTGTCGAAGGGCCTCATGTAGTTTTCTCCAGGCAAAAAAACCCGCACGATTTGAGCTTGCTGACTGGGTCAACCTAGGCTTGGCGGGTGTGTTGGGGGGCATTATAGGTAGCTGGAGGAGGTCGTCAACGTCATGGTGAAGTGGAATTGTAACGGGGGCGGGAGCAGGCAGATTTGGCGGGGAGAGGAGTGCTCGCTGGGCACTGATAGAGGCTGCAATTCTGACGATGTTTCAGGTTTCGTCGTAGTCTGGCATCAGCTCTCACGCAGCGGAGCTGTACCATTTGGATTTTTCTGAATGCCAGAAACAACAAAGCCCCGCATTTCTGCGAGGGCTTCGTTTTGGGCACCAGGAGTCGAATTGAAGCTCAATCTAGTGTAAATAAAGAGTTTATTTACACTGATAATTTTTACTACCTCAAAGCTTACCCTTCAGTTAGAAATTTACTGTAGATAATTAATGATCAGTGCCAGCATTGAGCCGTGAATCCTCATAATTTATGCAGTCAAATCTTTGACGGATTTCATGCGACCGCTATTGGACACCGCGAACCTGATTGGCACTCCGCGTTCATGGCTATGTGCTATCCTTGATCAGAACACAAAAGTTGCCCACCGGTTAGGGATAATCAGATGGATCAGCCCATTACACCTATTTCCCTTCAAAATATCTCCCCTTTCTTTCAGATTCTTGTTTTTTCGAAAGATGCATATAGCAGAAGACGATTTAGCGAAGCCTTATATAAAAGAGTAGAAAGCCTAAAGAAAGAAAAGAAGTATGCTGTAATAAAATGGCATTCTAGTACCGATAAAGTCTATGCATTATGGATCTCATTTAGAGAGTTTCCATCATGGCTTGATGCAACCCAAAAAATCGATCCAAATAAAGTTGCTTATTTGGAGAATGTCGAAAACGTATTAGTTTTAATCGATGATTCAAATGAGCATGTTTTCGTACATGCGAGCGATTCTAAGGTTGAGGAGGTTGTAAAGTCTATTTTTTATAAGGACTGGTCTCAATCTAAGGTCGATATAAAAAAGATATTCAGGGCGCTTGCTGAGTCTGAATTGCTAATAAAAAGCTTAGGTATAAATAATACCTTTGGCGCCGGCGGCACCGCAGCAGAAGCAAAGTCTTATTTTAGTAAGAACGCAAAGCTCTCTTTGACACCTTCCTTTGACGCAGGTTATAGCTTCAGCTATTGTTTAGGTAGTCAAATAGATCAAAATGGAAATATCAAGGTTTTTGGTTGCTCGGCGAAGAAAAGGAAGTTTTGGGGAACTTGGACTGATGGGGTACGTTCGTTTAGTACACAGTGTTCAAATATAGAGGCGGCACTTTCGGCGCAAAATGATGGAGACTTCATAGCTTTTTTGGTGAGTCCAGTTGAGGTCCAAGATCCGGGCTCACTAATAATGCTTGGATTTTACCTAGATTATGTAGTCTCCAGTAAGGGGGTAGTCCTTTTAGAAATCAATAATTCAATTTTGGGAGAGTGGAGTTGCTCTGTTATTGGAAATGGGGTCGTTCGTGTTGGCAATGAGCAGAGCTTTATTGAGTTTCGGGTGGATAAAGTATCTAACAGTCACATCGAAATTAGTTACATTAGCCCAGCCAATAACGCGTCTGTGATAATTGCAAATGATGAGAATAACTTAAGACGTAAGAAAAGATTTGATTTTGTAGAGTATTTGTTAAATGAAGAGAATTACACGATTTTATTTGAAGAAGGGTATGCCTATCGCGAGCATTCTTTTTGGAAAGATAATCGGCTAACTACGCCGTTTAAAAATGATTCATATACAGATATAGACTGGAGTCAAGTAGATATTCGCAAGGAAGCCTCTCCGCCTGACGATGCAACAAAAATTTGTATCGCTGAACAGACTGAGTTGTATTTGTATGACCAGATAGAGAAGTTTGGTGTTGTAGCTATTATTAAAGATGACGGTGCGAATGAAGCTGCTGACCACCTAGTGGTATGTAAAGATCGATTAATTTTAGTGCACGAGAAATTTTCAATGCGTTCACAAAAGGGTCTTCGTATTGATGATTTGCAGGTGGTGGCCTCGCAGTTAATTAAGAATATTCGGTATCTTTTTCCAAGCGCACATACGGAGCGGGCTCAGCGTTTTTTTGATAATGCTATATATCTAAATTCTGGTTGCAACTCTCCTGAAAATCTTGTGAAATTTATTACGGTTGCTCTTTCGGATATTCAAGTTCAAAACGAGTGTTGGATCGTTCAGCCTGGAATATCCAAGGCTAGGCTGGACAAAAGTGTTAGGAATAAAATGCATGTTTTGCTGTCCCACTTGTCCAGTATTTGTTCTTCAAATAATACCAAGTTTAAATTGTTTTGTAATACCTAGTCGGTCTTTTCAACTGGTACGACGCTCAGAAAAGGGGACAGATTTATTTTCCTGATCAAAAGATGAGGGGGCGTGCACAGGAGCGCTACGTTCTAATACAACATTTCCTAAGTCAGTGATGCTTCGGTGTCGAGCCAACACACACCCAAAGGAACCCCGTAATGGACCTACACAACGAGTTCGAAAACAGCAAATTCTTCCACCGCAGTCGCATTGATCGACGCGCCGCCGATGCCTTGGTGGGGTTGGCCGCTGGGATCACGGCGGACGGTGTCGTGAATACCAACGAAGCGATTTTTCTTAAGCAGTGGTTGGAAACCAACCTCGCCCATCTGAATGACCCGGTGATCAATCTGCTGTACTCGCGTTTGGCATCCATGCTTCAGGACGATGCTCTGGACCCGGATGAATCGCTTGAGCTGCTTAACATCCTGCGTGGTTTTTCTGGCGTAGATATTGAGAGATCGAAGGTCGGCGGAGCTGTAGCCGTTGCTCCAACGGACCTGCCCTTCAATTCACCCGCCCCTGATTTGGTATGGGATGGCCGGATATTTGTATTTACAGGCGTCATGGCTTTTGGGCCGCGCAAAGATTGCCAGGTATTGGTCGAGGAGCGGGGCGGTTTGATTGGGGGCGGGGTGAGTAAGAAGGTGCATTACCTGGTGGTCGGCAGCGTGGGTAATGAGCAGTGGCGCCACAGTACCTATGGAACGAAGATCATAAAGGCTGTGGAGTTGCGGGAGGCGGGTGCTTCGATTGCCATTGTGGGTGAGGATCATTGGCAAAAGATGCTATTTGGTTGAGGTTGCTTCATTGGTTGTGATCTAGAAAAAGCAGCGCTGTTCTGGCTGGCCGATCGTCGCTGAGTTTGATGGCCTCATCGCGAGCAGGCTCGCTCCCACATTGGGTTTGCGCGTGTGGACGAAAAGTGGACACCCCAAAAACAACAAAGCCCCCGCATTTCTGCGAGGGCTTTGTTTTGTATGGTGCCGGCACCAGGAATCGAACCCGGGACCTACTGATTACAAGTCAGTTGCTCTACCATCTGAGCTATACCGGCGTGTGGGCGACGATTATAGCGATTGGAGGATTTCTGTAAACCCCTGAATTCTGACTATTTTTGCCGAGGCTGCAGGTCGGGTGCGGGGCAGGAGCTTTCGGGGTTTTCGCAGGGCGTGGCGGTGTCGCTGTTCGCGATGTCTGTAGCTGGGCTTCGAGCTGTTTGGCATCTGGCGGGGATGTAATAGCTGGCGCATTACTGCCCTGATTTCAACCGTTATGTCCATTTGCTTGGGCGCTTATGCACAACGAGCACGGTTGGATGGGCGGCGTCTTGCGATTTTGTGACAGCCTTCTCGTTTGTTTGCAAATGACTGTTTTAATGGTTTTTTTATTTTATGAACAAAAAATAACCAGTCGTGACTTGCCCAGGAAAACGCGGATTTATTGGATCACGGCAGATTCCATCAACAGAGTTATCCACAGGCTGTTTCACCTCGGCAACGCTCTGCCAGCAACATCAGGTTTCGTGGTGTGACGGGCGTTTCGCAGAAAGTGCCAAGACGAACGTCGTAGCCTTTTTCCGTAAGGAAAAGGGCTCGATCCAGCGCCAGCCAAAGCTCCAGGGGCCGTCGGAAAAGGCCGCGTACCAGTTCCAGGTTACGCACTTCGACCAAGCGTTGATGACCTGCTGCTTCCAGAGTGGCCCAATCCGGCGAGCCGCTGATGAATAAGTCTTTCAGGGTTGCCATATCGGTGCAGTACTGAGCGAAGGATTTTTCCAGCCAAGCGGTGGGTAACGAGGGAGTGGGGAGGTAGTCGTCACGGCCTCGTATTTGCCGTTGCAGCAGGTCGAAACCCAGGCGCCGGGCCATGGATTGATCGCGCTGTCTGCGCACGCGAGCGCCGGCGGTAACGGTTTCGGTCAGTGGCAGGCCGAGATCATCGACGGACAACTGTAGGGCGGAGCCTCGGGCGGTGTCGCACAGCGGCTGATAACGGTCAGCGCTGATGCGGTTATAGCAGCAGGGTGCAATCGCCAGTTGGGCGCAGCCGGCGGCGCTGGCCAGTTGCATCAGTCGAACATGCAGGTCACCACAAGCGTGCAGGGCCACCGGTGTGTGTTCGGCATGGATCGCCTGGGCTGCCTCCGGTGCCATCACGTCTTGTTGCAGGTGCGTGGCGGCCAGATGGTGACGCTGGCTGAGTTGTTGGCCGTTGATGACCAATGCTGGATCGTATTCCAGGCAGGTCAGTTGTTGGTCACTGTGCAGCAAGCGTCTGCCAAGGTGGCCCTTGCCGGCGCACCAGTCGAGCCAGTGGCTCGGTTCGATGGTGAATTGCAGGCGGCTGGCGAAGGCTTCGATCTGCTGCCACTTGCGGCCAGGCACATCGACGTTGAGGCGCTGGGTTGGCGTTTCGAGTCGTCTACCCGGTAATTCTGCGACAGCGCTCAATGAACGGGACAGTGCCGCCAGCTCCGGAAATGGCGCGGGCGCATGTTCAATCAGCCAGGGCTGGTGATGGTCGTTCTCCGCGTCTTCCAGCGAACGCCGACGTAGCCATTGGGCAAGTTCCGGATAGGACGCTTCCCAAGGCAGTTGCAGGTGGGTAAATGGGCGTGGTTTCCACAACGCCTGGTGCGCTGTGAGAAACCCATCCAATGCGCTGAAGCGGGCGAGCAACGCTTCGCCCGTCAACACGCCGGCTTCAGCGTCCCTGGCAGGCATCGACGCGTAACCAGCGCTCCAGCTGCTTGAAGCCTTGCACCAGCAGGAACGCGATCAACAGGTAGAACAAGCCGGCCGCGAAAAAGATCTCCACGGGCAGGTAGGTCCGGGCAATGATGGTGCGGGCCATGCCGGTGAGTTCCAGCAAAGTCACGGTGCTCGCCAGGGCGCTGGCCTTGAGCATCAGGATCACTTCGTTGCTGTAGGCCGGCAGCCCGATGCGCGCGGCGCGTGGCAGCATGATGTAGAACAGCGCCTTGGGCCGTGACATGCCCAGGGCTCGGGCGGCTTCGATCTCGCCTTTTGGAATGGCCTGGATCGCGCCGCGCAGGATCTCGGCGATGTAGGCGGCGGTGTGCAGGGTCATGGTGGCAGTGGCGCACCAGAACGGGTCCCGCAGGTACGGCCACAGTGCGCTGCTGCGTACGGCGTCGAATTGGGCCAGGCCGTAATAGACCAGGAACAGCTGAACCAGTAGCGGCGTGCCTCGGAAAAAGAAGATGTAGGCGTAGGGCAGTGCCCGCACGTACCACAGGCGCGAGGAGAGGGCGATGCCCAGCGGAATCGCCAGCAACAGGCCGGCGATCACGGCGATGGCAACCAGCTCCAGGGTCAGGGTCGCGCCTTGGGTCAGTTTCGGCAGCCACTTGATGATGACTTCCCAGTTCATTGGGTGCTCCTGGCAAAGCCGCGGGCGGCGCGTCGTTCCAGCAGGTGCATGCCGGTCATGGCGAGCACCGTCAGGCCCAGGTACATGAACGCAGCCACCATGTAGAAAGTGAAGGGTTGCTTGGACACGGTCACGCCGATCTGTGCGTGGCGCATGATCTCTTCCAGACCGATCACTGACACCAGGGCCGTATCTTTCATCAGGATCATGAACAGGTTGCCCAGGCCGGGCAGGGCGATGCGCCACATCTGCGGCATGATCAACTTGATGAAAATTCGCCATTTCGACAGGCCCAGGGCCACGCCGGCTTCGCGGTGACCTTTGGGGATCGCCAGGATCGCGCCACGGAACACTTCCGTGGCGTAGGCGCCAAAGCACAGGCCCAAGGCGATGACGCCAGCAGAGAAGGGGTCGAGGGCCAGCTCCGGGTTGCCAAAGAACTTACCCAGGGCACCCATCAGATTGATGGTGCCAAAGTAGATCAGTAGCACCCAGAGCAATTCCGGGACGCCGCGGACCAGTGTCGAATAGGTGCCGCCCAGCCATTGCAGCGGTTTGTGGGCCGAAGTCTTGGCCAGGGCTCCGAGCAGACCGAGCACCAGTCCCAGGCACAGGGCCGAGAGCGCCAGTTTGACGGTCATCAGTGCGCCGGCGGCAAGCGCCGGGCCGAATCCGTAGAGGTCGATCATCATGGGTATGTGTTCATATCGCGGCAGGCTTTGCTAAAGGTCGGCGCTGCATCGCTGCAGCGCCGACCAGGCATGTCCGCATCAATAGATGCTGAACGGGAAGTACTTGTCGTTGATGCGCTTATAGGTGCCGTCGGCAACGATTTCTTTCAGCGCGGCGTTCAGCTTGTTGCGCAGCTCGTCGTCACCCTTGCGCACGGCGATGCCGATCTTGTCGCTTTCCACCACTGGGTCGCCCTTGAATTCGTAAGCACGGCCGGCGTCGGTTTTCAGCCAGTCGTAGTTCACGTATTTGTCCGCCAGGATCGCGTCGACGCGGCCGGAGGTCAGGTCCAGGTAGGCGTTTTCCTGGGTGTCGTAGAGCTTGGCAGTGATATCGCTGCCCAGTTCGTCTTCCAGCCAGGTGCCGGCCAGGGTCGCGCGTTGAGCACCGATGACCTTGCCTTTGAGCGAAGCCTTGTCGGTCTTGAACTCGACATTCTTCGGCGCGATGAATTGCAGTTTGTTGGAGTAGTACGGGTCGGTGAAGTCCACGGCCTGCTTACGCTCTTCGGTGATCGACAAAGAGGAAATCAGGAAATCGAACTTCTTGGCGTTCAGGGCCGGGATGATGCCGTCCCAGTCGGACGTGACCACTTCGCATTCGAGTTTCATCTTGGCGCACAGGGCATCGCCGATGTCTTTGTCGAAGCCGACGACCTGGCCGCTGGCGTCCTTGTTGTTGAACGGCGGGTACGCCGCTTCGATGCCCATCTTCAGCTTTTCGTCGGACATGGCGTTGGCCGAGAACAACAGGCTGGCGGCAGCGACCAAAAGGAATTTCTTGTAAGTCTGCATATGTACTGCTCCGTTAGCGGTTGCTGGACATGAATTGTTTGCAGCGCGCCGAAAGCGGGTTTTCGAAGACCTGCTGTGGCGATCCTTGTTCCTCGACCAGGCCCTGATGGAGAAACACCACTTCGCTGGAGACCTGACGGGCGAAACCCATTTCATGGGTCACCAGCAGCATGGTGCGACCTTCTTCGGCCAGGGCGCGAATCACACTAAGTACTTCCTGGACCATTTCCGGGTCAAGGGCGGAGGTGGGCTCGTCGAACAGGATCACCTTGGGCTGCATCGCCAACGTACGGGCGATGGCGGCGCGTTGCTGCTGGCCGCCGGACAGCTCGGCAGGATAGGCATGGCGCTTGTCAGCGATGCCGACCTTGGCCAGTAAGGCTTCGGCTACTTCGACGGCTTCGGCCTTGCTCTGGCCGAGCACCCGGCGCGGGGCCTCGGTGATGTTGTCGAGCACGCTCATGTGCGGCCAGAGGTTAAAGTTTTGAAACACAAAACCAATCTCACTGCGCATGCGGTTGATCTGTTTGCCGTCGGCGGCCACCAGTTCACCGTTTTTCGCGGCCTTGAGCTTGAGCGCTTCACCGGCCACCAGAATCTCGCCCTGATTGGGATTTTCCAGCAGGTTGATGCAGCGCAGGAACGTGGACTTGCCGGAACCGGAGGAACCCAGGATCGAGATCACATCGCCGTCGCGGGCGGTCAGCGAGACGCCTTTGAGCACCTCCAGCTGTCCGTAGCGTTTGTGCAGGTTGCGGATTTCAAGCGCGGGCGTGGCCTGGGCCATGTGCGGTCCTCATGTTTGTGTGCTCCCTTGCTGTTGGCGGCCTTCCTTGGCGAGGCGGCCAAGCTAGCATGCGTCCGAATGGCAGCCAACAGCGCTACGGGTGGTAAACCGGCAATGTGCGGCAGCTTGTCGCATCGGCACAGCAGACTGTCGCGCCATCAACAACCGAACGGCCGTTTGAAGCTTGCTTACCGGTGAAAGTCCCGGGGAGTCGCGTAAAAAAAGGCGCGATGGTGCCAGCTTTGGGCGGGGGGTGGAAGGGTTAACGAGATGAACGGGCTGCTGTGGACGTGCAGCCGAAAGATTCACGTTCCTGATCGAACGGCAGTTCACTGCCTGTCATAAAGTCTGCGGTCACAGCATTTCCATCGAACCAGCTATCCCATATTTCGTCGATTGGAGTGGTGTTTCCTACCTTGCCTAAAGTGAATACCTCTGCGTCGTTCGGCATCGTCATTGTAGTTTTCCCTCATGATGCGTTGAGTTGGTGGACTCACCCTCCTTCCTCCCTATTTTCCGCTGTAATAAATAGTTCCAATCGATCTAAACATTGGGGCTCTGCCGGAATCGAAAGAGAACCAATATGGAGTTGTTTTCCAGCCTCTGGGAGCACTCACCATGAAGCTTGTTCATTGCTTTTTACTGTCCACTATTACCTTCGGCGCGTTGCTCTTCCCCATCATGTCCAGCGCCACCTCACTGGTCCCAATAGACAACGCCGGAGTACAGGTCCAGCCGCTACAGCAAAACGGCATCACCTACCTGTCCGGTGGTATCGGCGAGGATGAAGCCCGGGCCATCGGGCAGGCTCAGGGTTACAACCTGCACATGACCTTCGCCGTCGGAGCTGAAAACAAATACATCCCGGATGTCCACGTCACGATCCATAACGCGTCAGGGCAAACGTTGCTGACCCTGGACGAGGCGGGGCCGCTGGTTTATGTGCAACTGCCGCCGGGCAAGTACTCCGTGATGGCGACACGCAACGGCGAGGAGCGCCGCGACACCGCTGACGTAGGCCGCGGGGCCGCACGCAATCTGGTCTTTCATTGGAACGGAGACGAATAGCCGATCGGCTTATTCGCCGGCAGGCTCTTCCATCGACTGGCGATAACGGTCCAGCGCTTCGCCGAAGTCCTTGATGAACTCCGGGGTGCTGAGCCAGCGCTGTGCTGTTTCGCGGTCCATGTCGTCGGCCCACATGCGGTAATCCACCAGCATGTCGGCGGCCAGGTTGGTCGCCGCCATGCTTTCGTTCTCGGCGTTCTTCAGGTCCAGCAGGCCTGGACGTTCGCTGATCATCACACTCAGGGAAGCAAGCAGCGTGTCGAGCAGTTCGCTTCGACTGACGGCCTCGGCTTCGCGCAGTTTGGCGAACAGTTCCAGGACGTAGACGGGCGGCTGCGCGGTGGCGTGGGCCGGGTCGCCATACATGGGGATGGATTTACGCCCGGTCATGCGGATCTGCTTGGCTTTGTCCTTGGCGCGCTTGGCGCGTTTCTGCTGTTTATTCAGTGAGGCCATCGGGCTTCGGTTTCCAATTCGTCAGGTGGGCAATACCCGGCTCAAGCCGTTTACGGCATGGTCGGTTGTCTGTTCGATGGGCAGTTTACCGCTTCGGGCTTGGACAATGCCTTCGGAACGCATCTCTGAATCGGTGTAAGGGGTTCAAATGCCTTCAGTCGCCGTGCCCGATTGTTCAAGCCGCGCCCGCTCACGATCCAGCTCGTTGCGCAGTTCTTCTTCTGTCGGGAGTACATGTTGGTACTGGCTGGCGAAGAGTTGTTCGTTGCCCTGCAACACGGAATAGCGCACGACCGCCTCGTCCTTCTGCGCACAAAGAATAATGCCGACGGTGGGTTTGTCATCCGGGCCGCGTCTCAGGTCATCGTAGAGACGGACATACATGTCCATCTGGCCGATGTCCTGGTGGCTGAGTTCGCCGCGCTTGAGGTCGACGATCACAAAGCACTTGAGCAGGTAGTTGTAGAAGACGAGGTCGAGGTAGAAGTCCTTGCTCTCGGTGCTGATGCGCTGTTGGCGGGCAACGAAGGCGAAGCCCTTGCCCAGTTCGAGGAGAAACCCCTGTAGTTGGTCAATCAGGGCTTGTTCCAGGTCGGTTTCCTGCAGGAGGCCGGCGTTGGGCAGACCGAGGAACTCCAGAACGACCGGATCCCTGACGATATCCCTTGGGCCGAGATCGTAATTCTTCAGATTGTCTGAGGCCTCCTGCTTCACTGCGCAGCGGTCGCGGCTGGTCAGCAGGCGCTCGTAGTAGAGGGTACCGATCTGGCGTTCCAGGGCGCGGGTGGACCAGTTCTGCGTGGCGGTTTCGTTCATGTACCAATGACGGGCGTTATCGTTTTCCACGCGTAGAAGCGTGCGGTAGTGGGTCCAGCTCAATTCGTGACGCAGTGCGTCACACATTGGAAATGCCTGATAAAAAAGCCGCATATAGCGCAGATTCGAGGCATCGAACCCTTTCCCAAACTTCGTTGTAAGTGTTTTCGCCAGAATCGGCAGCAGCCGTGCCCCATAGGCCGCCCGCTCTGCTCCTCGCTGCTCGAATTCAACAATATGCCGGCCGATCTGCCAGCAGGTCTGTACTTGAAGGGTATCAACGGCACGCAGCACTTTGCGACGTGCCTGCTGGATCAGTTCGCCGAGTTCGTTGATCAGCGGCGCGAGCGTTGGATCGTCTTGGGGTAGCAATGGACTCATCGAGTATCAGCCGAGGTGGTGGGCGGTCCAAAAGGATGTTCCAGTCGGAGTTTTGATGATGCCGGACGAGGCTGATTGCTCAGGATGAAAAGCGACAGATCCATGCAGGATCGGTTTGAGGTGGGGTTAAGTCAGTTGTGTCTGAACCCGTAGGAACGGTCCGAGGAAGGTGTCAGCCGGGGAAGGCTTTGCCGCAGGCTGCCCAGGTCGGCCGGGCAGCCTCTTTCTGGATGGCGCGGGATCAATCAGGCGCTTGCGCCAACTCCCGGGATGCCGCGAGGTAATCAGCCTGGAACTGAGGGCTTTCGACCCAGTCCAGCGCAGTCTGCTCGTCGGCACCCGTGGTCATGCGACGGTATTCGATCAGGGCAGTAAAGATGAAGTCCGTGGCTTCTTCTTCACCTTCCTGTTCCAGCACCAGTGCCAACAGTGGGTGCCCGAGGAAGGCTGCGCACATGGCCTGCTGGCTGGTTTTTTCAGCGATGCGCATCAGGTTGAACAGGTCGGACAGGTCCACCGTTTCCAGATCGATGCGCTCTTCGTTCGGGTCCAGGAAGTCGTTCGGTGCAGCGGCACGTTGAACGCGGTTCTGCTTGGCTTTCGCCTTGGCGCGCTGGTTACGTTTCTGCTGTTTGTTCGCCGATGCCATGGGCCGGATTCCTGACGTGAAAATGAGGCTGTATATCCTACAGCCTCAAGGCGAATGCTTCGAACCTCAATCCACCACAAACAACGTGGCACCCAGGGACGTCGAAGAGCGATGGGGCTCGGCCTGGTCGGCCACCTGGTAGCTCATGCCCGGCTTGAGCACGAAGTGCCGTCCATCCTCCAGCTCGGTGTTCAGTTCACCCTTCAGGCAAAACAGGATGTGCCCCTTGGTGCACCAGTGGTCAGCCAGATACCCCGCTGTATATTCCACCATCCGCACCCGGATGTTCCCGAACTGCCGGGTCCGCCAGTACGCCGTTCCGGTGACGCCTTTGTGTTCGGTGGGTTCGATGGTTGACCAGTCGGTGGTGCCAAAGGGGATGCCGGTGATGTCCATGACGACTCTTCTGCTGGGGAAGGGGGAACAACGAGGGGCGAATGTAGCTGAGTCGGTGGGGCGGAGGAAGAAACCCCAGGCAATAAAAAACCCCGATCAATTTCTTGATCGGGGTTTTCGGTATTTGGTGCCCAGAGACGGAATCGAACCGCCGACACGGGGATTTTCAATCCCCTGCTCTACCGACTGAGCTATCTGGGCAACGGGGCGCATTAAACGGGTTTTTCAGGGGGGCGTCAAGCAAGTTTTCAAAAAATATTTAATTATTACCGTCGCTTACGATTCGCCCCCGGTCTGGACAGCTTATTCGGACGGCGGCACGTAGCCTTCGGCCTTGGCGTATTCTTCGCCGGAAAAGAACTTGGCCATTTCGCCCTGGAGGTATTTGCGGTCGTCGGCGTTCATCATGTTCAGGCGCTTTTCGTTGATCAGCAGGGTCTGGTGTTTCTGCCAGTCGCCCCAGGCCTTGGCCGAGACGTTGTCGTAGATGTCCTGGCCTATGGCGCCCGGGAAGGGAGCTCGTTCCAGGGCGGGCAGTTCTTCTTTGTATTTACGGCACATGATGGTGCGGGTCATGACGGCTCTCCTGCGTTCAGTACGGCGGCCGCGCGCTCGAGCAAGGTTTTGACCGGGGCGGCGAGGCCCAGGCGCGGCGGGGTGGCGAGGTTATACCAGAGCCAGTCGGCCTCGGCCACGTGATGGCCGCTCTCCCGGACCTGGACCAGCCAGGGTTCGATTGCCAACTGGAAGTGGCTGAAGGTGTGTACCAGGCCGGGCATCTCCTGCTGCTTGCCCAGTTCCAGCGAGTGTTGCAGGGCCAGGTGTTGCAGGTCGTCGAGGTCGTCGAGTTCCGGCAGGCTCCACAATCCGCCCCACAGGCCGGTAGAAGGCCGACGGTAAAGCAGGATCGCGCCTTCACGGTTGGCCAGCATTGGCATCAGCGTGCGTTTTTTCGGTACGTCCTTGCGTGGCTTGGGAATCGGATAGCGGGTTTCCAGGCCGAGCATGTGGGCTTCGCAACCTGACTTGAGGGGGCAGAGCAGGCAGCTGGGCTTGCTGCGGGTACAGAGCGTGGCGCCCAGGTCCATCATCGCCTGGGTGTAGGCGTTGACCCGGTCCTGAGGGGTAAAGCGCTCGGCGGTGGCCCACAGCTGTTTGGCGACCTTGGGCTCGCCCGGGTAGCCTTCCTGGGCCGTGAAGCGCGCCAGCACTCGCTTGACGTTGCCATCGAGGATCGGTGCCCGCAGGCCCATGCTGATGCTGGCAATGGCGCCTGCGGTAGACAGGCCGATCCCCGGCAGTTCGGTGAGTTTTTCCACGTCCCGCGGGAATTCGCCGCCGTACTGGTCCACGACGATCTTCGCGGTTTTCTGCAGATTGCGCGCGCGGGTGTAATAGCCCAGGCCGGTCCACAGGTGCAGCACTTCGTCTTCCGGCGCGGCGGCCAGGGCTTCGACGGTGGGCAGCGAGGCCATGAACCGGTCGAAGTAGTTGAGCACGGTGCTGACCTGGGTCTGCTGCAACATGATTTCGGAGACCCACACCCGGTACGGGTTGATGTCCTGTTGCCAAGGCAAGTCGTGGCGCCCGTGGCGGTCGAACCAGTCCAGGACAACGCTGGAAAACTGCTCGGCTCTCATCGCTTGAACAGTCCCTTGAGCGCGTCCTTCAGCTCGGGGCTGACCTTGTCACCGAGCTTCTCGTCGATCTTGTCGCCGAGACGGTCGCCGGCCAGTTTTGCCGCGACCTTGCCCAGCCCGTCGTTGTCCAGGCGGCACGCCTTGGCGCCGAGTTCCAGCGGGCCACGGCAGCGCAGCGGCCATTCGACATCGACGTAGCGTTCGTTGACCTGGCAGGCCGGGTCGGGCATGTCGCCTTCGACGATGACGCCGACGCGGTAATCCATGCCAAGCACGCGCAGGTCGATGTCACCGTTGCCGTTGACGGTCATGCCGGGGATGCGGACTTTCAGGTCCGGGTTGCTGGCCACGCCGTTGTGGAAGGTCAGGTTGCCGTCGAGTTGCTGGAACGGCGTGTCCTTGCCCCGAGGTTCGCCGCTGAGGCTCTTGCGATTGAGCAGGGCGATGCCCTTGCACAGTTGCTGTTCGAGGTTGGCGTTGAGCAACACGCCATCGTTGATGACGAATCCGGCGTTGCCGTTGAGGCTCTCGATCAAGGCTTTCTGGCTGTTGCCGCTGGCGGTCACGGCGCTGTTGAGTGTTACCAACCCCTTGACCGGTGGAGTCTTGCCCTGGCTCTCGATGATCTTCTCGGCCGGCACCCGGTTGATCCGGGTTTGCAGGTTCAACTGCGGCGTGGGCTGGCGTACATCCAGCGTGCCCTTGGCTTCGAAGTTGCCGTTGAACAGATCGCCCCGCAGGTTTTCCAGGGTCAGCAGGCCGCCCTGGCCGCTGGCCTTGAGGGCGGCATCCTGGATTGGCAGTTTGTCGAGGGTCAGTTGGCCGAAGCTCAGCTCGGCAACGAGGTCCAGCTTGCTCAGGCGTTCCACCGGGAAGAGCCGGTCGTTGCTCCAGGCGCCCTGAGTCGGGGCGCTTGGCAACGGTGTGGTGCCGGCGCCAGCCATGGCACTGGCCTCGGTGGCGCTGACTTCTTCCTCGCGAGCGGCCTTGGCACTGTTGGTCTCGGCGGATTTTGGCGGCAGGTAGCGGTCAACGTTGAACGTGTCGGCCTTGAGTTGCGCGCGCAGGGACTGCTTGGCGAAGTCTTCCACGGCGATACGACCGCTGAAGTTGCTGTCATCGACCTTCAGATTGACGTTGTTGAATTCGACTCTGGTGGGTGTGCCGGCGATGCGGCTGGCCAGCTCGACCTTGGTCAGGCTGCCTTCGCCCATGGCCGGCAGTTTCTGGCCGATGCTGTCGACGAAGTTCGCCAGGTCGAACTGGGCGATCGATACGCCGCCGTTCAACTGCGGCGTCTTGTCGAGGTCGTTGACCTTCAGCTCGCCCAAGGCGCGCAGCTGGTTCAGGGACAACTTGATGCCGGTCCATTCGGCAACGTTCGCGGCCCTGTCCAGGAAGAGCTGACCCTGGGCGTTGAAATTCAGGATCTTGCCCTGGAGCGGATCCCCGGTGACTTCGCCGGACAGTTTCAGGTCTTCGAACTTGTAGCGCTGCAAGGCGCGTTCGAAGCGCAGTTCGCCGGTGACCTCGGTGCGAACGCGCACGGCCGGCTGGTTGCTGGACAGGAATGCGGTCAGTGTGACCGGGATGTTGGTGGAGTCGTGGACCGGGCCGGTGCTCAGTTGGATGCTTTCGGCGCTGAATTGCTTGCCGGTCTGCTCGTCGGTGTATTCGACCCGGGCGTTGTTCACCGTCAGGCTGTCGATGTCCAGGCGGGTCGGCTGGGCTGGTTTTTCCGCCGGGGTACTGGCGGGCGGTGCAGGTTGTTCGGTCGGTGCCGGGTTGCCCGCTGTTGTTGTGGAGACGGATGCCTTACCGATGTCTTCCCAGTTACCGTGGCCGTTCTTGTCACGGTTGAGTCGCAGGTTCAGGCCTTCGACCCGCACATCGCTCATCTGCACTTCCCGGCGCAGCAGCGGAATCACCCGCACCGAAAGACCAAGCATCTGCAGGTCAGCGAAAGGTTGTGTCGGGTTGGCCAGCGTGGCGACGCTGGCTTCGTGCAATTCCAGACCCAGCCATGGGAACAGGCTCCAGCCGATGTCGCCATTGAGGGTCAGCTCAATGTGGGCCTTGTCGCGGGCTATCTGGCGGATCTCTTCCTTGTAGTCGTTGGGATCGAAGAGGTGGGTCAGGGCAAAGCCCAAGGCCACAATGATCAGCAACAGCCCGAGAAGTACCAGACCCAGGATTTTGCCGAACGCTTTCATGGGCGAGTCCTTGTGGTTGAGTTCAGAATTTAGCCTGCGAGTATAACGCTGTGGATTGATGGTGCGTTGGGGTGATCGTTTTCCGTGGTGTTCAACGTTCGTCCAGCGCCAGCTTCAATTTGGCGGCCAGGGCCTGGGCCATCAAGTGCCCGGCAGGGGCCAGCAACCGCAGTTCGGCGCCGTCTTGCCGGGCCATTCGTTGCGCTTCGCAGACCAATCGCTCGGCTACCCCACGGCGGCGGGTAACGCTTCGCACGCACATCTGGGACAAGTACCAGACGTTCTGGTGCCGTTGCAGGCGTGCGGCGCCGAGTAGTCGATCATTGAAGCGGGCCGCAATCAATGAGCCATCCTGCAGGTAATCCTGTATCAACTGCGTGGCATCGCTGAACGGTTCGAGCAGCCAGGGTGGGGCGTCCAGGTAGATTTTGTGCAGGTCCTGCCGATCCTGGCCGGAGGCCTCGTTCAGGTGCTCGACAACAATGGGCATGGAAATTCCTGAAAAATAAATGGCTTGTGCCCTACAGAAAGCAAACAGGGGCGCGATAAGACAAATGACATGAAAAAGGTGATGTCACTTTGGTTTTTCTGTCACGAGCAGATGGTAACCTTTACCCGTTCGCCCGTCCTTCTGCGACTTGATGTCACACCAACAGGGAGCTTCACCAGAAAATACGGCCGTGCCTGCGTGCAAAACAAGGCTGAGGGTGATGCGTGGCTGGCGAACCATTCTAACAACTGGGGGATACACAATGAGCACGAGCATCACGGCGGACGGCATAGCCGACCAGCCTGCGTTCCTCTCTAAGGAACGCATCATCGCCAAGTCCGGTTTCAACCGCTGGCTGGTTCCACCGGCCGCGCTGGCCATTCACCTCTGCATCGGCATGGCCTATGGCTTCTCGGTGTTCTGGTTGCCACTGTCCAAGGCCTTGGGTATCACCAAGCCGGTGGCCTGCGCACCGGACATGAGCTTCATCTCGCAAGTCTTTTCGTCCCAGTGCGACTGGCCGATCTCGATGCTCGGCTGGATCTACACCCTGTTCTTCATTTTCCTGGGTTGCTCGGCAGCCATCTGGGGTGGCTGGCTGGAACACGCCGGGCCACGCAAGGCCGGCGTTGTATCGGCCCTGTGCTGGTGCGGCGGCTTGCTGATATCCGCACTGGGGGTCTATACCCACCAGATCTGGCTGATGTGGGTCGGCTCCGGCGTGATCGGCGGTATCGGTCTGGGCCTGGGCTACATCTCCCCTGTGTCCACCCTGATCAAGTGGTTCCCGGACAAACGCGGCATGGCGACGGGCATGGCGATCATGGGCTTCGGCGGTGGTGCGATGGTCGGTGCTCCGCTGGCTGCTGCGCTGATGAACCATTTTGCCTCGCCAACCAGCGTGGGCGTGTGGCAAAGCTTCCTGGTCATGGCCGCTATCTACTTCGTATTCATGATCGGTGGTGCCTTGTCGTACCGCGTGCCGCCGACCGGCTGGAAGCCTGAAGGCTGGACTCCGGCTCCGAAGAAAGCCGCGAACGCAATGATCACCAATCGCCACGTCCACGTGAACGTCGCCTGGAAAACCCCGCAGTTCGTTCTGGTGTGGCTGGTGCTGTGCCTGAACGTGTCCGCTGGTATCGGCATCATCGGCATGGCTTCGCCACTGTTGCAGGAAGTGTTCGGTGGCAAGCTGCTCGGCAACGACCTGCCTTTCGGCCAGTTGGACGCTACCCAACTGGGCCAGATCGCGGCCATCGCGGCCGGCTTCACTGGTCTGTTGAGCCTGTTCAACATCGGTGGGCGGTTCTTCTGGGCATCCTTCTCGGATTACCTGGGTCGCAAAAACACCTACTTCGTGTTCTTCGCCCTGGGTGTTGTCCTGTACTCGCTGATCCCGAACCTCGGTCACCTGGGCAGCATCGCGCTGTTCGTGGCGGCGTTCTGCATCATCCTGTCGATGTACGGTGGCGGTTTTGCCACCGTGCCGGCCTACCTGGCGGACCTGTTCGGTACGCAAATGGTTGGCGCGATCCATGGTCGCCTGTTGACCGCCTGGGCTGCGGCCGGCGTGCTGGGTCCGGTACTGGTGAACTACCTGCGTGAATATCAGCTGAGCATTGGCGTTGAACGTGCCGCGGCCTATGACATCACCCTGTACATCCTCGCCGGCCTGCTGGTGTTGGGTTTCCTGTGCAACCTGATGGTCCGCCCGGTCGCCGACAAGTACTTCATGACCGACGCCGAACTGGCCGCCGAGCAGGCGCTGGGCCATGACAAGGGTGCCGACAGCAGCACGTCCCTGGAATGGAAAGCCGCACCGGGCACCAAGCCCCTGGCGGTCGCCGCCTGGCTGGTGGTGGGCATTCCGTTGGCGTGGGGTGTGTGGGTGACCCTGCAGAAGACGGCGGTGTTGTTCCACTAAGCAGTATCGAGGCGATCCCGGAGCCATCGGTTTCGGGTGAACCCTGTGGGAGCGAGCCTGCTCGCGATGGGGGCGTGTCAGTCGAATCATTATTGACTGATCCACCGCTATCGCGAGCAGGCTCGCTCCCACATTTGTTCTTGGGTGATGGCAAAACCTGCGTTCATCACTTGTATGGACATGTCTAACCCCGACAGGACGGGCAACAACCCGTCAGTGATATCGTCTCCCGTGTTTCTGTTTGTCGCTCGCGCCCCTATAATGGCTGCCTTTTTCGCCCAATGATTTTGCGGAGCTGGTGATGGCCGAACGTAAGGCGTCTGTCGAGCGCGACACTCTGGAAACCCAGATCAAAGCCTCGATCAACCTGGATGGCACCGGAAAGGCCCGGTTTGATATCGGCGTGCCTTTTCTTGAGCACATGCTGGACCAGATCGCCCGTCACGGGCTGATCGACCTGGACATCGTCAGCAAGGGCGACCTGCATATCGACGACCACCACACGGTGGAAGACGTCGGTATCACCCTGGGACAGGCCTTCACCCAGGCCATCGGCGACAAGAAAGGCATCCGTCGCTACGGCCACGCCTATGTGCCGCTCGATGAAGCGCTGTCGCGGGTGGTCATCGATTTCTCCGGTCGCCCGGGCCTGCAAATGCACGTGCCGTACACCCGCGCCACCGTCGGCGGCTTCGACGTCGACCTGTTCCAGGAGTTCTTCCAGGGCTTCGTCAACCACGCCAATGTGACCCTGCACATCGACAACCTGCGTGGGCATAACACCCACCACCAGATCGAAACCGTGTTCAAGGCTTTTGGCCGCGCCCTGCGCATGGCCGTGGAGCTCGATGACCGCATGGCCGGGCAGATGCCTTCCACCAAGGGCGTCCTGTAATGCAGACAGTCGCGGTTATCGACTACGGTATGGGCAACCTGCACTCGGTGGCCAAGGCCCTCGAGCACGTGGGGGCCGGCAAGGTGTTGATCACCAGCGATGCCGCCGTGATTCGCGAAGCCGACCGGGTGGTATTCCCTGGTGTGGGTGCGATTCGCGATTGCATGGCCGAGATCCGCCGCCTGGGCTTCGACTCGCTGGTCCTCGAAGTCAGCCAGGATCGGCCGTTCCTTGGTATTTGCGTGGGCATGCAGGCGTTACTCGAGCGCAGCGAAGAGAACACCGGTGTCGATTGCATCGGTATGTTCCCGGGCCAGGTGAAATTTTTCGGCAAGGACCTGCGAGAAGACGCCGAACACCTGAAAGTCCCGCACATGGGCTGGAACGAAGTGAAACAGGCGGTGGACCACCCGCTGTGGCACAACATCCCGGACCTGGCGCGCTTCTACTTCGTGCACAGCTACTACATCGCGGCCGGCAATGCGCGGCAGGTGGTGGGCAGCGGTCACTATGGCGTCGACTTTGCCGCGGCCCTGGCCGACGGGTCGCGATTCGCCGTGCAGTTCCACCCGGAGAAGAGCCACACCCATGGCCTGCAGTTGCTGCAGAATTTCGCCGCGTGGGACGGCCGCTGGTAATGGCACGCAAGAAACCGCCAATCCTCACCCTCACGCCCGAGCAGGAGAGCGAGGCGAACCGCAAGATCCAGCGGTTCATGGAGGATCGCTTCGAACTGGACCTGGGTTCGTTCGAGGCGGCGGAAATTCTTGACCTGTTTACCCGCGAAATTGCTCCGCACTATTACAACAGGGCGATTTTCGACGTGCAGGCGCACCTTAAGGAAAGGTTCGAAAGCATCGAAAGCGACCTGTGGGCGCTCGAGAAAAACTGATTCCCGAGCCAAGCTGAACATTCGTATTTGAAGGTTTGCCAGATGCTGATTATCCCCGCTATCGATCTCAAGGACGGCGCTTGCGTGCGTCTGCGTCAGGGCCGGATGGAAGATTCCACGGTATTTTCCGATGACCCGGTGAGCATGGCCGCCAAGTGGGTGGAAGGTGGCTGCCGTCGCCTGCATCTGGTTGACCTGAACGGCGCCTTCGAAGGGCAGCCGGTGAACGGTGAAGTGGTCACGGCCATCGCCAAACGTTACCCGAACCTGCCGATCCAGATCGGCGGCGGCATTCGCTCGCTGGAAACCATCGAGCACTACGTCAGGGCCGGCGTCAGCTATGTGATCATCGGCACCAAGGCGGTCAAGGAGCCTGCGTTCGTCGCCGAAGCCTGCCGCGCCTTCCCGGGCAAGGTCATCGTCGGCCTGGACGCCAAGGACGGTTTCGTCGCCACTGACGGCTGGGCCGAAGTCAGCACCGTGCAGGTGATCGACCTGGCCAAGCGCTTCGAGGCTGACGGCGTGTCTGCCATCGTCTACACCGACATCGCCAAAGACGGCATGATGCAGGGCTGCAACGTCCCGTTCACCGCCGCCCTGGCTGCCGCCACGAAGATCCCGGTCATCGCCTCCGGCGGTATCCACAACCTGGGCGACATCAAGACGCTGCTCGACGCCAAGGCGCCCGGCATTATCGGTGCGATCACCGGTCGCGCGATTTATGAAGGCACCCTGGACGTCGCTGAGGCCCAGGCCTTCTGCGATTCCTACACAGGCTGAGGACTCATCATGGCGCTGGCCAAACGCATCATCCCTTGCCTGGACGTGGACAACGGCCGGGTGGTCAAGGGCGTCAAGTTCGAGAACATCCGTGACGCCGGCGACCCGGTGGAAATTGCCCGTCGCTACGACGAGCAGGGCGCGGACGAGATCACCTTCCTGGACATCACGGCCAGTGTCGATGGTCGCGATACCACGTTGCACACCGTCGAGCGCATGGCCAGCCAGGTGTTCATCCCGCTGACCGTGGGCGGTGGCGTGCGCACCGTGCAGGACATCCGCAACCTGCTCAACGCCGGTGCAGACAAGGTGTCCATCAACACCGCGGCCGTCTTCAACCCGGAGTTCGTCGGCGAGGCCGCCGAGCGTTTCGGCTCGCAATGCATTGTCGTAGCGATCGATGCGAAGAAGGTTTCCGGCCCGGGCGAAGCCCCACGCTGGGAAATCTTCACCCACGGCGGCCGCAAGCCCACCGGCCTCGACGCCGTTGAATGGGCGAAAAAGATGGAAGGCCTGGGTGCCGGTGAGATCCTGCTGACCAGCATGGACCAGGACGGTATGAAGAACGGTTTCGACCTGGGCGTCACCCGCGCCATCAGCGATGCCCTGGGTATCCCGGTCATCGCCTCCGGTGGTGTCGGCAACCTGCAACACCTGGCCGACGGCATTCTCGAAGGCCACGCCAGCGCAGTGCTGGCGGCGAGCATCTTTCACTTTGGCGAATACACCGTGCCGGAAGCCAAGGCCTACATGGCACAGCGCGGTATTTGCATTCGCTGATCGCTGGACACCATGGCGGGCCCAAGGCACTCTTGGGCACACCATGGATTGCGGTAGCCCGACATGCTCAAACGCCTCGTTCTTGCCTTCGCCGGCGCCACGTTGCTGCTCGCAGGCACTGCCCGCTCCGCTGATACGTCACTGGTGCTGCTGACGGAAAACTTCCCGCCGTACAACATGGCCAGGAACGGCAAGAACTTCGCCCAGGGCGAAAATATCCATGGCATTGCCGTGGACATCGTCCGCGAGATCTTCAAGCGCGCTGATATCACCTACAGCCTGACGCTGCGTTTTCCCTGGGAGCGCATCTACAAGCTCGCCCTGGAAAATCCCGGCTACGGTGTGTTTGTCATGGCGCGGTTGCCGGAGCGTGAAAAGCTTTTCAAATGGGTCGGCCCTATCGGCCCGGACGACTGGATCATGCTTGCCAGGGCGGACAGCCAGATTGCCCTCGACTCGTTGGAACAGGCGCGCAAATATAAAATTGGCGCCTACAAGGGCGACGCCATTGCCGAAACACTGGGCAAGCAAGGATTGAATCCCGTTGTCGTGCTGCGCGATCAGGACAACGCGAGGAAACTGGTCAACGGTCAAATCGACCTGTGGGCCACCGGAGACCCGGCCGGCCGCTACCTGGCCCGTCAGGAAGGCATAAGCGATCTCAAGACCGTACTGCGATTCAACAGTGCCGAGTTGTACCTGGCGTTGAACAAGGATGTGCCTGACGAGGTGGTCGCCCGGCTGCAAAAAGCCCTGGATGAACTGCGCAAGGAAGGTGCGGTGGACGCGATCATGGCGCGGTATCTCTGAGCGATTGGCCGACGGGTCTGGCCCCATCGCGAGCAGGCTCGCTCCCACAGGATTGAAGCTCAGTCGCTAATCAATGCGGGCTTGCTCGCGATGTCAGCGACGCGGTTATCGATAAACCCCATCCTTCCCATGCCCGATCATTGCCCGATTGCTGCGCAGGCTGATCATCGATTTGATGTCGATCCACTCGATGCCCTGGTCCTTGAGCCGGGGCAGTTCGCGTTCGAGCACCGCCAGGGTTTGTGGATAGGGATGGCCGATCATCACGGCCGAGCCCTCGCGGCGGGCCAGGTCGATGGCGGTCTGGAGCTGGTGGGTGATGGCGGCTTCGGTGCGCTCGTCGTCGAGGAAGACATCCCGCGACACACTGGCCAGGCCGATCTTCTGCGCCTCGGCGGCGGCGACGGTCTGGGCGCTGGTGCGGCTGTCGACGAAGAACTTGTGGCGCTGTTGCAAGTTCGCCATCAACCACGCCATGGCCTGGGGTTGGGCGGTCATGCGGCTGCCCATGTGGTTGTTGACCCCGCTGGTGTACGGCACGGCAGCGAACGCGGCGTCGAGGCGTTTTCCCAACTCCTCGATCGATAGCTCGGGATGCCAGGCGAACGGCCCGGTCGCCGGATCCATGGGCATGTGCAGCATGACGATCTTGCCAGCGCGGTGAGCCTCGCGGGCGAATTCGGCGGCGTGGGGCGTGTCGGGCATGATCGCGGTGGCGACCGGGCCGGGAAGAGCCAGTACCCGGCGATCCCGGGGCAGGTTTTGCCCCAGGTCGTCGATGATCAGGCTCAGGTAAGCCTTGTGCGGTGAAGCGGCGGGCGTGGCGGGCGCCGCAAACGCAACGCTCGCCAGACAGCACAACAGGCCGAGGATGAAGCGCCGGCCCATCTCAGCGGCCGGAGGTGATGTTCAGTCCTTTGAGCAGACTCAGGGCCTGGGCCAGCTGGTAATCGTCATCCTGCGGCATCGGCTTGGCCTTGGCACCGGAACCGCTCGGTTTGTCGGCGCCGCCGTTGCCATTGCCCAGGTGGCCTTGCAGGTCGGCTTCCTTGAAGTACTCGCCGTCCTGCTCGTTGGTGATCTTGGCCTTGCGCACCTCGATGTCCGGGACGATGCCCTGGGCCTGGATGGAGCGGCCGTTGGGCGTGAAGTACAGCGCGGTAGTGATCTTCAGGGCGCGGTCGTTGTTCAGCGGCAATACGGTCTGCACCGAGCCCTTGCCGAAACTGGTGGTGCCCATGACGACGCCGCGCTTCTGGTCCTGCAGGGCGCCGGCGACGATTTCCGAGGCCGAGGCGCTGCCACCGTTGATCAGCACCACCAGTGGCACGGCTTCGCTCAGGTCGTTGCCGGTGGCCGAGAAGCGCAGCTCGGAGTTGGCGATACGGCCCTTGGTGTAAACGATCAGGCCCTTGGTGATGAAGTGATCCACCACTTCCACCGCCGATTGCAGCACGCCGCCGGGGTTGTTGCGCAGGTCCAGGACCAGGCCGTTGAGTTTCTTGCCGTTGTCCTTGCGCAGCTTGGCCAGGGCCTTGGCGACTTCTTCGCCGGTCTTGACCTGGAACTGGGTGATGCGGATGTAGCCGTAGCCCGACTCCAGCAACTGGCTCTTCACGCTCTTGACCTGGATGACCGCCCGCGTGAGGGTCACGTCGAACGGCGTGCCGCCATCGCGCACCAGGGTCAGGGTGATCTTCTGGCCGATCTTGCCGCGCATCTTGTCCACGGCTTCGGTCATGCTCTGGCCACGGGTCGGCTGGCCGTTGATCTTGACGATGAAGTCACCGGCCTGGATCCCGGCCTTGGAGGCAGGCGTATCGTCGATCGGCGAGACCACCTTGATGAAACCGTCTTCGCTGCCGACCTCGATGCCCAGGCCGCCGAACTCGCCGCTGGTGCTTTCCTGCAACTCGGCAAAGTCTTCCGGCCCCAGGTAGGCCGAGTGCGGATCGAGGTTGCTGAGCATGCCCTTGATGGCGTTCTCCAGCAGCATCTTGTCATCCACCGGTTCGACGTAGGCGGCCTTGATCCGGTCCATGACCTCGGCGAAGGTGCGCAGTTCGTCCAGCGGCAGCGGGGCCTTGGTGGTCGCGGCCGTAGCGGCAGGTGCCGATGGAGCCGGGCCGGCGGCAAAAGCCAGGGGCGCACCGATCACGAGGGCGATCGTCAGGGCCAGCGAGGTGAGGCGGGACAAATGCAGCATGTCGAACGAACTCCTTAATTGGATGGGCGCGCTTATCCTTGCGCACGACACCATTGGGCCGGGTCACTGGGGCGACCCTGCTGACGAATAGCGAAATACAGTGCAGGCGTATCCTGCCCGCCACTGTTGCCGACCGTGGAGATGGACTCTCCGGCCTTGACCACATCCCCCGCCGACTTGAGCAGCGTCTGGTTGTGGCCGTACAGACTCAGGTAACCGTTGCCGTGATCGAGGATCACCAACAGGCCGGCGCCGCGCAGCCAGTCAGCGAACACCACGCGCCCGCCATGCACGGCGTGTACCTGGCTGCCGGCGGAGGCGCTGATCATCACGCCGTCCCACTTGGTCCGGGTGTCGTCGCCGCGGGTTTCACCAAAGCGCGCAAGCAATCGACCATTGACCGGCCATGGAAGTTTGCCCCGTGCCGAAGCGAAAGCGCCGCCGAAGGTTTCGCCATCGCTGGAAACCAGTGCGCCAGGGCTGGACTTCGCTGGTTTGCGCGGTGCATCGTCCGAGTCCGCATCGGCCTGGGCTTCACGCAAACGCTTTTTTTCGGCTTCCTGCTGGGCGATCAGCGCTTTCTGCCGCGCTTCCTCTGCCTCTCGAGCCTGGCGGGCCAGGGTTTCTTCAATAGTCTTCAGTACGTTTGCCAGCTCGGCCTGGTCCTGCTCGCGGGCCTTGAGCTTGCTGTCCCGCGCCTTCACATCGTCATTGAGCTTGGCCAAGGCCACCGCGCGCTCCTTGCGAACCTTCTCGAGCTCTTCGCGCTGGGTGTCGAGGCTGCTTTTCTGCACCAGCAACTGGGCTTGCTGCAGTTCGATGTCTTTTTCGACGTTGGCCAACTGGCGCAGGGTTTCGTTGAATTTCTTGAGCTGTTCCAGGCGGCCCTGGCTCAGATAGTCGTAATAGGTGAGGGTGCGGGCGAATTTCTCGGGGTTCTGCTGGTTGAGCAACAGCTTGAGGTACTCCTGGCGGCCGCTCTGATAGGCCGCACGGGCCTGGATGGCGATCAGGTGTTGCTGTTCAGTGCGCGCGCCCTGGAGTTTTTTTTTCTCTGCATCGAGGCGCTGCAGCTCGGATTCGCTTTTCTTCAGCTCTTTTTGCAGGGCATCGACCTGTTTCTCCAGGTTGCCCATCTCGGTCTCGGTGCCGCGCAGGTCTTTCTGCACACCCGCTTTCTCTTCCTGCAGCTTGCCCAGCAGCTTCTTCAGCTCGGCAATGTCCTGGCGCGTGGCTTCCAACTGTTGTTGGGTCTGCGCGCGCTCGTCAGCGAAGGCCGGTTGGAGCAGGCAGGTCAGAGCGAGGGCTATCAGGACGCGAAGCATAGAGGCGGGCGACACCAGGGAAAGGGACGGCCTAGTATGCCCGCCCCACGCCGCAAAAAAAACGCCCATTTGGGGCTGTGTGATAACTGGCCGGAAAAACACTGGAAGCCCAGTGTGGGAGCAATGCTGTTCACTTAAGGCTTGCCCGATTCATTGTGGCGAGGGGATTTAGCGAAACGTCGCACCGCCCCGTTGGACTGCGAAGCAGTCCCCCTAACCCATCTGACACACCGCATGCTCAGGTTTTGGGGCGCTTCGCGCCCCGGCGGGGATAAATCCCCTCGCCACAGGTTCATCTACTTCCTTAGGTGAGCAGCAAGTCCCCACAAGGGATCTGTGTTGGATCACACCAGAATCGAAGTCCCAGTCATTTCCGCCGGCTTTTCCATGCCCAGCAGCATCAGCATGGTCGGCGCGACGTCAGCCAGCACGCCGCCGTCGCGGACCTTGAAGTCGCGCTTGCCGACATAGATGAACGGCACCGGCTCGGTGGTGTGGGCAGTGTGGGCCTGGCCGGTGGATTCGTCGGACATCTGCTCGACGTTGCCGTGGTCGGCGGTGATCAGCGCTTCGCCGCCGACTTTTTCCAGTGCTTCGACGATGCGACCAACGCAGGTGTCCAGGCATTCCACGGCCTTGACCGCCGCCTCGAACACGCCGCTGTGACCGACCATGTCGCCGTTGGCGTAGTTGACCACGATGACGTCGTAGCGCTGGTTTTCAATGGCGTCGACAATCCGGTCGGTGACTTCCGGCGCGCTCATTTCCGGTTGCAGGTCGTAGGTGGCGACTTTCGGCGACGGGATCAGGATGCGCTCTTCGCCCGGGAACGGTTCTTCGCGGCCGCCCGAGAAAAAGAACGTCACGTGGGCGTATTTTTCGGTTTCGGCGATGCGCAGCTGGGTCTTGCCGTTCTTCGCCAGGTAATCGCCCAGCACGTTTTCCAGGCTGCCGGCGGCGAAAGCCGAGGGTGCGGGGATGCTGGCGGCGTACTGGGTGAGCATCACGAAGCCGGCCAGTTTCGGCTGGCGAGCGCGTTCGAATTCCTTGAAATCGTCTTCGACGAAGACCCGGGTCAGCTCGCGGGCGCGGTCGGCGCGAAAGTTCATGAACACCACGGCGTCGCCATCCTCGACCTTGACCGGCTCGCCGATGGTGGTGGCCTTGACGAATTCGTCGCTTTCGCCACGCTCGTAGGCCGCTTGCAGGCCTTCCTGGGCGGTGGCGGCGCTGAATTCGGCGTTGCCATCGACGATCAGGTTGTAGGCCTGGGCCACACGGTCCCAACGGTTGTCGCGGTCCATGGCGTAGTAACGGCCGACGATGCTGGCGATGCGACCCTTGCCGAGGGTCTGGAATGTGGTGTCCAGCAACTCGATGGAAGAGGCGGCGCTTTTCGGCGGGGTGTCACGGCCATCGAGGAAGGCGTGCAGGTAGATCTTCTCGGCACCGCGCTTGAAGGCCAGTTCGGCCATGGCGATCAGGTGATCCTGGTGGCTGTGCACGCCGCCGTCGGACAGCAGGCCCATGAAATGCACGGCCTTGCCGGCGGCCACGGCTTTATCCACGGCGGCGCAGATGGTCGGGTTCTCGAAGAACTCGCCGTCGCGGATCGCTTTGGTGACGCGCGTGAAGTCCTGGTAAACCACGCGGCCGGCGCCGAGGTTCATGTGGCCGACTTCGGAGTTGCCCATCTGCCCGTCCGGCAGGCCGACGTCCATGCCGCTGCCGGAGATCAGGCCGTTCGGCACGGTGGCCCACAGGCGGTCCAGTACAGGCTTGTTGGCCGAATACACAGCGTTGGATTCGTGGCTGTCACTGTGACCGAAGCCGTCGAGAATCATCAGGACCAAAGGTTTAGGCGTGGTAGTCATGGAATCCACTCGTGGCTGGTTAAAAGAAGACGATGGAAAAGGGACGGGCAGTTTAAAGGTAAGTTCCGGTGCCGTCACCGCCGGGCGGGGTTTGGCCGGCCCTGAGTGCTGTGTATACTGGCCGACATTTTAACGCCCTGGAACCTCCTTCGATGGTTGCTCACCTGATTGAATTTGCCACTAACCACTACATTCTCGTCGGTATCTTCGTCGTACTGCTGGCATTGCTGGTTGCCCATACGATGCAGGGCGGCGGCCGCAGCCTGAGCACCGCCGAACTGACCGCACTGGTCAACAAGGACGCCGGCGTGGTGGTGGACATTCGTCCGGGCAAGGAATTCGCCGCCGGTCACATCGTCGGTGCGTTGAACATTCCCCACGACAAACTGGCCGCACGTGTCGGCGAGCTGGAAAAGCACAAGGCCAAGACCATCATCCTGGTCGATGCCATGGGCCAGACGGCCGGTACCCATGCCCGCGAACTGATGAAGTCCGGCTTCACCGCGGCCAAGCTGTCCGGTGGCGTGGCGACCTGGAAAGCCGACAACCTGCCCCTGGTGAAGTGAGATGACCCACGTCGTTGTCTATTCCAGCGATTACTGCCCCTATTGCTCCAGAGCCAAGTTCCTGCTCCAGAACAAAGGCGTGGCTTTCGAAGAGATCAAGGTCGACGGCAAGCCGCAACTGCGCGCCGAAATGACCCAGAAGGCCGGCCGTACGTCCGTGCCGCAGATCTGGATCGGCAGCACCCACGTGGGCGGTTGCGACGACCTGTATGCCCTGGAGCGCGCCGGCAAGCTCGACGCGATGCTCCAGGCCTGAATCCCCTGAAGAACCTGAAAGTGAGAAGGATCTGCGATGACTGACCAACAGAACACAGCTGCCAGCGAAGAAGAAGCCGCACCGCAATTCTCCTTGCAGCGCATTTATGTGCGAGACCTGTCCTTTGAAGCCCCGAAAAGCCCGGCGATCTTTCGCCAGCAGTGGGAGCCGAGCGTAGGCCTGGACCTGAACACCCGCCAGAAAGCCCTGGAAGAAGACTTCCATGAAGTGGTGCTGACCCTGTCGGTTACCGTGAAGAACGGTGACGAAGTGGCGTTTATCGCCGAAGTCCAGCAGGCCGGGATCTTCCTGATCAAGAACCTCGATGCCGCTTCGATGAGCCACACCCTGGGCGCGTTCTGCCCGAACATCCTGTTCCCGTACGCCCGTGAAGCCCTGGACAGCCTGGTGACCCGCGGCTCGTTCCCGGCCCTGATGCTGGCTCCGGTGAACTTCGACGCCCTGTACGCCCAGGAACTGCAGCGCATGCAGGAAGAAGGCGGCGCGACGGTTCAATAAGCGTTCGCCAGCCGGCTACAAAACCTGTGGGAGCGAGCCTGCTCGCGATAACGGTGTGTCAGTCAACAGTGATGTTGCTGATATACCGCCATCGCGAGCAGGCTCGCTCCCATAGGAGTTTCTGGCGTTATGGGTTCAGGCGAAACCGTTCTGCCGCCACGCCTCGTAGACCGCCACCGCCACGGTGTTGGACAGGTTCAGGCTGCGACAGCCTTCGCGCATCGGCAGGCGCAGGCGCTGGTCCGCTGGCAGGGCGTCCAGCACGTCGGCCGGCAGGCCACGGCTTTCAGGCCCGAACAGGAATGCATCGCCGGCAACGAAACTGGCGTCATGGAAGGGCCGTGAACCCTTGGTGGTGAAGGCGAACAAACGCGGATGCCTGAGGCTTTCCAGACAACTGGCGAGGTCGGCATGACGCTGCAAGGTGGCATACTCGTGGTAGTCGAGACCCGCTCGGCGCAGGCGCTTGTCGTCCATCTCGAAGCCCAGCGGTTCGATCAAATGCAGGTGGCAGCCGCTGTTGGCGCACAGCCTGATGACATTGCCGGTGTTCGGCGGAATTTCCGGTTGAAAAAGGATGACGTGAAACATGCACGGCTCCGCAGACAAAGAAGACCCGCATTCTACGCTGCAAACCGATGAGCGTTCGAAGCTATTCCCGCGGGTCATGGGCTCCCTGGCAATCTTCGGGATGATGATTGGCCTGATGATCGGCCGCCTGACCAATCCCGAACCGAGCGTGTTGCAGCGGATCGAGGTGAGCGATGGGGTGCTGGTGGCCTGGTTCAATGACGAACCCAAGCTGCACGGGGAAATCGTCGATGGCTCCGTGGCGCTGTTGTTCGAAGCCGAAGGCCCGGCGCAGAAGGGACAATTGAAACTCAATGGCAAGGACGTGAACTGGCGGGTGCGCTTGAGTGACAAGGGCTTGTTGCTGACACTGGTGGCGGCGCGTCCACTGCGGGGTGAGTGGACCGGCAGCGAAGTGGATGATCACTGGCGGCTGGAGGTCCGTCTCCAGGAGCAATAAAAGAGGGAAACCTTGACCTGCCTGTATCAAGGCCCCCAAAACGGTGGGCTCGATGAGCCCGGATAAAATGGGGATTCCCCGGCCTGCCTGTACCAAGGTCCCCGAAACTGGGTAATGATTGGGTTATTGCAGGGGGCGTGCCAGTTTTAAATGGCTTGTCACAAAAAACCTTCTGATGTTGCGCAAAGCCCCGTATTCCGGGGCTTTTGGCTTCTTTGGTACGGATTTTTTTGTGGTGGCTCGATTGGTTTGGGCCTGTATGAAGCGCGCAGTTGCGGTTCGTGGTGCATTGGTGTGGTGCACGGCGCTTTCAAAAGCATCGCGAGCAGGCTCGCTCCCACAGGAACTTGCGGACACCGACCATCCAATGTGGGAGCGAGCCTGCTCGCGATTGGCCTTCAGATTCAGCGAAGCGCTAACGGCAGGTCAGCCCTCATCGCCCTCATCATCATCGCCACCATCAACCTTCATCCCCAATTCCTTGATCTTGCGGGTCAAGGTGTTGCGGCCCCAGCCCAGCAGCACGGCGGCGTCGCGGCGGCGGCCGGCGGTGTGCTTGAGGGCGGTTTCGATCATGATTCGTTCGAAACTCGGCACGGCGCTGTCCAGCAGGCTCGACTGGCCCCGGGCCAAGGCCTGATCGGCCCACTGGCGCAGGGCCTGTTCCCAGTTGGTTACCGGGGCCGAGTCCTGTGGCAGGTTCAGCAGTTCCGGCGGCAGGTCACCGATATGCACCTCGCGTCCCGAGGCCATGACCGTGATCCAGCGGCAGGTGTTCTCCAACTGGCGCACGTTGCCGGGCCACGGCAGGTTCTTCAGGTATTCCTCGGTCTCGCTCTTGAGCAACTTGGGCTCAACCGCCAGCTCCTGGGCGGCGCGGCTGAGGAAGTGCCTGGCGAGGGTCGGGATGTCTTCGCGACGATCCGCCAGGCGCGGGATATGAATGCGGATCACGTTCAGGCGATGGAACAGGTCCTCACGAAACTTGCCGGCGTGAACCAGGGTTTCCAGGTTCTGGTGGGTCGCGGCGATGATGCGCACATCGACCTTGACCGGTGTATGACCGCCCACCCGATAGAACTCGCCGTCCGCCAGCACACGCAACAGGCGGGTCTGGGTATCGGCCGGCATGTCGCCGATCTCGTCGAGGAACAAGGTGCCGCCGTCGGCCTGTTCGAAGCGCCCGCGCCGCAGGTTGGCGGCGCCGGTGAACGCGCCTTTTTCGTGGCCGAACAGCTCGGATTCCATCAGGTCCTTGGGAATCGCCGCCATGTTCAGCGCGATGAAGGGCGACGCCGCTCGGGGACTGTGGCGATGCAGGGCGTGGGCCACCAGTTCTTTACCGGTACCGGATTCACCATTGATCAGCACGGTGATGTTGGAGTGGCTCAAGCGCCCGATGGCGCGAAACACTTCCTGCATCGCCGGCGCTTCACCGATGATTTCCGGGGTGCGGGCCAGGGCCGGCACTTCTTCCAGGCCCTGCTGTTCCTGGGCGTGCTGGTTGGCGCGCTTGACCAGGGACACCGCTTCGTCGACGTCGAACGGCTTGGGCAGGTATTCGAAGGCGCCGCCCTGGTAGGACGCCACGGCGCTGTCCAGGTCGGAGTGGGCGGTCATGATGATCACCGGCAGCCGCGGATGCTGCTCGCGAATCCGCGCCAGCAGGTCCAGGCCGCTGGCGCCCGGCATGCGGATGTCGGAGATGATGACGTCCGGTTGCTGGCGGGCCAGGCGGCTCATCACGCCGTCGGCGCTGTCGAAGCTCTGGGTGGTCATGCCTTCCTGCTGCAAGGCTTTTTCCAGGACCCAGCGGATAGAACGGTCGTCATCGACGATCCACACGGTTTCACTACGGCTCATGTCGATGTGGCTCCTTGTTCCAGTGGCAGGAAGATCGAGAAGGTGGTGTGGCCGGGGTGGCTCTCACACTCGATCAGGCCTTGATGCTGACTGATGATGTTCTGGGTAATGGCCAGGCCCAGCCCGGTACCGTCCGGACGACCGCTGACCATGGGAAAGAAGATGGTTTCCTGCAACTCCGCGGGGATGCCCGGGCCGTTGTCGATGATTTCGATCTTGGTCACCAGGCGATGGCGCACGTGGCCGATGGTGAACTGGCGCAAGGCGCGGGTGCGCAAGCTGATGCGGCCCAGGCGCAGCTCGTTCTGGCTGCCGATGGCCTGCATCGCGTTGCGCACGATGTTCAACACGGCCTGGATCATCTGTTCGCGATCGATCAGGACGTCGGGAATGCTTGGGTCGTAGTCGCGCACCAACGTGATGCAGCCCTGGCTTTCGGCTTCCACCAGGCTGCCGACGCGTTCCAGCACTTCGTGGACGTTGCACAGGGCCAGGGACGGCAGCTTGTTGGAGCCGAGCATACGGTCTACGAGATTTCGCAGGCGGTCGGCTTCCTCGATGATGACGTTGGTGTAGTCCTTGAGGCTTTCTTCGGGCAGTTCCCGGGCCAGCAATTGCGCCGCGCCACGAATGCCGCCGAGGGGGTTCTTGATCTCATGGGCCAGGCCACGCACCAGCATCTTGCTGGTTTCCTGCTTGGACAATTGCGCCTCTTCCTTGGTGATGCGCAGCAAGCGATCACGGGGGTGGACTTCCAGCAGCAACAGTGTGGCGCCGTTGCTCAGGATCGGGGTTACCGCGTAGTCGACCGTCAGCGTCTGGCCGGTCAGGGCGGTGAGCATCGCTTCACGCTTGGTGAACGGGTGAGCCTGCTCCACGGCCTGGCGCAACGAGTTCAGTGCTTCGGCAGACTCGGTAAACAGCTCGCTGATGAACTGTCCATGGCTGCGTTGGCCGCTGACAGCCAGGAGCATCTCCGCCGCCGGATTCATGTACTCGAGGCGCAGTTCGGCGTCGAGCAGAATGGTCGCGGTGGTGAGGTTGTCGAGTAGCAAGCGGTGTAATGCGTCGCTAATGGTCATCGGGACCTCTTTTGAAGCGTGGCAATTCGGGGCCGGTCCCAAATTGCGCGCGCGAGAAACGCGCTGATAGAAGGAAAATGCAAAAACCAAACCAAGGCTCCGAAAAGAAGCGTTTAGAGCCTGAAAAGGCTTTCTTTCGCCCAATTGCGTGGCGTTCTGCCAGTTTTTCCGGGTACTTTCGAACCAAAATGGGTTGGTGCTTGGGTAGGGGTGCAACGATGTGCACCAATATGGTGCTTTGGCTTTGGCTGCGTTAGAAGAACGGCAGAATGCTGCTCTCTTCTTCAGGCTTGTCGGCGAGGGGGCATTCGGGACGCTGGCCATAGTCGGCGGTGGCGCAAGGCTTGATGCGACGCTTCTGTGCCAGCGATATGCGTTGCATGTGGAAGGGTTGGTTGGCAGTGCGTTCGACGATGCGGTCTTGCTCATCGAGGATTTCCACCGCCAACTGATGGGTGCCTCGATCAATGTTACTCAAGGCAAACACCGGGCTTGGCCCCGGTTCGCCGGTGGGCTGTCCGTCGAGCAACAGGCGGTAGCGATGGCCCTTTTTCAGTCTCGGCTCACTGGTGGCTGTGACGATCAATTCTCCCGCTGTACTGCGTATCGTGGCGTCCGGCTCCGGGATCAGCAGCCGGAGCATTTCGTAATGGAACAGAGGTGTGGACGGCTCTGCGGAGGCGGGCGCCGTGGTCACCGCTGCGGGCGCCGTCGGCATCCGGTTGCCGGGTGGCAGTTGGATTTTCTTTGCATTGCCGGGGCGCGGCTGATCGGTGAAGACGCGGTTGCCTTGGGCGTCGATGTAGGTATAGACCTGCGCCATCCCTGGCAGGACGACCAGCGACAGACCCAGGGCAAGCACCCAGCGGATCATGGCTTGTGCACCCGTTGTACGGTGAAGGTGACGGTTTCGCTCTGTTGCACAAGGGTTTCCCCATCGATGACCTGGACCGCCAGGCGATGCTCGCCCCGGTCGATATTCACCAGTTGCAGGCGCGGCACGTTGGTGGGTTGGCCGTAGGGCTGATCATCCAGCAGCAGCCGGAACTGCTGGGGGCTTTGCAGGCGTGGTTGCGCCCGGACGCCGACGGTGAAGGTGCCATTGTTCGCGCGTAAGGCTTGCTCGGTGGGGATGTCCGTCAGTTCGAGTACTTCGTAGGCCTTGCGCGGCGCTTCACTGTTGGCGGGAGCTGTCGGCGTGTCCGGGCTGGTTGGAGACTGGCGTTCGATGCTATTGAGCGGCGGCAACTCCACCGTCTGGGCCGGTACGCCTTGGGGTGGCTGGTTGCTGTAGGCGGTGTTGCCGTCGGCGTCGGTGTATTTGTAGATCTGGGCTGCTGCGGGCAGTGCCAGTAGCAACAAAACTCCAGGAAAGACACGACCCATAAAAATCAACCGGAAACCGAAAGTGTTGGATGCAGCATAGGACAAGGCGGCGGTTGACCCAACCCAAAGAATTCAAACACTGAAATCCCCTTGTGTGCGAGCCTGCTCGCGATGGCGATCGATCAGTCACATCGCTGTTGACTGACACACCGCTATCGCGAGCAGGCTCGCTCCCACATGGGGAATGTGTGTTGCCTCAGCTTTTGGCGATACACAGCTCTGCAGTCGCCCGGATCAGGGCAAGCCGGTGCACCGGATGCTGTTTGTTGTTGTGGGTGGCCCGGGCCAGCCATTGCGGGCACTGCGGGTCGGTGCGGTAGGGGGCGAAGTCGGCCAGTTGTTGCAAGAGGCGTTTTTGCAGGCGATCAAGCTGCGGGCGGATTTGCCCCACCAGGTCCGGACGCGGGAGGTCCGGGGCCTTGCCTTCCAGGGTCCAGTCGGACAGGTTGATGTACTGCACCAGTTTGTTGGCTTCTATCTGGGCGGTGAAAAATGCCTCCACGGTTTCACCCGTCAGCTTGTAGACCGGGGCCTGGGCGACGGCGGCGGCAATGACTTCTGGCTCGCGCTGACGGTCTTCCACCGGTTTATGGCTGTCCCATTTGCTCAGCGCCACTTGATCGGCGATGGCGATGCGTTCGCCGATGGCATTGAGCAAAGGAGTCAGGGCGTCGGGAGCAGGTGTGGCTTGGGCGGTGCTGGTCAGCAGTGCGGCGGACAGGGCAAGGCCAAGGTGCAAGCGCAAAGTCATGGGCAGTCTCGTCTTCTATGGGGAGCGACGGCCATCATGCACGTAACCTGCGCCCATGAAAAAGGCCTCCCGAAGGAGGCCTCTCTTGTTTCACGCCGCGTGTGCGAGCGCTACCGGATCAGCAGCTGTAGTACAGCTCATATTCCAGTGGGTGTACGAAGGTGCGAACCTTGATTTCTTCTTCGCTTTTCAGTGCGATGTAAGCGTCGATGAAGTCATCGCTGAATACGCCGCCCTTGGTCAGGAACGCACGGCCCTTGTCCAGCTCTTCCAGGGCTTCTTTCAGGCTGCCGCAAACCTGTGGGATTTCCTTGGCCTCTTCAGGCGGCAGGTCATACAGGTTTTTGTCAGCGGCATCGCCAGGGTGGATCTTGTTCTGGATACCGTCCAGACCAGCCATCATCAGTGCAGCGAAGGCCAGGTACGGGTTGGCAGCCGGATCCGGGAAGCGGGCTTCGATACGGCGGGCTTTAGGGCTGTTCACGTAAGGAATACGGATCGAGGCGGAACGGTTGCGAGCCGAGTAGGCCAGCATTACCGGGGCTTCGAAGCCTGGGACCAGACGCTTGTAGGAGTTGGTCGACGGGTTGGTGAAGCCGTTCAGGGCCTTACCGTGCTTGATGATACCGCCGATGAAGTACAGGGCGGTGTCCGACAGGCCGGCATAGCCTTCGCCAGCGAAGGTGTTCTTGCCGTCTTTGGAGATCGACACGTGAACGTGCATGCCCGAACCGTTGTCGCCGTACAGTGGCTTCGGCATGAAGGTCGCGGTGCGGCCGTAGGCATCGGCAACGTTGTGCACGACATATTTCAGGGTCTGGACTTCGTCAGCCTTCTTGACCAGCGTGTTGAACTTCACGCCGATTTCGTTCTGGCCGGCAGTCGCCACTTCGTGGTGGTGAACTTCCACGGTCTGGCCCATTTCTTCCAGTGCGTTGCACATGGAGGTGCGGATCTCGTGGTCGAAGTCGAACGGTGGAACTGGGAAGTAACCGCCTTTCACGCCTGGACGGTGGCCTTTGTTACCGCCTTCCACGTCCTGGTCGGACATCCACGAACCTTGTTCGGAGAAGATCTTGAACATGGAACCGGAGATGTCGGACTTGAATTTGACCGAATCGAAGATGAAGAACTCAGGCTCCGGACCGAAGAAAGCGGTGTCGCCGATACCGGTGGACTTCAGGTATTCCTCGGCACGGTGGGCAATGGCGCGTGGGTCGCGGTCATAGCCTTGCATGGTCGAAGGTTCGATGATGTCGCAGACCAGGATCAGGGTCGGCTCTTCGGTGAATGGATCCAGGACGGCGGTTTCGTCGTCCGGCATCAGGATCATGTCGGACGCTTCGATGCCTTTCCAGCCGGAGATGGAGGAACCGTCGAACATCTTGCCGATTTCGAAGAATTCTTCGTCCAGCGCATCACGGGCCGGCATGGTCACGTGATGTTGAGTGCCTTTGGTGTCAGTGAAGCGCAGATCAATCCACTTGACGTCATGATCTTTGATGAGTTGAACCGACTTCGACATATGTCCTCCGGGTGGCTTCGGGCGGTAATGGTGTGCCCGTAGATATGGGTGATGCCGGCGCGAATACTCTGCCAAGGCAACCTGCCTCACAAGGGAGCAAATTGCATGCCAGTGCCCCAGCTTGGGTTTTTTGCACCAAACCCACGCCTTTTGAAGGCTTGAACAGCGGATTGTCAGACAATAGCGCACTGTAATGTAGCGCAATGAATGGAGAATGACCTGTTTTGGTGCATTAAAAAACTGGGTGCACATTAATTGGTTAAACCTTGAGCAATTCCGCTATAATCCGCGCCCCCCTTTTTCGGCTGGCCGTTCGCGCGCTGTTTTCATGAAACTAATCGTAAAAGTCTTCCCCGAAATCACCATCAAGAGCCGCCCGGTCCGGACGCGTTTCATCCGGCAGTTGGCGAAGAACATCCGTGCCGTGCTCCGTGATCTGGACCCGGTCGTGGTGGTGAATGGCGTGTGGGACAACCTCGAGCTGGAAACCCGCATCGGCGAACCCAGGATCCTGAAGGAGATGACCGAGCGCCTGACCTGCATGCCAGGCATCGCGCATTTCCTGCAGGTGGATGAATATCCATTGGGGGATTTCGACGACATCGTCGCCAAATGCAAGCTGCATTATGGCGATGCGTTGGCCGGCAAGATTTTCTCGGTCCGTTGCAAGCGCGCGGGCAAGCACCCGTTCAGTTCGATGGACGTGGACCGGTATGTCGGCAGCCAACTGCGCCAGCAGTGCGGCGCCGCCGGGATTTCACTGAAGAACCCGCAGATTGAAGTACGCATCGAAGTTCGCGACCAGCGGTTGTTCGTGATCCACAGCCAGCACAACGGCATCGGCGGGTATCCGCTGGGTGCCCTGGAGCAGACGCTGGTGCTGATGTCCGGCGGTTTCGACTCCACCGTCGCGGCCTACCAGATCATGCGACGCGGCCTGATGAGCCACTTCTGCTTCTTCAACCTCGGCGGGCGCGCCCATGAGCTGGGTGTGATGGAAGTGGCGCACTTCATCTGGAAGAAGTACGGCAGCTCCCAACGCGTGTTATTTGTGAGTGTGCCGTTCGAAGAAGTCCTGGGCGAAATCCTCGGCAAAGTTGACGACAGTCATATGGGCGTCATTTTGAAGCGTATGATGTTGCGTGCCGCGTCCAGCATCGCTGATCGCCTGCACATCGATGCGCTGGTTACCGGCGAGGCGATTTCCCAGGTGTCGAGCCAGACGCTGCCGAACCTGTCGGTGATCGACTGCGTGACCGAAAAGCTCGTGCTGCGCCCGCTGATCGCCAGTCATAAGCAGGACATCATCGACACGGCCAACGCGATTGGCACCGCTGAGTTCGCCCGGCACATGCCGGAGTATTGCGGGGTCATCTCGGTCAATCCGAAAACGGCCGCCAAGCGCGGGCGCGTGGAGCATGAAGAGAAGGAATTCGATATGGCGGTGCTCGAGCGTGCGCTCGAAAACGCCAGGCTGGTGCCGATCGATCGAGTGATCGACGAATTGGGCCAGGACGTCAAGATTGAAGAAGTCGGCGAAGCACTGGCCGGTCAGATCATCATCGACATCCGTCACCCGGATGACGCTGAAGACGACCCGTTGAGCGTCGCCGGCATCGAGGTACAAACGATGCCGTTCTATGCAGTGAACGCGCGTTTCAAGGAACTGGACCCTACTCGCCAGTACCTGCTGTATTGCGACAAAGGCGTGATGAGTCGCCTGCATGCCCACCATCTGCTCAGTGAGGGGCATGCCAATGTGCGCGTTTATCGACCGAGCTAAGTGCCCGGGGCTGTTTGCCTGTGGCCTGCGTCACCGGCCCCCCGACGCCGCCGACAAGCTGTAGCGGCTTTGTCGGACTCAACGTAAATCGCTGCCACGACCTGTCAGCACACCGAATCCTCTGATCGAGATACACAAGTGATCGAAAATCTACGCAACATCGCCATCATTGCCCACGTTGACCATGGTAAGACCACCCTGGTAGACAAACTCTTGCGTCAATCCGGCACCCTGGAGCGCAACGAGCTCAACGACGAGCGCGTGATGGACTCCAACGACCAGGAAAAAGAGCGTGGTATCACCATCCTGGCGAAAAACACCGCCATCAACTGGAACGGCTACCACATCAACATCGTGGACACCCCGGGCCACGCCGACTTCGGTGGTGAAGTAGAGCGCGTGATGTCGATGGTCGACTCCGTGCTGCTGCTGGTCGACGCCCAGGACGGCCCTATGCCGCAAACCCGTTTCGTGACCAAGAAAGCGTTCGAAGCCGGCCTCAAGCCGATCGTCGTGATCAACAAGGTCGACCGTCCGGGCGCGCGTCCTGACTGGGTTCTGGACCAGATCTTCGACCTGTTCGACAACCTGGGCGCCACCGACGAACAACTGGACTTCCAGGTCGTCTACGCCTCGGCCCTGAACGGCATTGCCGGTCTGGATCACACCGACATGGCTGAAGACATGACCCCGCTGTACCAGTCGATCGTCGACAACGTACCCGCGCCGGCCGTTGACCGTGACGGTCCGTTCCAGATGCAGATCTCGGCCCTGGACTACAACAGCTTCCTGGGTGTGATCGGTGTTGGCCGTATCGCCCGTGGTCGCGTCAAGCCGAACACCCCGGTCGTTGCCATCGACGTCGACGGCAAGAAGCGCAACGGCCGTATCCTGAAGCTGATGGGTCACCACGGTCTGCACCGTGTGGACGTCGAAGAAGCGGCTGCCGGCGACATCGTCTGCATCAGCGGCTTCGAAGAGCTGTTCATCTCCGACACCCTGTGCGACCCGACCGTGGTCGAGGCGATGAAGCCGCTGACCGTCGACGAGCCGACCGTTTCCATGACCTTCCAGGTCAACGACTCGCCGTTCTGCGGTAAAGAAGGCAAGTTCGTGACGTCCCGTAACATCAAGGAACGTCTGGACAAAGAGCTGCTGTACAACGTGGCACTGCGCGTTGAAGAAGGCGACTCGGCCGACAAGTTCAAGGTCTCCGGTCGTGGTGAGCTGCACCTCTCGGTACTGATCGAAACCATGCGTCGCGAAGGCTTCGAAATGGCAGTAGGTCGTCCGGAAGTGATCATCCGCGTCGTCGACGGCAACAAGCAGGAACCGTTCGAGAACGTCACCATCGACATCCCTGAGGAATCCCAGGGCAAGGTCATGGAAGAAATGGGCCTGCGTAAAGGCGACCTGACCAACATGTCCCCGGATGGCAAAGGGCGCGTGCGCCTGGAGTACAACATCCCGGCGCGTGGCCTGATCGGTTTCCGTAACCAGTTCCTGACCCTGACCAACGGTGCTGGCATCCTGACCTCGATCTTCGATCGCTACGACACCATGAAGTCCGGCCACATGTCCGGCCGTCAGAACGGCGTCCTGGTATCGGTAGAAACCGGCAAGGCGCTGACCTACTCCCTGGAAACCCTCCAGGCGCGTGGCAAGCTGTTCGTCGAGCACGGCCAGGAAATCTACAACGGCCAGATCGTGGGTCTGAACAGCCGTGACAACGACCTGGGCGTCAACCCTACCAAGGGCAAGAAGCTCGACAACATGCGTGCTTCGGGTAAAGACGAAACCATCGCCCTGGTTCCACCTGTTCGTTTCACCCTGGAACAGGCTCTGGAATTCATCCAGGATGACGAGCTGTGTGAAGTGACGCCTAAGTCGATCCGCCTGCGCAAGAAGATCCTGGACGAAGGCGAGCGTACCCGCGCTGCCAAGAAAGCCAAGGCTTGATCGTTTAGCCCCGGCTGAATGAAAAACGCCCCCGGTCGTGAGATCGGGGGCGTTTTTTTATGCCTGGGATTTTTGTGCTGACTATTCGGGCCTCATTGCGAGCAGGCTCAGCACCGTCCATGTGGGAGCGAGCCTGCTCGCGATGGCGCCAGACCCGGCGCCGCAGAATCAACCGATCAGAACCGGTCCAGCGTCCGCGGATTACGCTCGCGCTCCACTTCCTTGGGCTTGTACGCGCAATACCCCGGCCGAGGTCCGACCCGCGGATGATTGCGGCAGGTGTCCGGGCGTTTCTCGTAAATGGTGCACAGGCGGCTCTTGCGGTCCAGATAAAGGCAGTCGTTGTTGCTCATGCGCTGGAGCGTGAAAATTTCCGACTTCTGGTTGTACCGTTCGACGATCCCTTCCTTTTGCAGGCGCTTGGCGATGTTTTTCGGTGGGTCGCCCAACTCGAATTCATCGACGATGCCGATCCGGATCAGGTCCTTGATCTTGACCTCGACCGGCAGCGTGCAGCAGCTCGATACGCAGGAACCGCACATCGGGGCGGAATACTTGGCCCAGGTATCGAGTCGGTCGATCTCCGCGGCGGCGATCAGGTTGGGCTTCATCATCTAGGTGTACCAGCATGCATCAGGGCGCGCGATCATACCGGGACTGGTGAAATTTTGAACGACCATCTGCCGGTTTTTTTTCGTCCCGGCAAAACCCCTCCTTTGGCGGCACGGCCCCTGCATTCATTCGGTCATCGGCAATTCCCTGGCGGCAATTCTCCGGCACTTGGGGAAAAACCACCGAACCAAGAGCCTTTGCCGTCTGTCAGACCGTCTAGGCTCAGACAATTCCATGCTCGTTCGAGGTCTTATTCATGACTCAAGAACCACTTGTTCGCGAAGCTGAAGTGGCCGCATTTCGCGACGCCGTGTTGACCAAACTCACTTATGCCGTTGGCAAGGACCCGGATCATGCGTTTGATCACGATTGGTTCGAAGCCATTGCCCTTGCCGCCCGCGACCACATGGTCGAGCACTGGATGGATCACACGCGGCAGATCTATCGCAAGGGCCAGAAGCGGGTCTATTACCTTTCCCTGGAATTCCTCATCGGGCGCTTGCTCTACGACAGCCTGAGCAACCTTGGCCTGCTGGACACTGCTCGCGAAGCCTTGACCGAACTGGGCGTGGACCTGGAGCGTATCCGCCTGCTCGAGCCCGATGCGGCGCTGGGCAATGGTGGCCTCGGCCGATTGGCGGCGTGCTTCATGGAAAGCATGTCGACCCTCGGCATCGCCGGCCATGGCTATGGCATTCGTTACGAGCACGGCCTGTTTCGCCAGGCGATCGTCGATGGCTGGCAGCAGGAGCAGACCGAGCATTGGCTGGATTTCGGCAACCCCTGGGAGTTCGAGCGGCCGGAAGTGGTCTACCCGATCGGCTTCGGCGGTAGCGTCGAAACCGTCACCGACGAGACCGGCAAGGCTCGGCAAGTCTGGTCTCCGGGTGAAACCGTGCGGGCCATCGCCTACGACACCCCGGTGGTGGGCTGGCGGGGTGCGAGTGTGAACACTTTGCGCCTGTGGCGTGCCCGGGCGATGGAAGACCTGCACCTGGAACGCTTCAATGCCGGCGACCACCTGGGGGCGGTAGCTGAGGTCGCCCGGGCCGAAAGCATTTCCCGCGTGCTTTACCCGGCCGACAGCACCGAGGCCGGGCAGGAGCTGCGCCTGCGCCAGGAATACTTCTTCGTTGCGGCTTCGCTGCAGGACCTGCTGCGCCGCCATCGCAACATGCACACTTCGGTACTGACCCTGGGCGATCACGCGGCGATCCAGCTTAACGACACCCACCCGTCCATCGCCGTGGCCGAGCTGATGCGCCAATTGGTGGATGTCTACGACGTGGCCTGGGACGCGGCCTGGCAGATCACCCAGGACACGCTGTCCTACACCAACCACACGCTGCTGCCCGAAGCCCTGGAAACCTGGCCGGTGGGGTTGATGGAGCGCATGCTGCCTCGACACATGCAGATCATCTACTTGATCAATGCCCAGCACATCGATTCGCTGCGGGCCAAGGGCGTGCACGATTTCGACGTGCTGCGCTCGGTATCGCTGATCGAAGAAGACAACGGCCGCCGGGTGCGCATGGGCAACCTGGCATTCCTCGGTTCCCACAGCGTCAACGGGGTGTCGGGGTTGCATACGCAACTGATGCGCAGCACGGTGTTTTCGGAGCTGCACAAGCTCTACCCGGAGCGGATCAACAACAAGACCAACGGCATCACCTTCCGCCGCTGGTTGTTCCAGGCCAACGCCGAATTGACCTCAATGATGGTCGATGCGCTTGGCCCAAGCGTGCTCGATAACCCTGAAGAACGCCTGGTCGAACTGGAGCCTTTCGCCGACAAGCCGGCGTTCCGCAAGCAGTTCGCCGAGCAGCGCCTGCACAGCAAGAAAGCCCTGGCCTACCTGATCCACGAGCGACTGGGCATTGCGGTGAACCCGGCGGCGATGTTCGACGTGCAGGTCAAGCGGATCCACGAGTACAAGCGCCAGTTGCTCAACCTGATGCACACCGTGGCGCTGTACCAGGCGATTCGCGCCGAGCCGGAGGTGGACTGGGTGCCACGGGTGAAAATCTTCGCCGGCAAGGCCGCTGCCAGCTATCACCAGGCCAAGCTGATCATCAAGTTGACCAACGACATCGCCCGGGTGGTGAACAACGACCCGACCGTGCGTGGCCTGCTCAAAGTGGTGTTCTTGCCCAACTACAACGTCAGTCTGGCCGAAAGCATCATTCCGGCGGCGGACCTGTCGGAGCAGATCTCCACGGCCGGTTTCGAAGCGTCGGGCACCAGCAACATGAAGTTCGGCCTCAACGGTGCGCTGACCATCGGCACCATGGACGGCGCCAACGTGGAAATGCATGAGCGGGTGGGCGGTGAGCACATGTTCATCTTCGGCCTGACGGCCGAGCAGGTGGAAGCTCGCAAGCGCAACGGTGAATTCAGCGCTGCGCCGGACATTGCCGCGTCCCATCGCCTCGGCGATGTGTTGCAGGCGATTCGTGGCGGGGTGTTCTCGCCGGACGACCCGATGCGCTACACCGGCCTGGTGGATTCGCTGGTGGACTACGACCGCTTCCTGGTCTGCGCCGATTTTGACGCCTACTGGAACGCCCAGGCCAAGGTCGAAGAGCGCTGGCACGATTCCAAGCAGTGGTGGCGCTCGGCGGTGCTCAACACGGCGCGCATGGGCTGGTTCTCCTCCGATCGGACCATCCGCGAATACGCCACCGACATCTGGAAAGCCCTCGAGTAGCATTTGCTGTAAGAAATGTGAGCGAAGCCCAACGGCAAATGGGCTTCGTCGATATACTGAGCGCCAGTTTCGCCGGGCTGTGTGGCCGGATTCAGTACTGGAAACCCTCATGATCGATGTGGGAGCGGGCTTGCTCGCGATAGCGGACTGTCAGCCAGCATCAATGTTGGATGTGGCGGCCCCATCGCGAGCAGGCTCGCTCCCACAGGTTGTGTGCGGTTCCACTAGACTGAGCCAGACACCGCATCACCCCGGTCATGCCCGCAACGGGCCGCTCAGGGATATCAACCATGCAATGGATTTTGACGCTGTTGGGCCTGGCAATCGGCTGGGTGGTGGATGAGTCGTTCGCCGACGCGCTGATAGGTGCGTTGTCGGGGCTCGGCATCGCTCTGGTCTTGCGGCTGCGCCGCCTCGGGGCCCAGGCCGGCAAACAACAGAGTCTGCTGGAAGCGGCCCAGCAAAGCCTGCTGACGCTTGAAGCACGTCTTGCCGTGCTTGAGCGCGGCACTGTATCTGCGCCGGGCGCACCGGTGCCGGCCCCCGAGATCGTCGTCGCACAGGCCCCGCAGCCCGAGGTCCGGAGCGAGGCAGAACCCGAGTCGGAACCGGAATTGGTCTGGGAACTGCCGCCCGACCTGGCACCGACTCCCGCGATGGCGACCCAAGCCAGCCAACCGTTGCCCGACGACATCTGGACTCCTGCGCCGGTCACTTCCCGGCGCGATGCCCGCGCAGCGCAGCCGCTGGAACCGATTGTCACCCCGCCAACCCCGCGTGGTCCCGGTTTCATCGAGCGTGCCGTGGCCGGTGCGCGCAACTGGCTGTTCGGTGGCAACACCGTGTTGCGGGTCGGTGTGCTGCTGTTGTTCCTCGGCCTGGCGTTTCTGCTGCGTTATGCCACTGAAGGCATGGTGGTGCCGATCGAGCTGCGTTACGCCGGCGTCGCGGCCAGTGCGTTGGGCCTGCTGGGCCTGGGTTGGTGGCTGCGCCAGCGCAACAACAGTTATGCGCTGATGCTCCAGGGTACCGGCATTGCAGTGTTGTACCTGACGGTGTTCGCCGCCATGCGCCTGCATCCACTGCTCGATTCCAAGGCCGCCCTGGGGCTGCTGGTGGCGGTCACGGTGTTCTCGGCGATCCTGGCGGTGACCCAGAACGCCCTGGGGCTGGCGGCCGCCGCCGCGCTGGGCGGCTTTGCCGCGCCGATCCTGACCTCCACCGGCAGCGGTAACCATGTCGCGCTGTTCAGCTACTTCATCCTGCTCAATACCGGCATTCTCGCGATTGCCTGGTTCAAGGCCTGGCGCCTGCTCAACCTGATCGGTTTTGTCGGCACCTTCGGTATCGGCATCGCCTGGGGCCTGCGTTCGTATTCCCCGGAACTGTTCTTCAGCACCGAGCCGTTCCTGATCATCTTCTTCCTCATGTACCTGGCGATCGGTTTGCTGTTCACCCGGCGCAAATTGCTGGAAATGAGCGACGGCCCCGAGGATGACAGCCGTGAAGCGCTGCTGCGCTGGTCGGTGCGCAAGGGCGATTACGTGGACGGCACGATGCTGTTCGGCCCGCCGTTGCTGGCCTTCGGCTTGCAGCTCACGCTGGTGATGTTCCTGGACCTGGCCGCAGCGTTCAGTGCTTTGTTCCTGGGCATGATCTACATGGGCCTGGCCCGTGTGTTGATGCGGGGACGTGCCTTGTTGCTGGCTGAAACCTGCCTGGCGCTGGGGGTGATTTTTACCAGCCTGGCGATTCCCCTGGGCCTCGACGCCCGTTGGACCACGGCAGCGTGGGCGGTGGAAGGCGCGGGGATTTTCTGGCTGGGCCTGCGTCAGCAGCGGCCATTGGCGCGGGCGTTTGCCTTGCTGCTGCAGCTAGGTGCGGCACGGGCGTTCTTCGGCGAGTTACAGCTCGGCCAAGGCAGCCTGCTTCAGGGCGCCCCATTGGGCGCATTGATGCTGGGCGCGGCCCTGCTGTTCAGCTTCTATCAGTTGCGTAAGGCGGCGCCCGGGCACACCGCGAGTTGGGAGCGTCAGGTGCAGCCGGTGCTGGCGGTGTTGGGCCTGGGCTCGCTTTATCTGCTGGCGCCGCTGTTTTTCTTCACCCATGGCACCGCCATCGCCTGGGCGCTGGCCGGTCTGGCGACACTGTTTGTCGGTCTGCGCCTGCAATCGCGGGCCTTCCTGTTCACGGCGTTTGGCGTGCAACTGCTGGGAGGCGCGCTGTTCCTGATGCGTTTGCGCGGCGCCGATGGGGATTCGGCGGCGGTGCTCAACGCCGGCTGGAGCGGCTTGCTCAGCGCCTCGTTGATCGGCCTGGCATTGATCGGCGGCATGTTGCTGGCGGCTCGCGACGAGATGGTGCGCAACGATGTGCGCTTGCTGCGTGGATTGTCCGTGGTGTTGCTGGCGGGGCTGGTGCTGATCAATCTCGCGGTGCTGTTCGTTCTGCCGTGGCAAACGGCGAGCGGTGTGTGGGCCGCCAGCGGTCTGTTGATCATCTGGCTGAGCCTCTATCTGAAACAGCGCGTGAGTTTTGTCTTCGGCCTGTTGTTGCAACTGCTGGGTGGTGCGGCGTTCCTCGTTGCCGGGCCACTGTTGCTCGGGCCGCTCGACGCCGAGGGGCTGCGGCCCCTGGCCCATAGCGGGTTCTGGACGCCACTGGTGCTGGGGTTGGCGGCATTGGTCGGCGCGTGGCGCTTGCAGCGGGGCCATTCGGCGACGGTGTTCGAAGCCTTGCGCCTGCGGCGTTTGTCCGAGCTGTTGCTGGTCTGGGGCGCCGGCTGGTGGGCGCTGGCCTGGGTCAGCGAAGTGCTACGGTTTGCCCCGGAAAATCTGCAGGGCAGCTTGCTGCTGATGGTCGCGGCCATCAGTGTGGTGGTATGGACTGTGTTGGCGCTGCGCTTGAAGTGGTCGGCGCTGGGGTTGCTGTGTACGTTACTGATTCCGGCGGCGGGCTGTGTACTCGTCGCGACCTGGCACAATCGCTATCACCCGGCGGCGGACCTTGGCTGGCTGGCCTGGGTGGCGGTGTTCGGCGTGCATTTCCTGTCCTTGAAACGCCTGGCGTCGACGCTGCCGGCCCAGGCGCGCAGTACCGCCCATGTGCTCGGTTGCTGGCTGCTGATCGGCGTATTGGCGCTTGAGCTGCGTTATGGCCTGTTGCTGTTGTCCGAGCAGTACAACGCTTGGCGCTGGTTGGGGTGGGCGATCCTGCCGAGCCTGTATCTGGTGCTGATGGCCGCACCGCGGGCCTGGCCGTGGCCGGTGTCGGCCCAGCCGCGGGAATACCGTGTCTACGCGGCGGCGCCCCTGGCCCTGTTGATGCTCGGTTGGTTCTGGCTGGCCAACACCTTCAGCAATGGCATCGCCGAGCCGTTGCCGTACGTACCCCTGCTCAACCCGCTGGAGCTGGGCCTGCTGTTTGCCTTGTTCGGTGTCTACATATGGATCCGTAGCGCGCTGGCGCAGTTGGCGATCCGTTGGGCCCATGCCGAACACGTCGCCCAGTTGATTGCCGGGGCATCGTTGTTCGCGTTCTTCACCGCCCTGGTGATGCGCAGCGCCCACCATTGGCTGGACGTGCCGTTCGAGTTGGAGGCGCTGCTCGAATCCATGTTCGTGCAAGCCGGGTTGTCCCTCGTCTGGACCTTGATCGCCCTGGGCCTGATGATCGGCGGACATCTGCGGCATCGCCGCGAGGTATGGCTGATCGGTGCGGCGCTGATTGCCGTGGTAGTGGCCAAGCTGTTCTTTGTCGAATTGAGTAACCGTGGCGGTCTGGCGCGGATCGTGTCGTTTATCGGCGTGGGTGTACTGCTGTTGGTGGTGGGCTACTTCGCGCCGCTGCCGCCCAAACGGCCGGAAACGGTTGCAGAGGCTGAGCCGCCGATGCCTGTCAATGAGGGAGTGTCATCTTGAGTCGCAAGTTGAGTCGGATCGGCCTGGGTGTGGTCGGGTTGTGGGTGGCATGTTTATGGCTGGCTTCGTCGGCTACGGCCCAGGAGCAACCGGCGGACTTCGCCCACCAGGTGCCGTTGACCTTGAGTGGCGAGGGGCCGTGGTATCGCCTGCCGTTGCCGCTGGAGGTCCAGTTGCAAGCGCGACAGACCGACCTGAGCGACTTGCGGGTCTTCAACGCGGCCGGGCAGGCCCAGGCTTATGCGCTGGTTCGCGAGGCGGCGCAGAGCCGGGAAAGCCGCACCCTCACCGACGTGAAATGGTTCCCGCTGTACAACGCTGCCGATGACAACGAGCGCGCGCCCAGTGTGCGGGTGCAGTCGAATGCCAACGGTACGCTGGTGGAAGTCCAGCCGGCCAGTCGGCTCGAGGCGGGGGAAGAGGAGTTGCGCGGCTGGCTGCTGGATGCCAGCGCGATCAAGGCGCCCTTGCAGCAGCTGATTCTCGACTGGACCAGTGAACGCGACGGCTTCCAGCGGTTCACCATCGAAGCCAGCGATGACCTGCAGAGCTGGCAGTCGTGGGGCGAAGGCCAGGTGGCGCGCCTGACCTTTGCCGATGAGCGGGTCGAGCAGCATGAAGTGAACCTGCCGGGACAATCGGCGCGTTACCTGCGGTTGCTGTGGGATTCGCCGTCCTCCGCGCCGGTGCTGACGTCGGCGCAGTTGCAGAGCGCCAGCCGCGAAAGCCTGCCGTTGCCGCTGGCCTGGTCGCAACCGTTGGCCGGCAGCACCACGAAGGCCGGTGAATACACCTGGCAGTTGCCCATGGGGCTGAACATCGAGGAGGTGCAGGTCGAGCTGAGCCAGGCCAACAGCCTGGCGCCGGTGACCCTGGCCGGGCGCCGTGAGAGCAGTCATCCCTGGCAGTCGATGGGCAGCGGTTTGTTGTATCGCCTGACCCAGAATGGTCAGGATGTGGTGCAGAACCAACTGCAGTTGTCCGGCCAGACCGTCCAGCAGTTGAAGCTGACGGTGGATGAGCGCGGCGGCGGCCTTGGTACCGAAGCACCGGCCCTGCGCTTTGCCGTGCGCCCGACCCAGGTGGTGTTCCTCGCACGTGGCGAAGGCCCCTACAGTCTGGCGCTGGGCAGCGCGACGGTGAAGGCGGCCAGCCTGCCACTGACGACGCTGGTACCCGATTACCGTCCTTCGCGCCTGGCGACCCTGGGCATGGCGACGGTGAATGGGGCTACGACCTCGACGCCGGCGGTCGAAACGGCACCGGCGGTCGTCGGGACCAACTGGAAAAAAATCGGCCTGTGGGCGGTGCTGGTGCTCAGCGTGCTGTTTCTTGGGTCGATGGCGTTCAGCCTGCTGCGCAAGCCGCCGGTCAAATCCTGAAGGCGGGTGCTTTGCACCCATCGCGAGCAGGCTCGCCCCCACATTTGATTGCGTTTCCTCTGACGGAACCCGGTCAACTGTGGGAGCGAGCTTGCTCGCGATGACGTCACCCGTGAACTCAATCCTCCATATCCCGTCTCATAGGAGGAATTAAGTCCCGACTCGCGCTAAACTGCGCAGGTTTTTCCGCCCCCTATTCTTCGGAGCCGTCCATGTCTCGCGTTACCTTGAGTCGCTATTTGATTGAGCAGACCCGCAGCAACAATACCCCTGCCGATCTGCGCTTTTTGATCGAAGTGGTGGCGCGTGCCTGCAAGGAAATCAGCCACGCCGTGTCCAAAGGCGCGCTGGGTGGGGTCCTGGGCAGCATGGGCACCGAAAACGTGCAGGGCGAAGTGCAGAAGAAACTCGACGTGATTTCCAACGAAATCCTGCTCGAAGCCAACGAATGGGGCGGTCACCTGGCCGGCATGGCGTCCGAGGAAATGGACAATGCCTACCAGATCCCGGGCAAATACCCCAAGGGGGCCTACCTGCTGGTGTTCGACCCGCTGGACGGTTCGTCGAACATCGACATCAACGCACCGGTCGGTACCATTTTCTCGGTATTGCGTTGCCCGAACGAATACCTGAGCCAGAACGAAGCCCTGAACGAAAAGGCCTTCCTGCAGCCAGGCACCGAGCAAGTGGCCGCCGGTTATGCCATCTATGGCCCGCAGACCATGCTGGTGCTGACCCTGGGCGACGGCGTCAAGGGTTTCACCCTGGATCGTGAGATGGGCAGCTTCGTGCTGACCCACGAGAACATCACCATTCCTGAAAGCACTCAGGAATTCGCCATCAACATGTCCAACCAGCGTCACTGGGAAGCCCCGGTGCAGCGCTACGTCGGCGAGTTGCTGGCCGGTGAAGAAGGCCCGTTGAAAAAGAACTACAACATGCGCTGGGTGGCCGCGATGGTTGCCGACGTACACCGCATCCTGAACCGTGGCGGCTTGTTCATGTACCCACGCGACAGCCGCGAGCCGACCAAGCCGGGCAAGCTGCGCCTGATGTACGAAGCCAACCCGATGTCGTTCCTGGTGGAACAGGCCGGCGGCGCATCCACTGATGGTCACCAGCGCATCCTCGACATCAAGCCTGAAGGCTTGCACCAGCGCGTGGCGGTGTTCCTCGGTTCGAAGGAAGAAGTGGCCCGCGCCACGGCGTACCACAAGGAATAAACCATGGCCGAGCCTTGGCAGCCGTTACTCGATTGGTGGTTTGGTTCAGCCGATACACCGGACGAAATAGCGGCTGACAAGAACAAGCTGTGGTTTGGCAAGCACCATGATCGCCAGGCGCGCGAGCGTTTTGGCGATCAGGTCGAGCAGGCACTGGCCGGCGACTTGACCGACTGGGCGCAACGCCCGGAAGGTTGGCTGGCCCTGGTGATATTGCTCGATCAGTTCCCGCGGATGATCTTCCGCGACACGCCCAAGGCCTTCTCCGGCGATCTGCGCGCCCAGGCGTTGGTGGCCCAGGGGCTGGCGGCGGGTTTGGACCGGCAGCTCAAACCCATCCAGCGCGTATTCATCTACCTGGTGCTCGAGCACTGCGAAAACCTCGCCGTGCAGAACGAAGCCGTATCCCGGTTTATCGATCTGCTTCGAGAGCAGCCGGAAGCGGATCGGGCGGTGTTCGAAAACAATCTGGACTATGCCGAACGGCATCAGAAGATCATCGCCCGGTTTGGACGGTTTCCCCATCGCAATGCGGTGTTGGGGCGGGCGTCTACGGCTGAGGAAGTGGAATTCCTGAACAGGCCTGGGTCCAGGTTCTGATTTTTCGGTGTGGCTGATGCCTCCATCGCGAGTAGGCTCGCTCCCACATTCGATTGCGTTTCCTCTGACGGAACCCGGTCAACTGTGGGAGCGAGCCTGCTCGCGATGAGGCAAGTGCAGACACTCTAGATCCGGAAGCTACCCACCAACTGCTTCAACCGCGCCGCCTGCTGTTCAAGGTCGGTGCAGGCCCGCAAGGTGGCTTGCAGGTTTTCCACGCCTTCCTGGTTCAGTGTGTTGATCTCGGTGATGTCGACGTTGATCGACTCCACCACGGCGGTCTGCTCTTCGGTGGCCGTCGCCACTGACTGATTCATGCCGTCGATCTCACCGATGCGCTGGGTCACGCTGCCCAGGCGTTCGCCGGCCTGGTTGGCGATGCCGACGCTGCTTTCGCTCTGGCGCTGGCTGTCGGTCATGGTCAGTACCGCCTCCCGTGCGCCGACTTGCAATTCTTCGATCATTTTCTGCACTTGCTGCGCCGAGTCCTGGGTGCGGTGGGCCAGGTTGCGCACTTCATCGGCCACCACGGCGAAGCCGCGCCCGGCTTCACCTGCGCGGGCTGCTTCGATGGCGGCGTTCAGGGCGAGCAGGTTGGTCTGTTGGGAAATGCTGGTGATGACCTCAAGGATCTGGCCGATGTTCACCGTGTTGCTGTTCAGGGTTTCGATGTTGCCGCACGAATCGCTGATCTTGGCCGACAGCTGCTGCATGGCGGCGATGGTTTTATCCACCACTTGCTGTCCGTCTTCGGCCAGGTTGCGGGCGTCGCTGGAGTGTTGCGAGGCGAGGGCGGCGTTCTGGGCGATTTCCTGGGCAGCGGCGCCGAGCTGGTTGATAGCGGCTGCCACGCTGCTGGTGCGCGAGGCCTGCTGGTCGGAGTTGAACATCGAGGAGTTGGAGGCGCTGACCACGCGCAGTGCCACTTCGTTGACCTGGCCGGTGGCCGAGGCCACTTCACGGATCGAGGTGTGGATACGCTCGACGAAACGGTTGAAGGAGGTACCCAGGGCACCGAATTCGTCCTGGCCGTGAATGGTCAGGCGTCGGGTCAGGTCGCCTTCGCCTTCGGCGATGTCATGCATTGCACGACCCATGGTCAGCAGCGGTTGCATCAGCACGCGGATCAACATGCCCAGCAGGGCGATGATGAACACCACGGCGATGACCATGGCGATCAGCGCCGAAGTACGGAATTCGCTGAGCATGGCCAGCGCGGTGTCCTTGTCGAGCACCAGTGCCACGTACCAATCGGCTCCCGGTACGCCGTTGACCCGGGTAAAGGAGATGAACTGGGTCTTGCCGTCGAGTTCGACTTCCTTCATGCCCGGGCTGACTTGCGGCGCACCGTTGGGGTAGGCCTCGGCGAGGGTCTTGAGGATGCGTTTGCTGTCGGGATGGATCAGGATCTTGCCGTCGGCGCTGACGATGAACGCGTGGCCGTGGCCGCCGAAGTTCAGCGAGTTGATGATGGCGCTGACGCTCGACAGGTCGATGTCTGCACCCGCCACGCCGATCATCTGGTTCTGATGCTGTACCGGGGTGGCAACGGTGATCACCAGTTTGCCCGAAGAGGCGGCAATGTAGGGTTCGGTGACAATGGTTTGCTGTGCGCTGTTGGCGGCCTTGTACCAGCCACGGGCGCGAGGATCGTAGTCGGCGGCGCGATTACCCGCCGGCACCGAGAACATCACGCCGTCGACGCCACCGAAATAGCTGAGCTGGAAGTTGCCGGTATAGGCCGGCAGGTCGACTGCACGCTTGAGGCTGGTGGCGCTGCTGCCGTCCACGGCGATCTGCTGGGCCAGCGATTGCAGCAATTGGATACGACCGTCGACCCAGGTCTGGATATTACGGCTGGTCAGGCTGCCGAGTTCCTGCATGGAGGTTTCGGTGCTGTTGTGCAGGCTCTGGCGCTGACGGTAGTCGTTGAACAGGATGAAACAGGCGAATGCAACGGCAACCACGAGAGCGGCGGCCAGCAGGATTTTGTGGCTGAATTTCATGTTTCTGGTCATTAAGAGCGCTACCGCACAGGAGCTGGTCAGGAAGGGGTGTCAATTTGCCATAAGGCAGGATTCCACGCTGTTCTTTTTATCGACCCGCAAGCGCCAGAGTTCAGGCGTCAACGGGGTAAACCCGACGAAATGCACGACGCGATCACAAACGGTTTGATTTACCGACGAAACACCTGCTTTTGAGCCAATAAATACCAGTGTTGCCGGGGAACCAGATAGGGGTTTTCTCTTCTAAGCTTCAGGTTGGCACCCTGCCACCTTCCTTCCGCTCCAGGAGTTTCACGATGTCCCTGCGATCTATCGCGTTGTTGTCTTTGTGCGTCTTGTTGACCGCATGCAGCAAGGTCAACCAGGAAAACTATTCGAAGCTGTCCGCCGGCATGTCCAAGGCCGAAGTCGAAACGTTACTGGGAAAACCGACCGACTGTTCGGGCGCGCTCGGCATGTCCAGTTGCACCTGGGGCGACCAGAAAAGCTTTATCAGCGTGCAGTATGCCGGTGAGAAAGTGTTGATGTTTTCCGGCCAAGGCCTGAAGTAAACCGGGGCCAAGTGCCCACGGGAGAAAAATAATGATGCGGTTATTGTTAGTGCTTTTAGCCGGCCTGGTATTGGCCGGCTGTGCCACTTCTGGCGAAGACCCGTTGGCGCCCAAGACCGTCAACAGCGTCAATCTCAAGCGTTACCAAGGGACCTGGTACGAGTTGGCCCGCCTGCCAATGTATTTCCAGCGCAACTGCGCGCAATCCGAAGCCCATTACACCCTCAAGCCTGATGGCAACATGGGGGTGTTCAATCGCTGCCTGACCTCGGACTGGAAGTGGGAAGAAGTCAAGGGCACCGCCACGCCCCAGGTGCCAGGCAAGACCGACAAGCTCTGGGTCGAATTCGATACCTGGTTCTCTCGGATCCTGCCGGGCGCGTCGAAGGGACAATATTGGGTGTTGTACGTCAGCGACGACTACAAGACTGCCATCGTTGGTGATCCTAGCCGGCGCTACATGTGGCTGTTGTCCCGTACGCCGACTGTCAACGGTGTGGTGCGCGAAGAATTGCTGAGCAAGGCGCGTCAGCAGGGCTATGACACGACGCGGTTGATCTGGCGCGCGTCGGACCGGCAGATGGCAAAGACGTCGGATTGACTGCCAGATCATAACCCTGTGGGAGCAGCCTGCTCGCGATGACGGACTTTCAATCAACATCTCTGTTGAATGTAAAGGCCTCATCGCGAGCAGGCTCGCTCCCACAGGGGGATTGTGGTCAGCCTAGAAGTTCGCGCAATACCTGGGTAAACGCCCGGGCGCTGTCTTCTTCCGAGGCGTGATGTCCGTCACGCACCACCCATTTCCCGGCCACCATGACATCCCGCACCTGACGATCCCCACCGGCAAACAGCCAGCGATTGAGAATGCCGTCGCCCTGGGCCGTGGCGAGGTAAGGGTCGTTGCCATCGAGTACCAGCCAGTCGGCACGCTTGCCGACTTCGAGAGCGCCGATGGGTTGTCCGAGGGCTTGGGCGCCACCGTCCAGCGCAGCATCGAACAATGTCCGCCCGACCATCGGCTGATCCGCCCGATACAGCCGGTTACGTCGTTGATCCCGCAGGCGCTGGCCGTATTCCAGCCAACGCAATTCTTCCACCACGCTCAATGACACGTGGCTGTCGGAGCCAATACCCAGGCGCCCACCCAGGGCGAGGAAATCCACGGCCGGAAAGATACCGTCGCCCAGGTTGGCTTCGGTGGTCAGGCACAGGCCGGCAATCGCCCGGCTCCGGGCCATGAGACTGACTTCGTGGGCGTTGGCGTGGGTGGCGTGAACCAGGCACCAGCGTTGATCCACTTCGGTGTTTTCGTACAACCATTGCAGCGGACGGGCGCCGCTCCAGCTCAGGCAGTCGTCGACTTCCTTCTGCTGCTCGGCGATGTGGATATGCACCGGGCAGTGGGCGTCGCTGGCGGCCAGCACCTCCTGGATCTGTCCGGGTGTCACGGCACGCAGGGAATGGAAGCACAACCCCAGCGCCTGCGCCGGTTGCCCGGCCAGGATCGGTTGCAGGCGTGACTGGAGCTTCAAGTAGTTCTCGGTGCTGTTGATGAACCGACGCTGCCCATCATTGGGCGCCTGGCCGCCAAAACCCGAATGGCTGTAGAGCACCGGCAGCAGCGTCAGCCCGATGCCGGCGCTGTTGGCGGCGTGGCTGATGCGCAAGGCCAGCTCCGCCGGGTCGGCGTAAGGCGTGCCGTCGGTGTCGTGGTGGACGTAATGGAATTCGGCGACCGAGGTGTAACCGGCCTTGAGCATTTCGATGTACAGCTGTCGGGCGATGATGCCGAGCTGATCGGGGCTGATTTTTCCGACCAAGCGGTACATCAGGTCGCGCCAGGTCCAGAAACTGTCGTTGGGATTGCCCGCCACTTCCGCCAGCCCGGCCATGGCCCGCTGGAACGCATGGGAGTGCAGGTTCGGCATGCCCGGCAGCAGCGGACCGCCCAGCCGTTCGGCGCCGTCTGCGTGGGAACCGGCCTGGATACGGGTCAGGACGCCTTCGGCGTCGACTTCAAGACGTACATCATTGGCCCATCCACTAGGCAGCAGTGCGCGTTCGGCAAAGAAGGCGGACATGGTTCAACCTCATCGTGCGTAATTTGTATATACATATACAGACGTTTGCCTGGCCGGTAAACTCCGGCAAGCTAGCAACCTTCATAAGCAGAACAGGGAACCGCCGTGCCGACTCCGCCTGCCAAACCGCCGCTGGCCGCAAACCTGGGTGACAGTCCGGCACCCCTGTACGCCCGCGTCAAACAGATGATCACTCAGCAGATCGACAGTGGAAACTGGCCGCCGCATTACCGCGTGCCGTCGGAAAGCGAACTGGTCAGCCAGCTGGGCTTCAGCCGCATGACCATCAACCGTGCCCTGCGGGAAATGACCGCCGATGGCCTGTTGGTGCGCATGCAGGGCGTCGGCACGTTCGTGGCCGAGCCCAAGAGCCAGTCCGCGCTGTTCGAAGTGCATAACATTGCCGACGAGATTGCCTCCCGCGGCCATCGCCACACCTGCAAGGTCATCACCCTGGAAGAAGAGGCTGCCGGTTCCGAACGCGCCCTGGCCTTGGACATGCGTGAAGGCCAGAAGGTGTTCCACTCGCTGATCGTGCATTTCGAAAATGACATTCCGGTGCAGATCGAGGACCGCTTCGTCAACGCACTGGTGGCGCCGGAATACCTCAAGCAGGACTTTACCCTGCAAACGCCCTACGCCTATCTGAACCAGGTCGCGCCGCTGACCGAAGGCGAACATGTGGTGGAAGCGATCCTCGCCGAGCCGAATGAATGCAAACTGCTGCAGATCGAAAAGGGCGAGCCGTGCCTGCTGATCCGCCGTCGTACCTGGTCCGGTCGCCAGCCGGTGACTGCCGCGCGGCTGATTCACCCGGGCTCCCGTCATAGTCTGGAAGGGCGATTCCATAAGTGAGTGACTTGAAGGTTCTACGTGCGGCGGATTACCCACGCATGCCCTGGAAAAACGGCGGTGGCAGCACCGAGGAAATCACCCGTGACGCCGGCACCGGCCTGGAGGGTTTCGGTTGGCGGTTGTCGATTGCCGACATTGGTGAGTCGGGCGGTTTTTCCACCTTCCCCGGTTACGAGCGCGTCATCAGCGTCTTGCAGGGCGATGGCATGACCCTGACCGTCGATGGCCAGGCCACACGGCCGTTGCATCCCCTGGATCCCTTTGCGTTCAGCGGTGAGAGCCATGTGCATTGCACGTTGCTGGGCGGGCCGATTCGCGACTTCAACCTGATCTACTCGCCCCAGCGTTACCGGGCGCGGTTACAGTGGCTGGCGGATGAGCAGCGGTTTTTCAGCGAGGCGGGGACGGTGCTGGTGTTCAGTGCGGACCCGGCGCTGCACGTCAAGGTCGGCGAGTCCGCCGCAGAACTGGCCCTATACGATTGTTTGCAATTGAGCGGTAACACTGGATTGCTGGAGATTTCCACGGACGGCCAGTGCTGCGTGATCGAACTGACTGCCCGCTAGTCTCAGCGGTACATCCTTGTGGCGAGGGGATTTATCCCCGCTGGGTCGCGGAGCGACCCCAAATCAGTTGGCTCCGAAGCTGTTGAGTTGGCACCAAGAGGGGCCGCTTCGCAGCCCAGCGGGGATAAATCCCCTCGCCACAGAAGCACGCCTTACTGTTTCTTCAGCCGCACCAGTTTGTTACCGAATGCCCCAGCGTGGCGCAACACCACGCTTGTTTACCCCTCTCTGCTTTGCACAAAAAAGTCCTCAAAAAATTTAATTCACCTCGGCAACCCTTCAATTCCGCGCCTCCCAGCCATTTCAAAAATGCTTCTCAAGCACGACCTCAACAAGTTGGCCGCTTGATTGCATATGCTTGTACATACAAGTAAAGACGTATGCGTATGAGTCACCGATATTCAACGCAACGTTCGCAAAATCGCTGCCCACTGCCCGGGCTGGTCTGGATTGATCGCTGAGGAGTTTTTGCTGTGACCGACGCTACCCGCAAACCCGAAAAATACCGTGACGTTGAAATTCGCGCCCCTCGCGGTAACACGCTGACCGCCAAGAGCTGGCTGACTGAAGCGCCGCTGCGCATGCTGATGAACAACCTCGACCCGCAAGTGGCCGAGAACCCCAAGGAACTGGTGGTCTACGGTGGCATCGGCCGTGCGGCACGCAACTGGGAGTGCTACGACAAGATCGTCGAAAGCCTCACCAACCTGAATGACGACGAAACCCTGCTGGTGCAATCCGGCAAGCCGGTGGGCGTGTTCAAGACCCACAGCAATGCCCCGCGCGTACTGATCGCCAACTCCAACCTGGTACCGCACTGGGCCACCTGGGAACATTTCAACGAACTCGACGCCAAGGGCCTGGCCATGTACGGCCAGATGACCGCCGGCAGCTGGATCTACATCGGCAGCCAGGGCATCGTGCAGGGCACCTATGAAACCTTCGTCGAGGCCGGTCGCCAGCATTACGACTCCAACCTCAAGGGCCGCTGGGTCCTGACCGCCGGCCTGGGCGGCATGGGTGGCGCACAGCCGTTGGCCGCCACCCTGGCCGGCGCGTGCTCGCTGAACATCGAATGCCAGCAGGTCAGTATCGATTTCCGCCTCAAGACCCGTTACGTCGACGAGCAGGCCACCGACCTCGACGACGCCCTGGCCCGTATCGAGAAATACACCGCCGAAGGCAAAGCAATTTCCATCGCTCTGTGTGGGAACGCCGCTGAAATCCTGCCGGAAATGGTCCGTCGCGGTGTGCGTCCGGACATGGTCACCGACCAGACCAGCGCCCACGACCCGCTCAACGGCTACCTGCCGGCCGGTTGGACCTGGGACGAATACCGTGCCCGTGCCAAGACCGAGCCCGCCGCCGTGGTGAAAGCCGCCAAGCAATCGATGGCCGTGCACGTCAAAGCCATGCTGGCCTTCCAGAAAATGGGCGTGCCAACCTTCGACTACGGCAACAACATCCGCCAGATGGCCCAGGAAGAAGGCGTCGAGAATGCCTTCGATTTCCCAGGCTTCGTGCCGGCGTATATCCGTCCGCTGTTCTGCCGCGGCATCGGTCCGTTCCGCTGGGCCGCGCTGTCGGGTGACCCGCAGGACATCTACAAGACCGACGCCAAGGTCAAGGAACTGATCGCCGACGACGCCCACCTGCACAACTGGTTGGACATGGCCCGCGAGCGCATCAGCTTCCAGGGCTTGCCGGCGCGTATCTGCTGGGTCGGCCTGGGCCAGCGCGCCAAGCTGGGCCTGGCGTTCAACGAAATGGTGCGCAGTGGCGAGCTGTCGGCGCCGATCGTCATCGGTCGCGATCACCTGGACTCCGGTTCCGTGTCCAGCCCCAACCGTGAAACCGAATCCATGCAGGACGGCTCCGACGCTGTCTCCGACTGGCCGCTGCTCAACGCCTTGCTCAACACCGCCAGCGGCGCGACCTGGGTCTCGCTGCACCACGGTGGCGGCGTCGGCATGGGCTTCTCCCAGCACTCGGGCATGGTGATTGTCTGCGACGGTACCGATGAGGCGGCCGAGCGTATTGCTCGCGTGCTGCACAACGACCCGGGCACTGGCGTGATGCGTCATGCCGATGCCGGTTACCAGATCGCGATCGACTGCGCCAAGGAGCAGGGGCTGAACCTGCCGATGATTACCGGGTAGGAGCTGGCGAAGCCTGCGATCTTTTGATCTTGATATTTCGCTTGCGACTCAATCGTCCAGGACAAGATCGCAGCCTCGTTGCACTCGGCAGCTCCTACAGGCGTAGTCCAATAACCAGAACAATCCACAGAGGTTGAACCATGGCCGTCACCAGCACACGTGCAAGCAGCAAGCCGTTGATCGAGAAACGTTCGATCGACTACATCCCGGAGGCGGAGAGACACGGTCGTCTGTTGAGCCAGTTCACCCTGTGGATGGGGGCCAACCTGCAAATCACCGCCATTGTCACCGGCGCGTTGGCGGTGGTGTTGGGCGGGGATGTGTTCTGGTCGTTGATCGGTTTGCTGATCGGCCAGTTGCTCGGTGGTGGCGTCATGGCGTTGCATGCCGCCCAGGGACCCAAGCTTGGCTTGCCGCAGATGATCTCCAGTCGGGTGCAGTTTGGTGTTTATGGCGCGGCCATCCCGATCGTGCTGGTGTGCCTGATGTACCTGGGTTTCACCGCCACGGGAACCGTACTGTCCGGCCAGGCGCTGGGCCAGTTGTTTGGTGTCAGCGACAGTGTCGGCATCCTGATTTTCGCCAGTGTGATCGTGCTGGTCACGGTGCTCGGTTATCGGGTGATTCACTTCATTGGCCGTGTCGCCAGTGTTATTGGTGTGATTGCCTTTGTTTACCTGTTCGCTCGCCTGATCAGCCAGACGGACGTTGGCGCACTCCTGCAAATCCGCCATTTCAGCTGGAGCAGCTTCCTGCTTGCGGTGTCGCTCGCGGCATCCTGGCAGATCGCCTTCGGCCCTTACGTGGCTGACTATTCGCGTTACCTGCCGAGCAAGACTTCCTCGCTGAAAACCTTCTTGGCCGCAGGCGCCGGTTCGGTCATCGGCGCGCAGGTGGCGATGATCCTCGGCGTGTTTGCCGCCGCCTCGGCCAACGGGCAGTTCGCGGGTCACGAAGTGGCCTACATCGTTGGCCTGGGGGGTGCCGGCGCCACCGCTGCGTTGCTGTACTTCAGCATCGCATTCGGCAAGGTCACCATTTCCACGCTGAACTCCTACGGCAGCTTCATGTGCATTGCCACCATCATCAGCGGTTTCCGTGGACACCTGAACGTAACGCGTTTGCAGCGCCTGGTCTTCGTGCTGGTCATCGTCGGTGCCGCGACCCTGATCGCGCTGCTCGGCCAGCACTCGTTCCTCGGTGCGTTCAAGTCCTTCATCCTGTTCTTGCTGGCGTTCTTTACGCCCTGGAGCGCGATCAACCTGGTGGACTATTACTGCATCACCCGCGAGCGCTATGACGTGCCGGCACTGGCCGACCCGAACGGTCGCTACGGTCGCTGGAACGTTCTCGGTATCAGCGTTTATGTGTTGGGTGTACTGGTTCAGTTGCCGTTCATCTCCACCAAGTTCTTTACCGGTCCGCTGGTGGCAGCGATGGGGGACGTGGACATCTCGTGGATCATCGGCCTGGTGGTTCCGGCGACGCTGTATTACATCGCCGCCAGGAAGTGGCATAGCGCTGTACCCGATCAATTGATCCTGCCGGTCGAGCAGGACGCGGTTGACGCACAACCGAGCAGGGCGGGCCGCATCCAAGCGGTCTGATGGGACGTTGACAGGGCTGGATGCCTCTTGACTGCCGTAAGCCAATTCACTGATTAGGAGCGTCACACAATGAAATCGAACAAGACCCTGCTGACCACGTTGCTTTCCATGGGCCTGCTGGCCAGCGCCGGGGCCACGCAAGCGGCGGGTTGGTGCGAGTCGGGCAAACCGGTGAAGTTCGCCGGCCTGAACTGGGAAAGCGCCATGCTGCTGACCGACGTCCTGCAAGTGGTGCTGGAAAAAGGCTACGACTGCAAGACCGACAGCCTGCCGGGCAACTCCATCACCATGGAAAACGCCCTGAGCAGCAACGACATCCAGGTGTTTGCCGAAGAGTGGGTCGGCCGCAGCGAAGTCTGGAACAAAGCCGAGAAGGCCGGCAAGGTGGTCGGCGTCGGTGCCCCGGTGGTGGGGGCTATCGAAGGCTGGTACGTGCCGCGCTACGTGATCGAAGGCGACGCCAAGCGCAAGCTGGAAGCCAAGGCCCCGGGCCTGAAGAACATCGCCGACCTGGGCCAGTACGCCGCCGTGTTCAAGGACCCGGAAGAGCCGTCCAAGGGCCGTTTCTACAACTGCCCGGCCGGTTGGACCTGCGAGCTGGACAACAGCGAGATGCTGAAAAGCTATGGCCTGGAAAAAACCTACACCAACTTCCGTCCAGGCACCGGCCCGGCGCTGGATGCGGCAGTGTTGTCGAGCTACAAGCGTGGCGAGCCGATCCTGTTCTACTACTGGTCGCCAACCCCGCTGATGGGCCAGGTGGACCTGGTGAAACTGGAAGAAAAACCGGGCGTGGATAAAAGCGTGAGCATCAAGGTCGGCCTGTCCAAGACCTTCCATGACGAGGCCCCGGAGCTGGTGGCGGTGCTGGAGAAGGTCAACCTGCCCATCGACATCCTGAACCAGAACCTCGGACGCATGGCCAAGGAGCGGATCGAGTCGCCGAAACTGGCGAAGATCTTCCTGAAGGAACATCCTGAAGTCTGGCACGCCTGGGTGAGCGCAGACGCTGCCAAGAAAATCGACGCGGCTCTGTAGGTTGAATACTTCCCGGCCACCCGTGGGGTTGGCCGGGACATTCACCGCATCCCCCTGATCGAGAGTCTCTTATGTTTCCCGAAAGCTTTACCTTTTCCATCGCCGACTGGGTCAACGGTTGGGTCGACGCCCTGGTGACGAACTACGGCGATGTGTTCCGGCACATCTCCGACACCCTGCTGTGGGCCATCGTCAACCTCGAAGGCCTGCTGCGCATGGCGCCCTGGTGGTTGATGCTGGCCATCGTCGCTGGTGTTGCCTGGCATGCGACCCGCAAAGTCGTCGCCACGGCGGTGATCGTCGGCCTGCTGTTCCTGGTGGGCGCGGTGGGCCTGTGGGACAAACTGATGCAGACCCTCGCGCTGATGCTGGTGGCGACGCTGATCTCGGTGTTGATCGGCATCCCGCTGGGCATTCTCTCGGCTCGCAGCAATCGCCTGCGTTCGGTGCTGATGCCGTTGCTGGACATCATGCAGACCATGCCGAGCTTCGTGTACCTGATTCCGGTGTTGATGCTGTTCGGCCTGGGCAAGGTCCCGGCGATCTTCGCCACGGTGATCTATGCCGCGCCGCCATTGATTCGCCTGACCGACCTGGGCATCCGCCAGGTAGACGGTGAAGTGATGGAAGCCATCAACGCTTTCGGCGCCAACCGCTGGCAACAGCTGTTCGGCGTGCAACTGCCCCTGGCCCTGCCGAGCATCATGGCCGGGATCAACCAGACCACCATGATGGCCCTGTCGATGGTCGTCATCGCTTCGATGATCGGTGCCCGTGGCTTGGGTGAGGATGTGCTGGTGGGGATCCAGACCCTCAACGTCGGACGCGGCCTGGAAGCCGGGCTGGCGATCGTGATTCTCGCCGTGGTCATCGACCGCATTACCCAGGCCTATGGTCGTCCTCGGCATGAGGTGAGCAAATGAACAACGCAGCCATCAGCAAGATCGAAGTCAAGAACGTCTTCAAGATTTTCGGCAACCGGTCCAAGGAAGCCCTGGACCTGATCCGCCAGAACAAGACCAAGGACCAGGTACTGGCCGACACCGGTTGCGTGGTCGGTGTGAACGACCTGTCGCTGAGCATCGGCACCGGCGAGATCTTCGTGATCATGGGGCTGTCCGGCTCTGGCAAATCCACCCTGGTACGGCATTTCAACCGACTGATCGACCCCACCAGCGGCGCGATCCTGGTGGACGGCGAAGACATTCTGCAACTGGACATGGACGCCTTGCGCGAATTCCGTCGGCACAAGATCAGCATGGTGTTCCAGAGCTTCGGCCTGCTGCCCCACAAGAGCGTGCTGGACAACGTCGCCTACGGTTTGAAAGTGCGCGGCGAAAGCAAGCAGGTGTGTGCCGAGCGCGCGCTGCACTGGATCAACACTGTGGGCCTGAAGGGCTACGAGAACAAATACCCGCACCAGCTCTCCGGCGGCATGCGTCAGCGTGTGGGCCTGGCCCGTGCCTTGGCGGCGGATACCGACATCATCCTGATGGACGAAGCTTTCAGCGCCCTCGACCCGCTGATCCGCGCCGAAATGCAGGACCAGTTGCTCGAGCTGCAAAAGACCCTGCACAAGACCATCGTCTTCATCACCCACGACCTCGACGAGGCCGTGCGCATCGGCAACCGCATCGCGATTCTCAAGGACGGCAAGCTGATCCAGGTCGGCACGCCCCGGGAGATCCTGCACTCGCCGGCGGATGAGTATGTCGATCGGTTCGTGCAGCGCAGGGCTGCGGTGGTGTAAGGCCGGACGCAGTTGTGGCGAGGGGATTTATCCCCGTTGGGCTGCGAAGCGGCCCCAATATTTCCATCCAGTTGTGTCAGGCTGATTCCACTGCCTGGTTTGGGGCTGCTGCGCAGCCCAGCGGGGATAAATCCCCTCGCCACAAATGTTATTGGCAACTTTATGTGTATGAGGCTTTAGATGCCCCAGGCTGAAAAAATCATCATCGCCGACGCCCCGTTGCGTTGGCAGGACGTGGTCACCGTCGCCCGCTTCGGTGCCGAGCTTGAGCTGTCGGCCCAGGCCTGGGCGCGGATCGACAATGCCCAGGCCATCGTCCAGCGTATCGTCGAAAGCGGCGAGCGCGCCTATGGCGTCAACACCGGCCTGGGCGCCTTGTGCAATGTGTCGCTCAAGGACGAACAACTCAGCCAACTGTCGCGCAACACCTTGCTCAGCCATGCCTGTGGCGTAGGCGCGCCATTGGCCGATGAACAGACCCGGGCGATTCTTTGTGCGGCCATCCTCAACTACAGCCAGGGTAAGTCCGGCATTCATCGTCGGGTGGTCGAAGCCCTGCTGGCGCTGCTCAATTGCGGTATCACCCCACAAGTGCCGTCCCAGGGATCGGTGGGTTACCTGACCCACATGGCCCACATCAGCATTGCGTTGCTGGGTGTCGGCCAGGTCAGCTATCGCGGTCAGATCGTTGCGGCGCAACAGGCCCTGGCCGCAGAAGGCCTGCAACCGGTGCAACTGGGGGCAAAGGACGGCCTGTGCCTGGTCAACGGCACGCCGTGCATGACCGGTCTCAGTTGCCTGGCCCTGGCCGATGCGACACGGCTGGTGCAATGGGCGGACGTGATCGGCGCCATGAGTTTCGAAGCCCAGCGCGGTCAGATCGCCGCGTTCGATGCCGAGATCATCGCCCTCAAGCCACACCCTGGCATGCAACAGGTCGGCGTCAATCTGCGCGCCTTGCTCGACGGCAGCGAAGTGATCGCCTCGAGTCTGGGCATTCGCACCCAGGATGCTTTGAGCATCCGTTCGATTCCCCAGGTGCACGGCGCGGCTCGCGATCAATTGGTCCATGCCCGGCAACAGATCGAAACCGAGCTCAATGCCGCCACCGATAACCCGCTGCTGCTCGGTACGCCGGATAACTTCCGGGTCATGTCCCAGGCCAATCCCCACGGCCAGTCGGTGGCGATGGCGGCGGATCTGCTGGCGATTGCCATGGCCGAGATCGGCTCGATTGCCGAACGCCGTCTCGACCGGTTGATCAACCCTCACGTCAGCGGCCTGCCGGCTTTTCTGGTGGCCAATCCCGGGGTGAACTCGGGGATGATGATCGTGCAATACGTCGCGGCGTCGCTGTGCGCGGAAAATCGCCAATTGGCGCAACCGGCGGTGCTCGATAATTTCGTCACCTCCGGGCTACAGGAAGACCACCTGAGCCTGGGCACCAACGCCGCCCTGAAGCTGCATCGGGCGCTGGAGAACTGCACGCAGATCCTCGCCATCGAGTACCTGCTGGCGGCCCAGGCCTTTGAATTTCTCAAGGTGCAGCGCTTTGGTGCTGGTACCGACATCGCCTGGAAACTGCTGCGCGAGCGCGTTCCGGCCTACGACCAGGACCGCTGGTTGGCACCGGACATCGCCAATGCCGCTGCACTGCTGAAAGATCCAAATGTGCTGCACAACGCGTTACCGAATTTGAATTGATCAAAACCGCCAGCGTGCCAAGGCATCTATCGCCCATGAAGCGAAGATGACGGATAACGGAACATTCCGGAGCGACTGGCGGGTAAATAAAAACTCTCAAAAGGAGCAGGAAATGACCGCTTTGAACTTGATCCCCGGCCAACTGAGCCTGGCTCAATTGCGTGACATCTATCAGCAACCGGTGACGCTGAGCCTCGACGCCAGCGCTTCGGCGCAGATCGAAGCCAGCGTGGCCTGCGTGGAGCAGATCCTCGCCGAGAACCGCACGGCCTACGGCATCAACACCGGTTTCGGCCTGCTGGCCTCGACCCGCATCGCCAGCGAAGACCTGGAAAACCTGCAGCGCTCCCTGGTGCTGTCCCATGCCGCCGGCGTGGGTGAGCCGATCAGCGATGCGCTGGTCCGCCTGATCATGGTGCTCAAGGTCAACAGCCTGAGCCGGGGCTTCTCCGGTATCCGCCGGCAGGTGATCGATGCGCTGATTGCGCTGGTCAATGCCGAGGTCTATCCGCACATTCCACTCAAGGGTTCGGTCGGTGCTTCCGGCGACCTCGCGCCGTTGGCCCACATGTCCCTGGTGCTGCTGGGCGAAGGCAAGGCACGCTACAAAGGTGAATGGTTGCCGGCCGTCGAGGCGTTGAAAGTCGCTGGCCTCGCGCCACTGACCCTGGCGGCCAAAGAAGGCCTGGCGCTGCTCAACGGCACCCAGGTGTCTACCGCATTTGCCCTGCGCGGCCTGTTCGAAGGTGAAGACCTGTTTGCCGGTGCCCTGGCCCTGGGCGGTCTCACGGTGGAAGCGGTGCTCGGCTCCCGTTCGCCATTCGACGCACGTATCCACGCCGCCCGTGGCCAAAAAGGCCAGATCGACGCTGCCGCCGCGTACCGCGATCTGCTGGGCGAGCGCAGCGAAGTGTCCGCTTCGCACCAGAACTGCGACAAGGTCCAGGACCCGTATTCCCTGCGCTGCCAGCCACAAGTGATGGGCGCCTGCCTGACCCAGTTCCGCCAGGCGGCCGAGGTGCTGGTGATCGAGGCCAACGCCGTGTCGGATAACCCGTTGGTGTTCGCCGCCGAGGGCGACGTGATTTCCGGCGGTAACTTCCACGCCGAACCCGTGGCGATGGCCGCTGACAATATGGCCCTGGCGATTGCCGAAATCGGTTCGCTGAGCGAGCGTCGCATTTCGCTGATGATGGACAAGCACATGTCGCAATTGCCGCCGTTCCTGGTGGGCAATGGCGGGGTCAACTCCGGCTTCATGATCGCCCAGGTCACCGCCGCCGCTCTCGCCAGCGAAAACAAGGCATTGTCCCACCCTCACTCGGTGGACAGCCTGCCGACCTCCGCCAACCAGGAAGACCACGTGTCCATGGCCCCGGCTGCCGGCAAGCGCCTGTGGGAAATGGCCGAAAACACCCGTGGCATCCTCGCGGTGGAATGGCTGGCGGCCTGCCAGGGGCTGGACCTGCGCGGTGGCTTGAAGACTTCACCGAAGCTGGAGCAGGCTCGCGGCCTCCTACGCGCCGAAGTGCCGTTCTATGAGAAGGACCGGTTCTTTGCGCCGGACATCAATGCCGCCAGTGAGCTGTTGGCGAGCCGTTGCCTGAACGGGCTGGTCATGGCGAACCTGTTGCCGAGCCTGTAAGGGCCCCATCGCGAGCAGGCTCGCTCCCACATTGGAATGCATACCCTGTGGGAGCGAGCCTGCTCGCGATTCGATTCTGAATGAGACGAGGAAACCCGGGATGAAAACCCTCTGGCAAAACTGCCACGCCGCCACCATGGCCCAGGGCGCCTACTCGATCATCGAAGACGCCGCCATCGTCACCCAGGGCGAGCACATCCACTGGATCGGCCCGCGTGCTCAACTGCCGGCCGGTGACTACCCGGCGGTCCAGGATCTCAACGGCGCCTGGGTCACTCCGGGGCTGGTCGACTGCCACACCCACGCGGTGTTCGGCGGTAACCGCAGCGGTGAATTCGAACAGCGCCTGCAAGGCGTCAGCTACGCCGAAATCGCGGCTGCCGGCGGTGGTATCGCCAGCACCGTGCGTGCCACCCGGGCCGCCAGTGAAGACGAACTGTTCGCCAGTGCCGCCAAGCGCCTGAAAAGCCTGATGCGCGACGGCGTAACCACAGTGGAAATCAAGTCCGGCTATGGCCTGGACCTGGCCAACGAACGCAAGATGCTGCGGGTCGTCCGTCGCCTCGGCGCCGAACTGCCGGTCAGCGTGCGCAGCACCTGCCTGGCGGCCCACGCCTTGCCGCCGGAATACGTAGGCCGCGCCGACGACTACATCGAGCACATCTGCGCCGAAATGCTCCCGGCCCTGGCCGCCGAAGGGCTGGTGGATGCGGTGGATGCCTTCTGCGAATACCTGGCGTTTTCCCCGGCGCAGGTCGAGCGGGTGTTCGTCACCGCGCAGAAGTTGGGCCTGCCGGTGAAGCTGCACGCCGAGCAATTATCGTCGCTACACGGCTCGAGCCTGGCGGCCCGTTATCAGGCGCTGTCGGCCGATCACCTGGAGTTCATGACTGAGGAGGATGCCCGGGCCATGGCCGAATCCGACACGGTGGCGGTGCTGCTGCCGGGGGCGTTCTACTTCCTGCGGGAAACCCAGCTGCCGCCGATGGACGCCCTGCGCAAGCACGGCGTGAAGATCGCCGTCGCCAGCGACCTCAACCCCGGCACTTCACCGGCGTTGTCGCTGCGCCTGATGTTGAACATGGCTTGCACCTGCTTCCGGATGACCCCGGAAGAAGCCTTGGCCGGCGCAACGATCCATGCCGCCCAGGCCCTGGGCATGGCCCGGACCCACGGTTCGCTGGAGGCCGGCAAGGTGGCGGATTTTGTTGCCTGGGGCATCGACCGTCCGGCTGATCTTTCATACTGGCTGGGCGGCGAACTGGAAAAGCGCGTCGTGCGTCACGGCGTTGAAATCGATTGAGGAGAAGGGTTGTGGAGAAGGTCCTGAATTTCGCACAAGGGCGCGTGCCGCTGTTGATCAGCATGCCCCACGCCGGCCTGCGCCTGACCCCGGCGGTAAAGGCCGGGTTGATCCCCGAGGCCCAAAGCCTGCCGGACACCGACTGGCACATCCCCAGGCTCTACGAGTTTGCCGCCGAGCTGGGCGCCAGCACCCTGGCCGCCGAGTATTCACGTTTTGTCGTCGACCTGAACCGGCCTTCCGATGACAAGCCGATGTACGTCGGTGCCACCACCGGTTTGTACCCGGCCACGCTGTTCGATGGCGTGCCGTTGTTTCGCGAAGGGCTGGAGCCGTCTGCCGAGGAACGGGCGACGTACCTGCAACAGATCTGGACGCCGTATCACCAGACCCTGCAACAGGAACTGGCGCGGCTCAAGGCCGAGTTCGGCTATGCCTTGCTGTTCGACGCCCACTCGATCCGCTCGGTGATCCCGCACTTGTTCGACGGCAAGCTGCCGGACTTCAACCTCGGCACCTTCAACGGCGCCAGCTGCGACCCGACGCTGGCGAGCCAGCTCGAAGCCATCTGCGCCCGTCACGGCGAGTTCACTCATGTGCTCAACGGGCGTTTCAAGGGCGGACACATCACCCGGCATTACGGCCACCCGGCCGAAGACATCCATGCGGTGCAACTGGAACTGTGCCAGAGCACCTACATGGAAGAGTTCGAACCGTTCAATTATCGGGCGGACCTGGCGACGCCAACCCAGGTTGTCATCCGGGAGCTGCTCGAGGGCCTGCTGGCCTGGGGGCAGACAACGTACGGTAGGTAGAAGTCATTGCAATACCCTTGTGGCGAGGGGATTTATCCCCGTTGGGGCGCGAAGCGGCCCCAGAGCTATTGCGTTCAAGATTTTTGGGATTGCTGCGCAATCCAACGGGGATAAATCCCCTCGCCACAGGGGTTCTGTATTGTTTGAGCCGGGGACATGCTCATTAAGGTCATTCGGGTTTATGATGCCGGACGGCAGATTAAATAGAAGTCCCTACAGGGATGACTCGACCCCTTACGGAGCGCGCAATGCAGACTTTGTACCCGCAGATCAAACCCCATGCCCGGCACGATCTGGCTGTCGATGACACCCACACGCTCTACGTCGATGAAAGCGGTTCCCCGGAAGGCCTCCCGGTGGTGTTCATCCATGGTGGCCCTGGGGCGGGTTGCGATGCGCAGAGCCGTCGCTACTTCGATCCGAACCTGTACCGCATTGTCACTTTCGATCAGCGCGGCTGTGGTCGCTCCACGCCCCATGCCAGCCTGGAAAACAACACCACCTGGGACCTGGTCGAAGACCTGGAGCGCATCCGCAAGCACCTGGGCATCGAGAAATGGGTACTGTTCGGCGGCTCCTGGGGCTCGACCCTGGCCCTGGCCTACGCCCAGACCCATCCGGAGCGGGTCCATGGCCTGATCCTGCGTGGGATCTTTCTCTGCCGCCCGCAGGAAATCGAGTGGTTCTATCAGGCCGGCGCCAGTCGCCTGTTTCCCGATTACTGGCAGGATTACATTGCACCCATTCCCCTGGACGAGCGTGACGACCTGCTCAGTGCCTTCCACAAGCGCCTGACCGGCAACGACCAGATCGCCCAGATGCACGCCGCCAAGGCCTGGTCCATCTGGGAAGGCCGCACGGCGACCTTGCGTCCGAACCCGCTGGTGGTCGACCGCTTCTCCGAGCCCCAGCGTGCGCTGTCGATTGCCCGGATCGAATGCCATTACTTCACCAACAATGCCTTCCTCGAGCCCAACCAGCTGATTCGCGACATGGGCAAGATCGCCCATTTGCCGGGTGTCATCGTGCATGGTCGCTATGACGTGATCTGCCCGCTGGACAACGCCTGGGAGCTGCACCAGAACTGGCCGAACAGTGAGCTGCAGGTGATCCGCGATGCCGGCCACGCCGCTTCTGAGCCGGGGATCACCGACGCATTGGTGCGCGCCGCCGGGCAAATGGCCCGACGCTTGCTTGACCTGCCGCCCGAAGAAGCATGAAGGGGCTGTTGCAACGGGTCCGCGGCGCCCGGGTCGAGGTCGCGGGCGACATCGTGGGGGCCGTGGGCCAGGGTTTGTTGGTCCTGGTGGCGGTCGAGCCCGAGGATACCCGGGCCTGCGCCGACAAACTCCTGCACAAGCTGCTTAACTACAGGGTGTTCAGTGATGCCGACGGCAAGATGAACCTGTCCCTGGCGGACGTCGGGGGCGGTTTGTTGCTGGTGTCACAGTTCACCCTGGCGGCGGACACCAAAAGCGGGTTGCGCCCGAGTTTTTCGACGGCCGCGGCTCCCGCGTTGGGAGAGGAACTGTTCACTTATCTGGTCAGCCAGGCGAAAGAGGTGCATGGCACTGTGGCATCAGGTAGATTCGGCGCCGACATGCAGGTACATCTGGTCAATGATGGCCCGGTAACCTTCCTGTTACAGGTCTGAAAGCGTTTGAAACACCTTTTCGGCCCTGTTTCGAGGTTAAACAGGGAGTTTTCTCGATAAATACTTCGTTGCCCCTGATGCGTTGTCACGCGGGCTGCTAGATAATCGCGCGCTACGGGGGATCGGCGTTCGCTGGTCCATTTGACTTAGGTAGAGACTTGTCCTGAGCCGTTTGGGGAATCATTTTGCCCCATCGGAGTCGGAACAATGCTCGCCAACTTGGCAAGGGTGCTCCGCAAGGTCGGTTTTTCAATGCCGTTACCAAGCGGATACTTTATCTGGCCGTTGGTTTTTTGATCTGTTTTCGGCGAGGGTTGCTCGTGATTGTTAGTCCCTGTAATGCACCAAAAATGACTGCCAAACGGTTTAGAAGTGCTCTGGTAGCGGGTTCGGCGCTGTTGTGCCTGCTCGGCGCGGGCCAACTGTGGGCATTCAGCCTGGATGATGTATCGGCGAAGGCTAAAGAACTGGCCGGGCAAAAATTCGAAGCCCCGCGCAGCAATCTGCCGAACGAATTTCGCGACATGAAATTCGGCGACTATCAAAAAATCCGTTTCCGCACCGAAAAAGCCGAATGGGCCGACCAGAAGACGCCGTTCAGGCTGTCGTTCTATCACCAGGGCATGCACTTCGATACGCCGGTGAAGATCAACGAGATCACCGCGACCAACGTCGAAGAAATCAAATACGACCCGACGCGCTTCGATTTCGGCGATGTCCAGTTCGATCCCAAGGCCACCGAGCAGCTGGGCTACGCGGGTTTCCGCGTGTTGTACCCGATCAACAAGGCCGACAAGCAGGACGAAATCATGACCATGCTGGGCGCGAGCTACTTCCGCGTCATCGGCAAGGGCCAGACCTACGGCTTGTCCGCCCGTGGCATGGCGATCGATACCGCGTTGCCGTCCGGTGAAGAATTCCCGCGTTTTCGCGAGTTCTGGATCCAGCGCCCGAAACCGACCGACAAGCACCTGGTGATCTTCGCCCTGTTGGATTCGCCTCGGGCCACCGGCGCCTACCGCCTGACCCTGCGTCCGGGTACCGACACCGTGGTCGACGTGAAGGCGCGCATGTTCCTGCGCGACCGCGTCAACAAGCTGGGCGTTGCCCCGCTGACCAGCATGTTCCTGTTCGGCGCCAACCAGCCGTCCAAAGTGCTGAACTACCGCCGCGAGCTGCACGATTCCAGTGGCCTGTCGATCCATGCCGGCAACGGCGAGTGGATCTGGCGTCCGCTGAACAACCCGAAACACCTGGCCGTGAGCAACTTCTCGGTGGAAAACCCGCGTGGTTTCGGTCTGCTGCAACGGGGTCGTGACTTCAGCCACTACGAAGACCTGGACGACCGCTACGACAAGCGTCCAAGTGCCTGGATCGAACCGAAAGGCGACTGGGGCAAGGGTTCCGTCGACCTGGTGGAAATCCCGACCGCCGACGAAACCAACGACAACATCGTTGCTTTCTGGAGCCCGGAAAAACTGCCTGAGCCAGGCCAGCCACTGGACTTCGCCTACCGCCTGCACTGGACCCTCGACGAAGCCAGCCTGCACTCGCCTGACAGCGCCTGGGTCAAGCAGACCCTGCGTTCCACCGGTGACGTGAAGCAATCCAACCTGATTCGCCAGCCGGACGGCAGCGTCGCCTATCTGGTGGATTTCGAAGGCCCCTCCCTGCAGGCCCTGCCGGAAGATGCCGAAGTGCGCAGCCAGGTGAGCGTCGGCGATAACGCCGAGGTTGTCGAGAACAGTGTGCGCTACAACCCTGAAACCAAGGGCTGGCGCCTGACCTTGCGTTTGAAGATCAAGGATGCGAAGCAGGCCACCGAAATGCGCGCGGCGCTGGTCCGTCCGCTGACGCCTGTCGAAGCGCCAGCCGCCTCGCACTCCGTGACCGCCACCCTGGCCAAGGCCGACAAGATCGCCAAGCAACAAGGCGAGAAAGAAGCAGAAAAAACCAAAGAAGAAGCCAAAGAAGAAGCCAAGGCCGTGAAGGCGTCCGACGCCGCTGAGGCGACCCCAACCCCGCAGGAACCGGAATCGACTGAACAAGTCCTGACCGAGACCTGGAGCTATCAGTTGCCAGCCGATGAGTAATACGCCAGTACCGCCAGAGACGCTCAGCGAATATCTGGCCCATTTGCCAATGACCGACCAGCAGCGCGCCGAGTTGGCGGGCTGCAAGTCCTTCAGCGAGTTGCATGAACGTCTTTCGTCTTCGACCTTCGACGCCCCCGCCGAGGCGGCACAGGCCTCGGTGGGTCGTCGCCTGGTCCTGAGCACTGCCGAAGAGCTCGAGGATGCAGAGATGCTGGGGCTCGACTCCAGTGGTCGCGTGCGCCTGAAAGCCACGCCGCCGATTCGTCGGACCAAAGTCGTGCCGGAGCCATGGCGCACCAACATCCTGGTACGCGGCTGGCGGCGGATGACCGGTCGTACCAACCCGCCGAAGCCACCCAAGGATGAGCGGGTGCTGCCCCATGCACGCTGGCGAACCGTGGGCTCGATCCGCCGCTATATCCTGCTGATCCTGATGCTCGGCCAGACCATCGTCGCCGGCTGGTACATGAAAGGCATCATGCCGTACCAGGGCTGGTCGTTCGTGGACCTGGACGAAGTCCTGCACCAACCATTGCTGCAGACAGCCACGCAGGTGCTGCCGTATGCCCTGCAAACCAGCATCCTGATCATGTTCGGGATCCTGTTCTGCTGGGTATCGGCCGGTTTCTGGACCGCGCTGATGGGCTTTCTGGAATTGCTCACCGGTCACGACAAGTACCGCATTTCCGGCGCCAGCGCCGGCAACGAGCCGATCCCCAAGGACGCCCGCACCGCCTTGGTGATGCCGATCTGCAACGAAGACGTCCCTCGTGTGTTTGCCGGTTTGCGCGCGACCTTCGAGTCGGTGAAGGCCACGGGTGACCTGGATCGTTTCGACTTCTTCGTGCTCAGCGACAGTAACGAGTCCGATATCTGTGTTGCCGAACAGCAGGCCTGGCTGGATGTCTGCCGCGAAGCCGGTGGCCTGGGCAAGATCTTCTATCGTCGTCGCCGTCGTCGCGTGAAGCGCAAGAGCGGCAACCTTGACGACTTCTGCCGCCGTTGGGGCAGCGACTACAAGTACATGGTCGTGCTCGACGCCGACAGCGTCATGAGCGGCGAATGCCTGACCAGCCTGGTGCGCCTGATGGAAGCCACGCCGGACGCGGGCATCATCCAGACCGCGCCAAAGGCTTCGGGCATGGACACGCTGTATGCGCGCATGCAGCAGTTCGCCACCCGGGTGTACGGTCCGCTGTTCACCGCCGGCCTGCACTTCTGGCAGTTGGGGGAATCCCACTACTGGGGCCACAACGCGATCATCCGCATGAAGCCGTTCATCGAGCACTGCGCCCTGGCGCCACTGCCCGGTAAAGGCGCGTTCGCCGGTGCGATCCTGTCCCACGACTTCGTCGAAGCTGCACTGATGCGTCGTGCCGGCTGGGGCGTGTGGATTGCCTATGACCTGCCAGGCAGCTACGAAGAGTTGCCGCCGAACCTGCTGGACGAACTCAAGCGTGACCGTCGCTGGTGCCACGGCAACCTGATGAACTTCCGGCTGTTCCTGGTCAAGGGCATGCACCCGGTGCACCGTGCGGTGTTCCTGACCGGGGTGATGTCCTACCTGTCGGCGCCTTTGTGGTTCTTCTTCCTGGTGCTGTCCACTGCGCTGCTGGCGGTGAACACCCTGATGGAGCCGCAGTACTTCCTTGAGCCACGCCAGCTGTATCCGCTCTGGCCGCAATGGCATCCGGAGAAGGCCATCGCGCTGTTCTCGACCACGATCGTACTGCTGTTCCTGCCCAAGCTGTTGAGCGTCGTCCTGATCTGGGCCAAGGGCGCGAAGGAGTTTGGTGGCAAGTTCAAGGTGACGCTGTCGATGCTGCTGGAGATGCTGTTCTCCATGTTGCTGGCGCCGGTGCGGATGATTTTCCACACCCGTTTCGTGCTCGCCGCATTCCTGGGCTGGGCCGCCACCTGGAACTCGCCGCAACGTGACGACGACTCGACACCCTGGAGCGAAGCGGTCAAGCGCCACGGTCCGCAGACCCTGCTGGGCTTCTTCTGGGCGCTGCTGGTGATCTGGTTGAACCCGAGCTTCCTGTGGTGGCTGGTGCCGATCGTCGGATCGCTGATGCTGTCGATCCCGGTGTCGGTGATCTCCAGTCGTGTCGGCCTGGGCTTGAAGTCCCGTGATGAAAGCCTGTTCCTGATCCCTGAGGAATACGCGCCACCACAAGAGCTGGTGTCGACCGACCAGTACACTCACGAGAACCGCTGGCATGCATTGAACGACGGCTTCATTCGCGCAGTGGTCGACCCACAGCAGAACGCCCTGGCGTATGCGTTGGCGACGTCCCGGCACGGCCAGGCCGAGCCGATCGAATGGCTGCGGGTCGAGCGTGTTCGTCATGCCTTGAAGGTCGGCCCGGCCGGGCTCAACAACGGCGAGCGACTGGCGCTGTTGAGCGACCCGGTGGCGCTGTCCCGACTGCATGAGCAGATCTGGAGCGAAGGCCATCCCGAATGGCTGGCGGCATGGCGCGCATCGGTCAAGGCCGATCCCCACGCACCGCTGCTACCGCTTCAGCCGGTGAGTGCACAAACTCAAGTGGCCTGATACTCAAAAAGCCCCGCTTCCCAAAAGGAAGCGGGGCTTTTTGTTGGGTGACACCATACCCTGTGGCGAGGGGATTTAGCGAAACGTCGCACCGCCCCGCTGGGGTGCGAAGCGCCCCTGAAACCTGAGCATGCGGTGTGTCAGACAGGTTGAGGGGGGCTGCTTCGCAGCCCAGCGGGGATAAATCCCCTCGCCACAACATCACTCGGCTTCAGCTCGTGGATCGACCCGATCCAACGCCCGAGCCGCCAGCAAACCACTCAACTCAATCAGCTGCTGAAGACCCAAGGCAAAATGCCGTCGCGAGCCTTCCAGCTCAAACGCCAGGTCGCTGGCCATGACATTGGCCGAAGCCAGGGTTTCGCTGAGGTTGGCCAACAGGCTTTCGGTGTCGATATCGTCCACGACGGTGAATAGCTGGTCCGAGGGCGGCAACTGTACGCAGGTTCGCAGACCGGGAATCAAGGAACCCGGCATACCCGAAGGTATATCCCGCGCACAGTCGCCATGACGATCCAGTAGACGAAAACAGCGCCAACTGAAAGGCAACGGTGGCGCAAGGCGCCTTGATAATTCCAGGCTGCGAAACCTGATCGCTGCATGATGCAATGACCCGCAAACGATAGGACCCAGACCCCAAGCGCACAAGCCGGCGGATTCCGGCGCAGTTGTAGGTAATGGAGCAAGACGATGTAGCCTTGCTCAACTCCCGACAACAGCACCCAATCCTGTGGGAGCGAGCCCGCTCGCGATGAACGATAACGCGGTCTGACAGAAGAACCGCGGCGCTTTCATCGCGAGCAGGCTCGCTCCCACAGGGGGCGGTGTTGTCGGTGGGATCGTGATTGGCTGATGACTATCTGTGAGAGCAAGGCTTGCCCGCGATGAACGATAATCGCGGCAAGCTCGGCTCCCGCCGGAGGGGTATTGCCTAGACCTTGAACCGCCCCACCAACGTCTGCAGATGAACACCGAGGCGGGCCAGTTCGGCGCTGGAGGCGGCGGTTTCTTCGCTGGCGGCGGAGGTTTGTTCGGAGACGTCGCGCACGTTCAGCACGCTGCGGTTGATCTCTTCGGCCGTGGCGCTCTGCTGTTCGGCCGCGGCGGCGATCTGCTGGTTCATCGACTGGATCGCCGAGACCGTGCGGGTGATGTTTTCCAGGGAACCACCGGCACGGCGGGTGAGTTCGACGCTGCTGTCGGTCAGGCTGCGACTGTTGTCCATGATGGTCGCGACCTTCTCGGTTCCGCTTTGCAGCCCCAGGATCAGGTCTTCGATCTCTTCGGTGGATTTCTGGGTGCGCTGGGCCAGGCTGCGGACCTCGTCGGCGACCACTGCGAAACCACGCCCGGCCTCACCGGCGCGGGCGGCTTCGATGGCGGCGTTGAGGGCCAGCAGGTTGGTTTGCTGGGCCACGGATTTGATCACGTCCAGCACGCTGCCGATCTTGTCGCTCTCGTGCTTGAGATGGCTCATCGCTTCGGTGGAGTTGCCGACTTCGTTGGCCAGGCGCTCGATCTGAGAGATAGCTTCGCCAACTACCCGCTCACCCTCACGGGCCTGCTGGTCGGCGGCGACGGCGGCCTCGGAGGCTTCCTCGGCATTGCGGGCTACCTCCTGCACGGTGGCCGTCATCTCATGCATGGCGGTGGCAACCTGATCGGTCTCGATCTTTTGATTGTTGACCCCGGCGCTGGTCTGTTCGGTCACGGCCGAAAGCTGTTCGGCGGCGCTGGCGATCTGGGTCACACCGTCCCTGATGCCGCCGATCAGCTCCCGCAGGCTGACGACCATCCGCTGCAAGCTGCCTTGCAGTTGGCCCATCTCGTCGCGACGGCTGACCTCGAGGTTGTTGCTCAGGTCGCCCGAGGCGACACGTTCGACTGCAACCAGCGTCTGTTGCAGCGGAACGACGATCTGCCGGGTGATCAGCCATGCGGCAAGCAGGCCGAACGCCAGTGCCAGGATGGTGACGATGACCAGCGTGTCTTTCGCTTGAGTCGTCTCCTGGTCGCGTTTTACAACTTGCGAGACGGTCAGCTCATTGTTCAGTTCGTTCAGGTGGGCGTCTTGATCCACCATTCTCTTGAGCGCGGCGGCGCTGGCAACCTGTGAGTCACGGAACAGGCTGACGGCGGCCCGGTAGCCTTTTAGCGATTCGCTGGCTTGTTGCAGGTTGGCGATGTGTTGTTCGGGCAGTTTGGTCGGCAGGCTTTCGAGGTTTTTCAGGGCGTTGTCGATGGCATCCAGTGCCGGTTGCTCGGCTTCGGCCTTGCCGCTGTAGGTGTAGCCGCGAACCTGGAAGCGTGCCTGCTGGATCAGTTTGCTCAGCTCGATCACGCTGTTGAATTGCGCGACGCTGTCGCCTTGCAACACGGACTTCTCAACCTCAGCGACCTTGGCCACGGCGTTGTCGGCGGTGGCACCGAGCTTGGATCGGGCCGATTCGCGCTTGTCCGTGGCTTGAGTCAGATCAGTGAAGGCACGTTTGTACTCGTCGAGGATCGCAGACTGCTGATTGAGCTTTTGCTGGTCGACAGGTCGTACAAATTGTTTGAGAGCGGCTTGTACACCGTCCTGGAGTTTGCCCAGGAGATCGTTGACGGCGGTGGGGCCTTGTTCACCACGACGCATTTCGTATTCGAGGCGAGCGACTCGCAGATCCTTGGCCGTCTCGTTGAGATGGGCGATGGCGGCCTGCTTGTCCGCACGGCTGATCACGCTGCTCAGGCTGTTCCAGCCGGCAAAGGTGCTCAGGATTGTCATGAGCAAGGCCAGGCCGAAACCGACACCCAGCTTGCGATTGACGCTCACATTTCCCAGCTTCTCGGTCAGCCAACGGTACATGTCGCTACTCCTGCGAGCCTTTCATAGACTTTATGGGAAGAGTATCGACCATTTAGAAGAGAACTGTAGAAATTGCAGTGTTTCTGTGGCAACGCGCTCAGAACAGGCGTGAGAGCAGCGCCGTCACGGCTGTTTCGACCCGCAATATCCGCTCCCCCAACTGCACCGGTTGCAACCCGGCCTTGGCCAGCAGATCGATCTCGTAGGGAATCCAGCCACCTTCCGGGCCAATCGCCAGGGTGACCGGCTCCGTCAGCGCGCGGGGGCAGGGTGGGTAATTGCCGGGATGGCCCACCAGGCCCAGGGTGCCATCAGTCATGGCCGCCAAGCGGTCCTCAACGAAAGGCTTGAAGCGTTTTTCGATGATGATTTCCGGCAGCACACTGTCCCGGGCCTGCTCCAGCCCCAGGATCAATTGTTCTCGGATGGCCTCGGGTTCGAGGAAGGGCGTTTGCCAGAAGCTCTTCTCGACGCGATAGCTGTTGACCAGCACCACACGGGGCACGCCCATGGTGGCGATGGTCTGGAACACCCGCCGGAGCATCTTCGGACGTGGCAGGGCCAGTACCAGTGTCAATGGCAGCTTGGCCGGCGGTGGCTGGTCGAGCGTCACTTGCAGTTCAGCCTCGCGGGCTTCCAGGCGCAGCACCTGGGCCGTGCCCATCAACCCGCCGATGCGCCCGACCCGCAGGCTGTCGCCGACGGCACTGCGATGGACTTCCTGCATGTGCGTCAACCGGCGATCGCTCAGGATCACCCGGTCAGGGCCAATGAAATCGGCCTCTTCGAGCAGCAGCAGGTTCACGGTTGGGTCGCAGGCGGCTGGTCGTTGTGGTCGTCGACGGGTTGCTTGTCCGCCTCTTCGTCCGGCTGTTCGCTACGCTTGCGTACCAGGCCGCCGAACAGCACACCGATCTCGAACAGCAGCCACATCGGTACCGCCAGCAGGGTCTGGGAGAAGATGTCCGGCGGGGTCAGGATCATGCCGACCACGAAGCAGCCGATGATTACGTACGGACGGATCCGCTTCAGGTACCCGACGTCGACCACGCCGATCCACACCAGCAGCACCACCGCCACGGGGATTTCGAACGCCACGCCGAAGGCGAAGAACAGCGTCATGACGAAATCCAGGTAGCTGGTGATGTCGGTCATCATCTCCACGCCGGCGGGGGTAGCGGCGGCAAAGAATTTGAAGATCAGCGGGAACACCAGGAAATAGGCGAAGGCCATGCCGGTGTAGAACAGCAGGATGCTGGAGACCAGCAACGGCACGGCGATGCGCTTTTCATGCTTGTACAGGCCCGGGGCGATGAAGCCCCAGATCTGATGCAGGATCACCGGGATCGCCAGGAACAGCGAGACCATCATCGTCAGCTTCAACGGTGTCAGGAACGGCGACGACACGTCGGTGGCGATCATGGTCGCGCCCACCGGCAAATACTGGCGCAGGGGCGTGGAGACGAAGGTGTAGATCTGCTGGGTGAAGGCAAACAGCCCGGCGAAGATGATGAAAACCGCCGCTACGCAACGCAGCAGGCGGGTGCGCAACTCGGTGAGGTGCGATACCAGCGGCATCGGCTGATCGTTCTCTGGGATATTGCTCATGATGCTCGCGGCGGCTGTGTTGGGTCGTTGGGGGCCGGTGTGGGCACCGTTTGGGCTGTCTCGACTGGCTTGACTGGGTCAGCCGGCACTGCTGCCGGTTCAACTGTCGGCGCTGGGGACGCGGCTGGCTGTTCGGCCGTGGGCTGGACCGGTGTCGGCTCCTGCTGGGTCGGCGTGAGGATCTTGCGCGCCTCTTGCTCCAGGGACAGGATGTGCTCGTTGTGAAGTTGCCGGCGGATCTCGTCGGCACCGATTTCACGCTCAACTTCCTGTTTGATCGCATTGAAGCTGCGCTTCAGCCGGCCGATCCAGAGGCCGGCGGTGCGCGCAGCACCCGGCAGGCGCTCGGGACCCAGCACCAGCAGGGCGACGAGGCCGACGAGCAGCAGTTCAGTGAAGCTGATCCCAAACATTAGTCAGTGCTCACGAGTCTTTGCGGGTCGGCTCTTCGACTTTCTGTGCCTGCACATCGATGGTGTGCGGCGCATTCACAGGCTGAGCGGCTTGAGGCGGTACCGGTTGGGCCGGTTGCACAGGCTGGGTTGGTGCTGCTGTCGGATCGGCCGGTTTCTCGTCGTCGTTCATGGCCTTGCGAAAGCCCTTGATCGATTCGCCGACATCGGTGCCCAGGTTCTTCAGCTTCTTGGTCCCGAACACCAGCACCACGACGACCAGGATGACGATCCAGTGTTTCCAGTCAAAAATACCCATGTGGCTATTCCTCTCGATAATTGATCAGGCGGACGGGCGCGAGGCTTTCTCGACGTGCCCGGACAGACCGAAGCGACGGTCCAGTTCATCCAGTACAGCCTGCGGGTGCTGTCCCAGTTGGGCCAGCATGACCAGGCTGTGGAACCACAGATCGGCGGTCTCGTAGATCACGTCGCTGCAGTCGCCACTGATGGCAGCGTCCTTGGCGGCGATGATGGTCTCGACCGATTCCTCGCCGACTTTCTCCAGAATCTTGTTCAGGCCCTTGTGGTACAGGCTCGCGACGTAGGAACTGTCGGCCGCTGCGCCTTTGCGCTCTTCCAGCACCTGGGCCAGGCGGGTGAGGGTATCACTCATGGGTATGTCCTGAATAAATGGCATGCGGGTCCTTGAGCACCGGATCGACGGTTTTCCAGTCGCCGTTCTCGAAGACGCGATAGAAGCAGCTCTGACGGCCGGTGTGACAGGCGATTTCACCGACCTGTTCGACCATCAGGATGATGACGTCGCCGTCGCAGTCCAGGCGCATTTCATGCAGATGTTGCACGTGGCCGGACTCTTCGCCCTTGCGCCACAGCTTGCCACGGGAACGTGACCAATAGATGGCGCGGTTCTCGCTGGCGGTCAGGGCCAGTGCTTCACGGTTCATCCAGGCCATCATCAGCACGCGCCCGGTCTTGTGATCCTGGGCGATGGCCGGCACCAGGCCGTCAGCGTCCCATTTGATCTCGTCCTGCCAGTTCTTCATCTTCGACTCCGACCATGGGCCTCGCACCCTCAAGTGGGTGGGCCCAGCGTTGAAACAGTGTGCCAGTGCGAACCGGTGCTGGCTATCGGCGAACGACCAGATACAAGCCGACAATCACCATTACCGCGGCAGGCCAATGCCCCAGTTCGCTCAGCGGTCCGCCGGCCGCCAGTACCGCGCCGCCACCCAGGTGTGCAGCGCCGAGCAGGCGCAGCAGCCAGTCGTCCTTGCGGCGTTTCCACGGCGGGGCGGGGTCTTGGGCATGGGGCTGGGACATGCGCTCGAGCAGGTCGCGGGTCATGTTGGCCAGGTGCGGAAGTTGCTCGAGCTGGCTCTGCACGTTGCCCAACAAGGCCTTGGGGCTGACGCGCTCGCGCATCCAGCGTTCGAGGAAAGGCTGGGCGGTGTTCCACAGGTCCAGGTCCGGGTACAGCTGGCGACCGAGGCCCTCGATGTTCAATAGGGTTTTCTGCAACAGCACCAACTGCGGCTGAACCTCCATGTTGAAGCGCCGCGCAGTCTGGAACAGGCGCATCAGCACCTGGCCGAAGGAAATATCCTTTAATGGTTTTTCGAAGATCGGCTCGCACACGGTGCGGATCGCTGCTTCGAATTCGTTGAGCTTGGTCTCGGCCGGTACCCAGCCCGAATCGATGTGCAGCTGCGCGACGCGCCGGTAGTCGCGCTTGAAGAACGCGAACAGGTTGCGGGCCAGGTAATCCTGGTCTTCGGGCGTCAGGCTGCCGACGATGCCGCAGTCGATGGCAATGTATTGCGGGCTCCACGGCTGCACGGTGCTGACGAAGATGTTGCCGGGGTGCATGTCGGCGTGGAAGAAGCTGTCGCGGAACACCTGGGTGAAGAAGATTTCCACGCCGCGCTCGGCGAGCATCTTCATGTCGGTGCGCTGGTCGGCCAGGGTGGCCAGGTCGGTGACCTGAATGCCGTAGATGCGCTCCATCACCAGGACTTTGGGGCGACACCAGTCCCAATAGACCTGCGGCACGTACAGCAGCGGCGAGCCCTCGAAGTTGCGGCGCAACTGGCTGGCGTTGGCGGCCTCGCGCAGCAGGTCGAGTTCGTCGTAGATGGTTTTCTCGTAGTCCAGCACCACGTCCACCGGGTGCAGCAGGCGCGCATCGGCAGACAGGCGCTCGGCGGCGCGGGCCAGGATGAACAGCCAGGCGAGGTCCTGGGCGATGACCGGCTTGAGGCCCGGGCGGATGACCTTGACCACCACTTCTTCGCCGCTCTTGAGCTGTGCGGCGTGAACCTGGGCCACCGAGGCGGAAGCCAGGGGCTCGACATCGAAACGGCTGAAGACTTCGCTGATCTTCTTGCCCAGTTGCTCCTCGATCAGGGCCACCGACAGTCTGGAATCGAACGGCGGCACCCGGTCCTGCAGCAGCATCAGCTCATCGGCGATGTCTTCGGGCAACAAGTCGCGGCGGGTCGAGAGGATCTGCCCGAACTTGATGAAGATCGGTCCCAGGTCCTGCAAGGCCAGGCGCAGGCGGGCGCCGCGACTCAAGTCCAGCGTTCGCCGGGGAAACCAGCGCCACGGCAGTACGAAGCGCAGTGCCAGCAGAAACCAGGGCAGCGGCAGGGCGAACAGCAGGTCATCGAGGCGGTAACGGATCACGACGCGCTGGATGCGCAACAAACGGCGGACGGCAAGCAGCTTCATGCGTTATCGCTTGGTTTCAAGGGATCGGGAAAGGCGCTCGAAACGCGCCTCGAGACGTTCCAGATCAAGTTTGATCCGGTCCAGTTCACTAAAACGGGCTTCGGCTTCGCGTTTTCCCACGAGCGTACGCGATTCTTCGGCCAGGTATTCACTCAGATTCTGCCCCAGGCTGGCGAACCCCTGCCGATACCAGCGCGTGCGGCTACGCAGATGGCCGCTGATCAACTGGGTGGCTACCGGGCCGAGCCAGCGGGACACTTCATATTCCCAATCCAGCTCCAAGTCCTGGAGGATGGCCGCCAGGTCCAGCAGCACGCCGCTGTCGCCTTCGAGCTCGACGTCGGGGCTATGCAGCACCGCGGTCTTGTCCTTGCTCAGGGCCAGGTTCAGCAGGCCCGATGCCGGGGCACGCAAGGTGCAGTCAGCCTCGGCCTCCCAGTGGGCGGCGAGCATCAGGCCTTCGTCGCTGGGCAGGATAAACAACTGCAACGCCGGGCTGCGGCAGTCGACGGCAATCACCTTGCCGTCCAGATGCGCCAGGCGCGCCAGCGCCGTGCTGTCCAGGCGCAATACCCGGTTGATCCCGAGTTCGACGCTGGCGAGCAGGCCGGTGAGCAGCATCAGGGCTTGATACCGCGGTGCAGGGCCACGATGCCCGAGGTCATGTTGTGGTAGGTCACGCGGTCGAAGCCGGCCTCGACCATCATCGACTTCAGGGTTTCCTGGTCCGGGTGCATGCGGATCGATTCAGCCAGGTAGCGATAGCTTTCAGCATCGTTGGTGATCAGCTTGCCCATCAGCGGCATGAAAGCGAACGAGTAGGCGTCGTAGGCCTTGGACATCAGCGCGTTGGTCGGCTTGGAGAATTCCAGCACCAGCAGACGGCCACCGGGCTTGAGCACCCGCAGCATCGAGCGCAGGGCGTCTTCCTTGTGGGTGACGTTGCGCAGGCCGAAGGCGATGGTCACGCAATCGAAGTGGTTGTCCGGGAACGGCAGTTTCTCGGCGTCGGCCTGGACGAATTCGACATTGCCGGCCACACCCAGGTCCAGCAGGCGGTCGCGACCGACCTTGAGCATGGATTCGTTGATGTCGGCGAGCACCACGTGGCCGGTCGGTCCGACGATGTGGGAGAATTTTTTCGTCAGGTCGCCGGTGCCGCCGGCGATGTCCAGCACACGGTTGCCGCTGCGCACGCCGGACAGCTCGATCGCGAAGCGCTTCCACAGCCGGTGCATGCCGCCCGAGAGCAGGTCGTTCATCAAGTCATATTTGGCGGCTACCGAGTGGAAAACCTCAGCGACTTTTTCCGCCTTCTGGCTTTCCGGCACGTTCTTGAAGCCGAAGTGAGTGGTGGGTTCGGCATCGCTGCCTTTGCGCTGATCAGTCATATCGCTGTCACCAAAAAAGAATGCGGGACATTCTAATCCCGGTGGAGGGCTTTGTCTTGGCAAGGCTGAAGGTAAGATGAACCACCGCCGGGACGTTTTGACGCAGTCCGGGCAATTGCCGATATAACAGGAGTCAGCAAATGGCCAAAATCAGTGTTGAACGTACCCATGACCTGGGCAAGGAAGCGGCCCGGGCGAAGGCCGACCAGTTGGCGCAGAAGTTATCCGACAGCTATGGCCTGAAGCCGCAGTGGTCCGGCGATACGCTGGAGTTCAAGGGTTCCGGCGTCGAGGGCAAGGTGGAGGTTGGTGAGGACCTTATTCGCGTCGACGTGAAGCTGGGCCTGTTGATGTCGGCGATGAGCGGGATGATCAAGACGGAGATCGAAAAGGCGCTGGACAAGGCGTTGGCCTGACGCCGGACTCATGTCTGGCACTCCCCCCCTGTGGGAGCGAGCCTGCTCGCGATGGCGGTGGGTCATTCAACGATGGCGTTGACGGTGACACCGCCATCGCGAGCAGGCTCGCTCCCACAGGGAAGTTGTCGCTTTCAGTATTTGTGTGGGTTGTTAGGGTGCCGTTTCTAATTATTCTCCCTACTTTGTGCCTGAGCCCGTCCGCATGCGGGCAGTTCCTCCAACCCGTTTTCGAGTGAGGTGCACCATGGCCAAAGTTATTCTGAAGAAAAAAACCGACGTTGAATCTTCCACGCTCAGCGACGTGAAAACATACGCGCGCAAGATCTGGCTGGCTGGCCTGGGCGCCTACACCAAGGTCGGCCAGGAAGGCAGCGAGTACTTCCAGGAGTTGGTAAAGGCTGGCGAAGTTGTTGAAAGCAAAGGCAAAAAGAACATCGCCGGAAAACTTGAAGCGGCCAATAGCGAACTGATTGAAGCCAGGACCGATGTCAGTACTTTCAAGGCCCGGGTTGAAGTACAACTCGATAAAGTCGAGAAGGTATTCGACGCCCGTGTTGCAAGTGCCTTGAATCGTATCGGCATTCCGTCTAAACATGACGTTGAGGCACTCTCTGCCAAGCTCGATGAGCTGACGGCACTGCTCGAACGTGAGACGCGTAAACATTAAGGAGAACGGGATGGCTGGCAAAAAAACAACCGAAAAAGAAAGCAGCTCGTGGGCCGGGAAGATTGAAAAATACTCCCGCAAAATCTGGCTTGCTGGTTTAGGCGTGTACTCGAAGATCGACACTGACGGCAGCAAACTCTTCGAGACCCTGGTTAAGGACGGCGAGAAGGCCGAAAAACTCACCAAGACGGCGGTCGGCAAACAAGTCGATGCAGCCAAGGACTCTGCCGAGTCCGCCAAGTCGCGAATGAGCGGCGTGAAGGATCGTGCACTGGGCAAATGGGATGAACTGGAAGGGGCTTTCGACAAGCGCCTGAACAGCGCGATCTCGCGCCTGGGCGTGCCAAGCCGCAATGAAGTCAAGGCACTGCACAGCAAGGTCGATACCCTGACCAGGCAGATCGAAAAACTCACCGGGGCCAAGGTCACACCGGTGGCGGCCAAGACTGCAGCGGCCAAGCCGGCCACCAAAACGGCGGCCAAGCCATTGGTTAAAGCGACGGCAAAAACCGTCGCCAAACCGGCGGTGAAAGCGGCGGCCAAGCCAGCTGCAAAAACCGCAGCGGCCAAGCCTGCAGTCAAAGCCGCGGCCAAACCGGTAGCGGCCAAAGCGGCAGCCAAACCCGCCGCCAAGGCAGCGGCGAAACCCGCGGCAAAAACCGCAGCGGCGAAACCTGCTGCGGCCAAAGCGGCAGCGAAGCCAGCAGTAAAAGCAGCGGCCAAGCCAGCGGTAAAAGCAGCAGCCAAACCTGCTGCAGCGAAAAAGCCTGCCGTGAAGAAAGCGGCCGCGCCAAAAGCAGCAGCACCCAAGGCACCGGCAGCCGTCGCAAAACCGGCTACCCCGACGAGCACGGCAAATTCCGTCTCGGCGCCGACCCCGGTTGCCACCCCGACTCCAGCGCCGGCTCCATCGACGCCTACCAGTCAGTCCTGATTTTCCAGGGCACACAAGAAAACGCCCGGCCTGTGAAGGTCGGGCGTTTTTGTTCATGGGTGGCGCAGGGCCCCTTGTGGGAGCGAGCCTGCTCGCGATAGCGATGTATCAGTGATATCCATGCCGCTGACCCACCGCTATCGCGAGCAGGCTCGCTCCCATAGGGAGAACTATTCGTGGTCCTCCAAGTATCGCAACGCCAACCGTTCGGTCGCTACCTTGGCCGCAGGCAGCAGGTGCGGGGCCACCAGCATCATGATCTGATAGACCACCAGCCGAACCTCCCCTTCGCGATCAAGAATCCGCTGGTAGTCCAGCGAGAACAGCAGCGTCAGGGTGATCTGCTCCACCAGTTGCCCCAGGGCCTGGGTATCGCTGACCAGAAGCCCCTGGGCCTTGAGTTGCGCCAGCAGCGAGGCCAGGGTCCGCTTCAGGGCATTGAGCAACTGGCGGATACCCTTGGCCAGTTTCGGCAGGCGCCGGGCCAGGTTCGACAGGTCCTGGAACAGGAACCGGTACTGGGCCAGGCGTTCGACGATCAGGTGCAGGAACAGCCAGTAATCCTCCGGCGCCAGTTGCGCATCGGCGGGCGGATCCAGCAGCGGTGACAGTTGCGCCTGGAAGTGCTCGAACAGCCCGAGGATGAGCGGTTCCTTGCCATGAAAGTGGTAATAGAGATTGCCCGGGCTGATGCCCATTTCGTTGGCGATCTCCAGGGTGGAAACGTTCGGTTCGCCCTTTTCATTGAACAGGTGCAGGGCGCATTCAAGAATGCGGTCGCGGGTTTTCATCCGGTCTTCTTAATGATGGAGTCGTGCCACGGTCGACAGCTCGACCGTGGAGTGAGGCGTTCAGCGCACGCGTACATAGGTTCCGGGTGCCGCCTCCAGGGGTGGGTATTTGGCGTTGCCCAGGGTCATCCGGGTTTCACGCCGGGTACCGGAGCGCGCCTGAATCCATTCCAGCCACTGGGGCCACCAACTGCCATCGACGTGTTTGCCGTCGTAATACCAGGCCCGCGGGTCGCCGCTCAGTTGCGGGCTCTCGACGTAATTGGCCTTGGGGTTGCCCGGTGGGTTGATGATGCTCTGGATATGACCGCTGTTGGAGAGCACGAAGCGTCGCTCGCCTCCCAGCAGCAGCGTCGAACGATACACCGCGTCCCACGGGGTGATGTGGTCGTTTATACCGGCCACGCTGAAACTGTCCACCGTCACGTTTTGCAGGTCGATCGGCGTGCCACACACCTCCAGCGCGCCGGGGCGGGTGAGCGGGTTGTGCTTGAAGAGGTCCAGCAGCTCGCCGTGATAGGCCGCCGGCAACCGGGTGGAATCGTTGTTCCAGTAGAGGATGTCGAAGGCCGGAGGCTCCTTGCCCAGCAGGTAGTTATTGATGAAGTAGTTCCAGACCAGGTCGTTGGGCCGCATCCAGGCGAAGACCCGGGCCATGTCGCGGCCATCGAGGATGCCTTTCTGGTAGGACCGGCGCTTGGCGGCTTCTAGAGCCTGTTCGTCGAGGAACAGTGTGGCCGCGCTGTCGATCTGGCAGTCCAGCAGGCTCACCAGGTACGTGGCACTGGCAACCCGGCGCAACTGGCGCTTGGCTTGCAGATGGCCTTGCAGGGCCGCGATGGTCATGCCGCCGGCGCAGGCGCCCATGAGATTGACTTCGCGGGCGCCGGTGATCGCCCGGCAGACGTTCATGGCTTCTTCGGTGGCCTCCACATAACTGGACAGGCCCCATTCGCGGTGACGCACATCCGGGTTGCGCCAACTGATGATGAACACCTGCAAACCGTTCTTCAGGGCGTATTGGACGAGGCTGTTGGAGGGCGTCAGGTCGAAAACATAGAACTTGTTGATTTGCGGCGGCACGATCAGCAACGGCTTGGCGTACTGTTTTTCGCTCATGGGCCGGTACTGGATCAGCTCGAGCATTTCGTTGCGAAACACCACCGCGCCGGGTGTGATTGCCAGGGTCTTGCCGACCTCGAAGGCATGGGGCGTGATCTGCCGTGGCATGCCATCGTTGTGCAGCAGGTCGTCGACCAGATGACTGATACCGCGAATCAGGCTGGTACCACCGGAGTTGAAGAGTTCCTTGACCGCCAGTGGGTTGAGCAAGGTGTTGGAGGGCGCTACGGCATCGTTGAGCAAGGAGAAGGCAAAATGTGCGCGTGCATGATCATCCGGGCTCATGCCGCAATCGTCGATCCAGCTCCTGACCTGTTTCTGCCAGCTCAGGTAGGCCTGCAGGCTGCGACGGTAGAAGGGGTTGAGCTCCCAGGTGGGATCGGCGAAGCGTTTGTCCTTGGGGTTGGTGGGATGCACGGTCTCCCCGAGCAGCACGCGCCCCAACTGACTGCCCAGCTTCAACGCATGCCGGGCACTGTGCACCGGGTTGCGCAAACCATGGACGGCAACGTCACGCAAGGTGGACAGCAGATCCCTGCCGCGCAGGCCGGTGACCGCATTTTGCGCATTGATGAAGCTGGCAGGGGCGGGCGTGGAACCCTTCGCCGGTTTGTCGCGCATGAGTCAACTCCTTCATCATCAGGCTAAAAACAAACACACCGAACCAGACAACATAGTCGCTGTTTCGGAAGTTGCGCGTTCCGGCTTCCTGCCAGGCGCGATGGGGCGTCAGCCACCCTGCGGCGTGGGATGCGGATGCATGACCGCACGCTGTCGTTCTTCCTCCAGGAATTTCATGATGATCGGCGCCACGGCCTCGGCCCGGGTGATCAGGAAAAGGTGGCCGTCATCGATGATGTGCAGCTGGGAGTTGGGGATGCGCCAGGCCAGCATGCGCATGTTGATCAAGGGGATCAGCGGGTCGTCGTCGCCGGCCAGGATCAGGGTCGGCTGATGGATCTTGTGCAGCCAGTGGATACTGGTCCAGCCCAGGCCGGCAAACAGTTGCCAGTAATAACCGAGCTTGCCCGCCGAGCGGACCCTGGCCGCGTGGCTGGCCGCCAGGCTCGGGTCCCGGCGGAACGAGCCGCCGTAGATCAGCGGCGCGATGCGCAGCACATGGGAGGGCTGAACGTAGCGCCTGGGGCTTGCCATCATCCACAGGACCTTCGGCTTGCCCGGCACCATCACCGCGCCAGCGGCCGTGGCCGCCAATATCAGCTTCTTGCAGCGCTCCGGGTAGTCGTGGGCAAACTGCTGGGCCAGGGCGCCGCCCCATGACACGCCGACCACGCTGACCTGGCCGTAGTCGAGGTAATCAAGCATGCGTGCGGCAAGCTTTGCCAGGCCGGGAAAGCGATAGGGGCGGCTGGGTGTCGAGGAGCCGCCGACACCGGGCACATCGAAGGCGATGACTTCCAGGTCCGGGTCCAGGGCCTCGATGAACGGGAACACCAGCTCCAGGTTGGCGCCGATGCCGTTGAAAATCAGCAGGGGCGTCAAGTGAGGCTTGCCGGGACGTACCGCGGTGCGCAAGGTCTGGCCATCCAGATCGACGGTACGGAAGATGTACGGTTGCGGCATGCTTCAAGCCCTGTGGGTTATGTCGCGCTCTTTCATTTTTCCCCGAGTCCTTGTGGGAGCGAGCCTGCTCGCGATAGCGCCAGGCCAGTCAAATCCATACCGACTGACCCGACGCCATCGCGAGCAGGCTCGCTCCCACAGGGGATTTGCTGCGGGTATGGGGTTGGGTTCGCAGCGGGCGAGCCCTGCATCACATCAGGATATCGGCAGGCCAGTCGCATCCGTTATCGCTCATGCACATAGGTACCAGGCGCCGCTTCACCCGCCACATAGCTCTTGTTGCCCAGGACGGTGGGGGCCTTTTTCAGTTTGCCCGAGCGCTCGGCCTGCCAGGCCTGCCAGTGCAGCCACCAGGAGTCGGTGTGCTTGGTGGAGTTTTCCTGCCAGTCCTCGGCCTTGACGGGCATGTCTTCACCGGTCATGTAGCGCGACTTGGGGTTGCCCGGCGGGTTGAGGATGCTCTGGATATGACCGCTGCTCGACAGCACGAAATCCACCTTGCCGCCAAACAACTGCGCCGACTTGTAGCAGGACTTCCACGGGGTGATGTGGTCGTTGGTGCCCGCCAGGGCAAAGATGTCGGCAGTGACCTGCTTGAGATCGATCGGTGTGCCGCACACTTCCAGTGCATTGGGCCGGGTCAGCGGGTTGGTCTTGAACATTTCGATGAGGTCGCCGTGGAACGCTGCCGGAAGCCTCGTGGTGTCGTTGTTCCAGAAAAGGATGTCGAATACCGGCGGCTCGTTGCCCAGCAGGTAGTTGTTGACCCAGTAGTTCCAGATCAGGTCGTTGGGGCGCATCCAGGCGAAGACCTTCGCCATGTCGCGGCCTTCGAGCACGCCCGCCTGGTAGGAATGACGCTTGGCGGCCTCGAGGGTCTGCTCGTCGACGAACAGCGCCACATCGGTGTCCAGGGTGGTGTCGAGCACGCTCACCAGCAGGGTCAGGGCATTGACCTTTTTCTCGCCGAGGGCGGCGTAATGGCCCAGCAGCGCGGTGCAGGTAATGCCGCCCGAGCAGGCCCCCAGCATGTTCACGTCCTTGCTGCCGGTGATGGCCGTGACCACATCCACCGCTTCCTTGAGCGCCTCGATGTAGGTCGACAGGCCCCACTCGCGCTGTTCCTTGGTGGGGTTGCGCCAACTGACGATGAAGGTCTGCACATTGCTGCGCAGGCAGAAGCGCGCCAGGCTCTTGTCCGGGCTCAGGTCGAATACGTAGAACTTGTTGATCTGCGGCGGTACCACCAGCAGGGGCCGCTCATGGACCTGCTCGGTGATGGGGCGGTACTGGATCAGCTCCAACACGTCGTTGCGAAACACCACGGCGCCTTCGGTCACGCCCAGGCTCTTGCCGACTTCGAACGCGCCCATGTCCACCTGGCTCGGCATCCCGCCGTTGTGCACCAGGTCCTTGGCCAGGTGGGACAGGCCGTCCAGCAGGCTCTTGCCACCGGTTTCGAAGAAGCGCTTGACCGCCGCCGGGTTGGCCGCCGAGTTGGTCGGCGACATGGCTTCGGTCATCAGGTTGATCACGAAATGCCCACGACTGATGTCCTGGGGCGTCAGGCTGCTGTCATCGATCCAGGCGTGCAGTTCCTTGCGCCATGCCAGGTAGGTTTGCATGTAGCGTTTGTAGAGCGGGTTCTGGCTCCACGCCGGGTCGTTGAAGCGACGGTCATCGGCGGCAGGTTGCAGCTCGGACTTGCCGAACAGGACGTTCTTGAGCTCGGCACCGAAATGGGCGACGTGCCTGGCGCTGTGCAGCGGTTGCTTGAGGGTCTGGGTCAGGACCATACGAGCAGAGGCCAGCAGGTCTTTTCTGCGCAAGCCGACAACAGGATTCAACCCCAGGGTATTTTCCGAGGCCTGGTATTTCAGGTCATCGTTGTTCTTGTTGCTCATCTACGACGCTCCATTGTCAGACGAGTACCGGGACCGTGCCGCAAAGCCACACAGCCAATACCAGTACGCTGCTCGGGTGACCGTTAATTCCGCATCGTGGCCAATGAGGAAACATGTGCAAGGGAACTCGCCGGTTCCTTTGCAGGGAACTTGCCAGCTCCATTGGTTACCCGAGTTTAATTTTTTTCGCAAGCAGGCCAGTCATTGACCTTGCCGGGTGGACATTCAAACAGATGCGTCTAGAAAGTTCGCCCTAAAGCGCCAGCCCTTGAGCTAGAGCATCAGCTTGACGACGGACGCGTTCGGGTCGCGGGTTTTTCCGGCCGCCTTGAGCTCGGCAAGATAATCGCTCCACAGGTCCTCCTGACGCACTGCCAACTGGTACAGGTACTCCCAGGTGAACAGTCCGCTGTCGTGGCCGTCGTCGAAGGTCAATTTCAGTGCGTACTGGCCGGCCGGCTCGATCTTGGACAGGCCGACATTGAGTTTGCCGTATTGCAGGATGGGCTTGCCGTGGCCCTGAACCTCGGCGGAAGGCGAATGCACCCGCAGGAATTCGGCGGGCAGGTGATACTCCTCGTCCGGCGCGTATTTCAGCGTCAGGGTTTTGGAGGCCTTGTGCAGGTTGATGGCGGTGGGGAGTCTGGTCATGGCCTGTGGTCCGTAGCTGAAAGAGCCCTGATCTACGCAGCGACACCGTCAAATGTGGGAGCGAGCCTGCTCGCGAAGGCGCAGTGTCAGCCAACAATGATGTGACTGATACCCCGCATTCGCGAGCAGGCTCGCTCCCACACGGAACCGCGCATGCCTGTAGTGATGGGTTACAGGATATACCGCGACAGGTCTTCGTTCTGCGCCAGTTCACCCAGGTGGCTGTTGACGTACTCGGCGTCGATGAGGATCGGCGTTTCGTCGTGTTTGCTCGCCAGGTCACCGGCACTGAACGACACTTCCTCGAGCAGACGCTCAAGCAGCGTGTGCAGGCGGCGAGCACCGATGTTCTCGGTCTTCTCGTTGACCTGCCAGGCGATTTGCGCCAGGCGCTTGATACCTTCGGGCGTGAACTCGATGTTCAGGCCTTCGGTCTTGAGCAGCGCGCAGTACTGTTCGGTCAGGGACGCATGGGGCTCGCTCAGGATGCGCTCGAAGTCTTCCGGCGACAGCGCCTTGAGCTCCACACGAATTGGCAAGCGACCTTGCAGTTCCGGCACCAGGTCACTCGGCTTGCTCAGGTGGAACGCGCCGGAGGCGATGAACAGGATGTGGTCGGTCTTGACCATGCCCAGCTTGGTGTTGACCGTGCAACCTTCGATCAGTGGCAGCAGGTCGCGTTGCACGCCCTCACGGGACACGTCAGCACCGCCGACATTGCCACGTTTGGCAACCTTGTCGATTTCGTCGATGAACACGATGCCGTGCTGCTCGACGGCTTCCAGGGCCTTGGCCTTCAGTTCTTCTTCGTTGACCAGGCGGCTGGCCTCCTCGTCGCGCACCAGTTTCAGCGCTTCCTTGACCTTGAGCTTGCGGCTTTTCTTCTTGCCCTTGCCCATGTTGGCGAACAGGCTCTGCAACTGGTTGGTCATCTCTTCCATGCCCGGCGGCGCGGAAATGTCGACGCCGGCCATTTCGGCCACTTCGATCTCGATTTCCTTGTCGTCCAACTGGCCTTCGCGCAGGCGTTTGCGGAACAGCTGGCGGGTATTGGAATCCTGGGTCGCGGCGGAGTCAGCGTTGAAACCCATGCGCGCCGGCGGCAGCAGGGCATCGAGGATGCGCTCTTCGGCGGCGTCTTCGGCGCGGTGGCGGACCTTGGTGATTTCCTGTTCGCGCAGCAGCTTGATGGCGGCGTCGGCCAGGTCACGGATGATCGACTCGACGTCACGGCCGACATAGCCGACTTCGGTGAACTTGGTGGCCTCGACCTTGATGAACGGGGCGTTGGCGAGTTTCGCCAGGCGACGGGCGATTTCGGTCTTGCCGACACCGGTCGGGCCGATCATCAGGATGTTCTTGGGGGTCACTTCGACGCGCAGCTCTTCGGGCAACTGCATCCGGCGCCAGCGGTTACGCAGGGCGATGGCGACGGCGCGCTTGGCATCGTCCTGGCCGATGATATGGCGGTTGAGTTCGTGGACGATTTCGCGGGGAGTCATGGACATAGTAATTGGCGGTCCTCAAGCAAGAATGAGCCGGGGTACGGGCTTCACTCCGCGAGATCCTGCTCCTCAATGGTTTGGGTGTGGTTGGTGAAGACACAGATATCGGCGGCAATGCCCAGGGCAGTCTCGACGATCTCACGGGCCGACAGGTCGGTCTTTTTCAGCAGTGCACTGGCGGCGGCCTGGGCGTAGGCGCCACCGGAACCCATGGCGATCAGGCCATCTTCGGGTTCAACCACATCGCCGTTGCCGGTGATGATCAGCGAGGCGTCCTTGTTGGCGACCGCGAGCATGGCTTCGAGACGGCTGAGGGAGCGGTCGGTACGCCACTCCTTGGCCAGTTCCACGGCGGCACGGATCAGATGGCCCTGGTGTTTTTCCAACTGGCCTTCGAAACGTTCGAACAGGGTGAAGGCGTCGGCAGTGGCCCCGGCGAAGCCGGCGATGACCTGGCCGTGATACAGGCGACGGACTTTCTTCGCATTGCCTTTCATCACGGTGTTACCCAGTGAAACCTGGCCGTCGCCGCCCATGACGACTTTGCCATGACGGCGGACTGAAACGATGGTGGTCAAGGGAAGAGTCTCCACGCAGCGGGGCGAAAATGCCCGGATGAAAACTCATATGGGGGTGGCGTGGGGTTTTTCAACTGCGGGGTACGTAGGAGCTGTCGAGCGGAGCGAGGCTGCGATCTTTTGATCTTTCGCTTCTTTGATCGTTCCCACGCGGAGCGTGGGAACGATCATGGCCCTAGCGGCTTTGGCGTTGTTGTAACAACAGGTTGCTGAAGCCGCTGCCAGCCAGTTGTTTCTGCGCCTTGGTCAGCTCCTCGCGGTTGCTGAACGGGCCGACCATGACCCGGTACCAGGTTTCGTCCTTCACGGTCCCGGATTCCACCGATACGGATTGGCCCTGCAGGATGATCTGCGCCCGGACCTTGTCGGCGTCGGCCTCCTTGCGGAACGAACCGGCCTGCAGGAAGAACTTCGTCACCGGCGCGGCCTTCTGTACCGGCGGCGCTGGTGGCGGCGTGATCCCGGCCAGGGCGGCCTGGGCGCGGGCGGTGTCGATCTTCGCGGCTTCGGCCGGCGTGACCGGCGTGGCGGGCACCTGCGGCGTCGGCAGGGTTTTCTCCGGCACCGCATCGGGCGGCACGATGACTTCCGACTCCGGCAGCAGGGTGTAGAAGTCGTACTTCGGCTTCACCGGTTGCGTCGGGCTCGGCGGGGTCTTGTTGGCCTCGGCGATGCGCGTGGCCTTCTGCTGCTCCTGGCGGACGCGCTTGACGTCATCGCCCTGGCCCGGCTCCAGTTTCATCAGGAACACGATGAAGGCGCCGACGCTCAGGCCGATCGCCATCCACAACCAGCCCGGAATCGGCTTCTTGGCCGGGGCCTGGTAACGACTGGCGCCGCGCTTGGGTGCTGGTTTTTTCTTGGCGGCCAACTTACATGCGCTCCAGCGTTTCCAGGCCCAGCAGTTCCAGGCCTTGCTTGAGTGTGCGTCCGGTCAGCGCGGCGAGGCGCAGGCGGCTCTGCATTTGCTCCGGGGTGTCGGCGCTGAGGATCGGGCAGTTCTCGTAGAAGCTGGAGAACAGGCCGGCCACGTCATACAGGTAGGCGCACAGGGTGTGCGGCGTGCCCTTGTCGGCGACGTTGTTCAGCACTTCGCCAAACTGCGCCAGCCGTGCGGCCAACTCCTGTTCGTGGGCGGCCTGCAGCACAATCCGGCCCTGCACTTCATCGAAGCTTTTGCCGAGCTTGCGGAATACACCCGCCACACGGGTGTACGCGTACAGCAGGTACGGCGCGGTGTTGCCTTCGAAATTGAGCATCAGGTCGAAGTTGAAGCTGTAGTCGCTGGTGCGGTGCTTGGACAGGTCGGCGTATTTCACCGCGTCGATGCCCACCACCTTGGCGATCTGGCGCAGTTCGTCTTCGGCCAGGTCCGGGTTCTTGCCCTTGACCAGGGTGTAGGCGCGCTCCTGGGCTTCGGTCAGCAGGTCGATCAGCTTCACCGTGCCGCCGTCGCGGGTCTTGAACGGGCGGCCATCGGCGCCGTTCATGGTGCCGAAGCCCATGTGCTCCATTTCCATCGGGCGCGGCACGAAGCCGGCCAGGCGGGCCACTTCGAACACTTGCTGGAAGTGCAGGGCCTGGCGCTGGTCGACGAAGTACAGGACCCGATCCGCCTTCAGCACGCCGTTGCGATAGCGCACGGCCGCCAGGTCGGTGGTGGCATAGAGGTAGCCGCCGTCGGCCTTGACGATGATCACCGGCAGCGGCTCGCCGTCGGCGGTCTTGAACTGATCGAGGAACACGCACTGGGCGCCATTGCTCTCCACCAGCATGCCCTTGGCCCGAAGGTCGTTGACCACGTTGATCAGGTCGTCGTTGTAGGCGCTTTCGCCCATCACGTCGGCCATGGTCAGCTTGACGTTCAGCAGCTCGTAGATTTTCTGGCAGTGGGACAGGGAGATGTCCTTGAACTTGGTCCACAGCGCCATGCACTCGGCATCGCCGGCCTGCAGCTTGACCACCAGGCCACGGGCGCGATCAGCGAACTCCGGCGACTCGTCGAAGCGTTGCTTGGCGGCGCGGTAGAAGTTCTCCAGGTCCGACAGCTCGTCGCTGGTAATCGGGTTTTCCTGCAGATAGGCCATCAGCATGCCGAACTGGGTGCCCCAGTCGCCGACGTGGTTCTGGCGGATCACGGTGTCGCCGAGGAACTCCAGGACCCGGGCCACGCCGTCGCCGATGATGGTCGAGCGCAGGTGGCCGACGTGCATTTCCTTGGCCAGGTTCGGGGCGGACAGGTCGACCACGGTGCGCTGCAACGGGCCGGCCTTGCGCACGCCGAGGCGTTCGTCGGCCAGGGCGGCGTCCAGGCGCGAGGCCAGGGCCTGGGTGTTCTGGAAAAAGTTGATGAAACCGGGGCCGGCGATGTCCGCCTTGCTGACGTTTTCATCAGCCGGTAGCGCGGCGATGATTTTCTCGGCCAGGTCCCGTGGTTTCATGCCGGCCGGTTTCGCCAGCATCATCGCGATGTTGCTGGCGAAGTCGCCATGGGTCTTGTCGCGGGTGTTTTCGACCTGAATCGCCGGCGACAGGCCTTCTGGCAACACACCTTCAGTGACGAGTTGGGTGATGGCTTGCTGGATGAGCTGGCGAATGGTGTCTTTCATGGTCTTCTCTTTCAACCGCAGGCGCGGCGGCGCTTCGAGGCGCTGGTGGAAAAACTGGGCATTATCCGTGGGGAAGACGGGCTTGCCAACTGTAGCGGGTCGGTTGGGGCTGTGTGGTGACTATTCCGGCCCCATCGCGAGCAGGCTCGCTCCCACAGAAGATCGCATTCCAATGTGGGAGCGAGCCTGCTCGCGATGGCGATATCCCATTCAGTACAAATCCACCGGATCCACATCCAGCGACCAGCGCACCGCTCGTCCGCTGGGTATCTGTTCGAGCACCAGCAGCCAGGCACTCAACAATCGATGCAACGGCGCCCGGGCATTGGCTTGCAACAAGAGTTGCGCCCGATAACGCCCCGCCCGTCGCTCCATCGGGGCCGGTACCGGGCCGAGCAGCTCGATACCAGTCAGATTCTGCTCGGCCAGCAAGCGCTCAGCCTCGCTGCAGGCGTCGTCAAGGAAGCCTTCGGCCTGCCCCGGCTTGTGGGCCTCGGCCCGCAGCAGCGCCAGATGGGCAAACGGTGGCAGGCCGGCGCTGCGGCGTTCGCTCAAGGCCTGCTCGGCGAAGGCGAAGTAACCTTGCTCGGTCAGTTGTATCAGCAGCGGATGGTCCGCCAGGTGGGTCTGGATAATCACCTTGCCCGGTTCCTCGGCCCGCCCGGCACGGCCGGCGACCTGGACGATCAGTTGCGCCATGCGTTCGCTGGCGCGGAAGTCGCCGGAGAACAGCCCGCCGTCAGCGTCGAGGATCGACACCAGGGTGACCCGAGGGAAGTGATGACCTTTGGCGAGCATCTGCGTGCCCACCAGGATGCAGGGCTGGCCCTTCTGGATCGTGGCGAACAGCTGGTTCATCGCATCCTTGCGCGACGTGCTGTCGCGATCCACCCGTAGCACCGGGTAATCGGGAAAGAGAATGCCCAGGCGTTCTTCGGCGCGTTCGGTGCCGGCACCTACCGGGCGCAAGTCCACTTTGCCGCACTGCGGGCAATGCCTCGGCACCCGCTCGGTGTGGCCGCAGTGATGGCAGCGCAGCTCGCCGTAGCGTTGATGCACGGTCATCCGTGCGTCGCAGCGTTCGCAACCGGACATCCAGCCGCAGTCATGGCATAGCAGCGTCGGGGCGAACCCGCGGCGGTTGAGAAACACCAGTACTTGTTGGCCGGCAGCCAGGGTCTGACCGATGGCTTGCTGCATCGGCCCGGAAATGCCGCTGTCCAGTGGGCGGCTCTTCACGTCCAGGCGCAAGAACCGCGGCTGCCTGGCGCCGCCGGCCCGTTCGTTCAGGCGCAGCAGCCCGTAGCGACCGGTGTAGGCGTTGTGCAGGCTCTCCAGGGACGGCGTCGCCGAGCCGAGGACAATGGGAATGTCCTCCTGGCGGGCGCGTACCAGGGCCAGGTCGCGGGCATGGTAGCGCAGGCCTTCCTGCTGCTTATACGAGCCGTCGTGTTCTTCGTCGATGATGATCAGGCCGGGGTTCTTCATCGGGGTGAACAGGGCCGAGCGGGTGCCGATGATGATGTCGGCCTCGCCATCCCGGGCGGCGAGCCAGGCTTCCAGGCGTTCGCGATCATTGACCGCCGAGTGCACCAGGGCAATCCGGGCGTTGAAACGTTGTTCGAAGCGCGCGAGCGTTTGCGGGCCGAGGTTGATTTCCGGAATCAGCACCAGGGCCTGCTTGCCCGCTTCCAGGGTCTGGCGGATGAGCTGGAGATAGACTTCGGTCTTGCCGCTGCCGGTGACGCCTGCCAGCAAAAAGGCGTGATAACTGTCGAAACCTGCGCGGATCGCTTCGCAGGCGGCCCGCTGTTCGGCGTTGAGCGGCAGTTCCGGCTGGGCCAGCCAATGTTCGTGACGGGCGCCCGGGGCATGCCGGCGGACTTCCACCTGGACCAGGTCCTTGGCCAGCAGCAGGTCGAGGCTGTCCTTGCTGAGCATCAGCTTGCTCAGCAACTGATGCGCCACGCCGTGGGGATGCTGGGCAAGCGTCGCCAGGGCTTCGCGTTGACGGGGCGCGCGGGCGATACGTGGGTCATCCAGCGAAGCCCCCGGCGCCACCGACCAGAACCGCTCCTGGCGCGCCTCGGCCGGCTCGCCCTGGCGCAGCAGCACCGGCAACGCCCAGCTCAACGTATCGCCGAGACTGTGCTGGTAATACTGGGCGGTCCACAGGCATAGCTTGAACAACGAGGCCGGCAGCGGCGGCGTGGCGTCGAGCAGCGCCAGGGCCGGCTTGAGCTTGTCGGCCGGGACCTCGCTGTGGTCGGTGATTTCCACCAGGATGCCGATCATCTCCCGCCGACCGAAGGGCACCCGCAAGCGCATGCCCGGCTGCAGCCGGTCACGCGGGACTCCGGCCGGGGCGCGATAGTCGAACAGGCGGCGCAGGGGCGAAGGCAGGGCGAGGCGCAGAATGGCGTCGGGCACGCGGGGGGATCTCGACACAAGCGGTTAAAGGACCATGCACATGTGGGAGCGAGCTTGCTCGCGATGGCGGCGTGCCAGTCAACATTCATGCTGCTGATCCACCGCCATCGCGAGCAAGCTCGCTCCCACAAGGATTGTGCTTGAGGCCGGGAGCCTAGCAGACGGTTGGTGCAAGGCATAGCTTGCGTCATTGTCGATGTCTGGTAGAATCCGCGCCCTAATTACGTGCGGTATTCAACAATAGTGTTGGGTGGCGGCACGCTAGCCTGAGGAAAACACCATGAAAGCCGATATCCATCCGGAATACCCAGCCATTGCTGTAACCTGCAGCTGCGGCAACAAGTTCGAAACCCGTTCGACCTACGGCAAAGCCCTGGCGATCGACGTTTGCAACGAATGCCACCCGTTCTACACCGGTAAGCAAAAAACTCTGGATACCGGTGGTCGCGTTCAGAAGTTCGCCGACCGTTTCGGTGCTTTCGGCGCCAAAAAGGCCTGAGACTGATCATTTTGGCGGGTCGTTTCGACGGCTGCAAAGTGATGAAAAAGGCGTCCCTTGTGGGCGCCTTTTTTGTGTCCGCGATTTGGCTGGCCAGCGCCCAGGCCTTCTGCCCGACACCGACGGACGCCACCGAGGTGGCGGTCCAGCGGGTGGTGGATGGCGATACCCTGCGCCTGGCAGATGGCCGCAGCGTACGCTTGATCGGGCTCAACACCCCTGAGCTGGGCCGGCAGGGCCGTTCCGACGAACCCTTTGCCATTGCGGCGCGGCGACGCCTGGAAGCCTTGGTGGCTGCCAATGACGGGCGTGTAGGGTTGGTTCCCGGCAGGGAAAGCAAGGACCGCTATGGCCGGACACTGGCCCATGCCTACGATGCCGCTGGCCGCAATCTCGAGGCGCAGATGCTCTCCGAGGGCCTGGGCTTTCAGGTGGCAGTGGCACCGAATGTCGGCTTGGCGGGCTGCCAGCAAGCCGCCGAACGTCAGGCGCGTGAAGCGCGGCCCGGGCTGTGGAAGCGTTCGCCCGTGCTCAAGACCGGGCAGATCAAGGCATCCGGTTTCGCCGTGCTCAGCGGGCGCGTCAATGCGGTCAAACGCAATCGTGGCGGTGTTTGGCTGCAATTGGAGGATTCGGTTGTATTGCGCATTGCGCCCAATCTGCTGGGCCGCTTCGATATGGCTTCGCTTGAGCGCCTTACAGGCAGGCAAGTGGAGGCACGTGGTTGGGTGGTTGACCGATCGCGACGTAAGAACGCGGAGCAGGGGCAGGGCCGATGGCTGCTGCCGTTGACCGATCCGACGATGCTCAGCCCAGTGTCGGATAAAAAATTGTAGACATTTTTTCTGCTGATTGTATGCACTGAGCCCTTGTGTTTCGTGGCTCTTGGCCCAAAGTCGTAGGGCAGGGCGCTTGACAGCGGTGACCGGTCAGTCTTGTAGGGACTTTGCGAGGCGCGTATCCTCGGCGGTCCGTCTGTCCAACACAGTAAAAAGCGGAATGCCCACATGTCTGATCTGAAAACCGCCGCTCTCGAATATCACGCCAATCCTCGTCCAGGAAAGCTGAGTGTCGAGCTCACCAAGGCCACCGCTACTGCCCGCGACCTGTCGCTGGCCTACAGCCCCGGCGTAGCCGAACCAGTCCGCGAAATCGCTCGCGACCCTGAGCTGGCCTACCGATACACCGGCAAGGGCAACCTGGTTGCGGTCATTTCCGATGGCACCGCGATTCTCGGCCTGGGTGACCTGGGTCCATTGGCCTCCAAGCCGGTCATGGAAGGCAAGGGTGTGCTGTTCAAGCGTTTCGCCGGTATCGACGTGTTCGACATCGAAGTCGACTCCGAAAGCCCGCAAGCCTTCATCGACACCGTCAAGCGCATCTCCATCACCTTCGGCGGCATCAACCTGGAAGACATCAAGGCGCCTGAGTGCTTTGAAATCGAACGCGCCCTGATCGAACAGTGCGACATTCCGGTGTTCCACGATGACCAGCACGGTACCGCGATCGTGACCGCGGCCGGCATGATCAACGCCCTGGAAATCGCCGGCAAGACCCTGCCGGAAGCCAAGATCGTCTGCCTGGGTGCTGGCGCTGCGGCCATCTCCTGCATGAAGTTGCTGGTGAGCATGGGCGCCAAGATCGAAAACATCTTCATGATCGACCGTACCGGCGTGATCCACTCCGGTCGTAGCGATCTGAACCAGTACAAGGCTGTCTTCGCCCACGCGACCGACAAGCGCACCCTGGCGGACGCATTGGACGGCGCCGACGTATTCGTCGGCCTGTCGGGTCCGAACCTGCTGAGCCCGGAAAACCTGCTGCGCATGGCGCCGAACCCGATCGTGTTCGCCTGCTCGAACCCGGATCCGGAAATCTCCCCGGAACTGGCCCATGCCACCCGCAACGACGTGATCATGGCGACCGGCCGTTCGGACTACCCGAACCAGGTCAACAACGTACTGGGCTTCCCGTTCATCTTCCGTGGTGCCCTGGACGTTCGCGCCAAGCGCATCAACGAAGAGATGAAAGTCGCGGCCGCCAACGCCCTGCGCGAACTGGCCAAGCTGCCGGTACCCCAGGAAGTCTGCGACGCCTACGGTGGCATCAAGCTGGAATTCGGTCGTGAGTACATCATTCCGAAGCCAATGGACGCCCGCCTGATCACCCTGATCTCCGACGCCGTGGCCAAGGCTGCGATCGAGACTGGCGTGGCAACCCTGCCGTACCCGAAAAACTACCCGCTCAAGAGCGTGGATGACGTGTTCAACGGCTAAGCGGTTGTAGCGCTTCAACGAAAAACCCCGGCTCCTGTGAGCCGGGGTTTTTTATTGATCGTTCCCACGCTCTGCGTGGGAATGTAGCCCGGGACGCTCCGCGTCCCCATCAAGAGCCGAACGCGGTGCGTCCGTAGCGGCGTTCCCACGCAGGAGCGTCACTAGTGTCCGGTAAAACCTTTTCATAGCTGAAGGCTACCCTGGGCAGCCTTCAGCTCTGTTCGTTCTTGCCTTCGATATCCGCGGTGTGTGTCGCTGAGCGGGCGCTCAAACAAGCTATGAGCCAGCCGGATAGTGAAGTTTGAAAGCGAGTCTGAGCAGGCCGAACGTTGTTGATACAGGAGCAGCAAAAGGTATGTGATCAGCGCGCTGTAGATTTGTAGACGCACCGCGTTTTCAGAGAATCCGAAGTACCGTTTGAGCTTGAGTTTTTGCTTGATCCACTTGAAGAACAACTCGATCTGCCAGCGCTGCTTGTACAGGTCGGCAATTTCTTCAGCTGAGCGTGAAAAATCATTAGTCACCAGGATCAGCGGCGTTTCGTGATCATCTCGACGAACCTGGACCCGACGTACGGTTTGGTCGTGATAGTGATTTAACCGTCGTGTATTCAGGTGTTTTTTGCCAAATCGCACGGCTTCGTCCGACTCTATGAAGTCGGCATTTTCCCCTCTGTTCAGATCCTCTACGTGATTCACATTGGCATTTTTTTTGAGTCGTGTGACGAAGAACGCCCCCACCTGATCAATCTGGTGCCACCAGTTGTAATCGCAGTATCCCTTGTCGAAAACGTACGTGATGCCTGCTTCAAGCGGCATGGTCAGGGCGTCACTCAGGTCATTGACGTTGGCGGCAGTGATGTTCACGTAAGTGGGTGCTGTTTGTCGTGGATCAATTGCCACATGCACCTTCAGGCCTTGTGTTATGCGGGTTTTCGTCGCAGCGGTCCAGTCGTCGAAGCCGGGACCGCGCAAGGTGATTGAGGTCGAGTCGATCAGCGTGACCATCGCTTCCAGGGACTTGCGCTGCTTGCGGCCAACGCCCTGCAGCAAGTGCTCGCAGGCCAGCCGAAAAGGCTCTGAACTGCGTTTGCTCAAGGCATCACAAAGCGTTGAGCGAACCATGCTGCGAGCGTTGAGATGATAATGGTGAGGTTCCAGCGATTGCGATGCTGTCGCCAAGGCGCGCAGGCTGCTGGCTTGTGTTATCTGACCAAAGATCAGCGTGACGAGCAGATCCCAAGAGCTGAATTGCTTGGCATAACGATCAGCGCCACAGCGTTTGACTGCATTTTTGAACAACTGATGAGGGAGTGCTTGGAGCATTTGTGAAAAGCGAGTGCTGCTGAACATAGCCGGAATCGAGTCTGAAAAAGCCGAGTATCGCTCAAAGGCAGGTACAGCAAGGGGGAGCAAGCTCCCCCTTCAGTTTTTACCGGACACTAGTGACGCTTCCGCGTGGGAACGATCATCGACCTTGGGGGCGCCATCGCGAGCAGGCTCGCTCCCACATTTGGAATACATACCCCTGTGGGAGCGAGCCTGCTCGCGATGCCATATCAGAACAGATCGATAGGCGCCGCTTCATCCGCCGGCAACGGGCTGCCTGGGGCAGTGCCATTGCCCAACTCGTTGACCGACGGCGGGGTGTCTTCGCTCTTGAACAGTTCAAAGTACGCGCCCGGTGTGCCTGGCGTGGCCGCACGACCGCTGACCGGGTCGACGCGCAGGCTGAGGATGCCTTCCGGTTCCGGTTGGGTGTGTGGCGGTTTGTCCTTGAGGACCGCGCCCATGTAGCTCATCCAGATCGGCAGCGCCACGGTGCCGCCGAACTCGCGACGACCCAGGCTTTCGGGCTGGTCGAAACCGGTCCAGACGGTGGTCACGTAGTCGGCGTTGTAGCCGGAGAACCAGGCGTCCTTGGATTCGTTGGTGGTGCCGGTCTTGCCTGCCAGGTCGGTGCGGCCCAGGGCCAGTGCGCGACGGCCGGTACCGAGCTTGATCACATCCTCGAGCATGCTGTTGAGGATGTAGGTGGTGCGCCCGTCAACGATGCGTTCGGCGACAGCCGGTGCCTGGGCGGCTGGCGTGGCAGTCGGGGCCTCGCCCGGCGTCGGGTTCACCGTGAACGTCTCGGCAGACGGGGCGGCGATGCCGTCGCTGGCCTGCTCGCCGGTAGGCACCCGTGGCGGGTTGGCCACGAACAGGGTCTCGCCGGTGCGGCTTTCAATCTTGTCGATGATGTACGGGGTGATCTTGTACCCGCCATTGGCGAACGTGCTCCAGCCTGTGGCAATTTCCATCGGGGTGAGGGTCGCGGTGCCGAGGGCCAGGGACAGGTTGCGCGGCAGGTCCTGCTTGTTGAAGCCGAAGCGGGCGATGTAGTCGATGGTGCGGTCCACGCCCAGCGCCTGCAACAGACGGATCGACACCAGGTTGCGCGACTTGTACAGCGCCTCGCGCAGCCTGATCGGACCGAGGAAGGTGTTGGTATCGTTCTTCGGTCGCCAGACCTTGTCCAGGTACTCGTCGACAAACACGATCGGCGCGTCGTTCACCAGGCTGGCGGCGGTATAGCCGTTATCCAGCGCGGCACTGTAGACGAACGGCTTGAAGCTCGAGCCTGGCTGACGCTTGGCCTGCAATGCGCGGTTGTAGTTGCTCTGTTCGAAGGCGAAGCCGCCCACCAGGGAGCGGATCGCGCCGTCCTGCGGGTCGAGGGACACCAGCGCGCCCTGGGCGGCCGGGATCTGGCTGAACTTGAGGGTGCTGTCCGGCTGGCGCTGTACCCGGATCAGATCGCCGACCTGGGCCACGTCCGATGGCTGCCGGGGGACGGCGCCCATGCTGTTGGTATTGAGGAACTGACGGGCCCATTTCATGGTGTCCCACTTCACGTGCTCTTCCTGCTCACCGTTGCGCGTCAGGATCTTGATACCGTCCTTGTCCACCTGGGTGACGATCGCCGGTTCCAGGCCACTGATGGTGCGCTGCTTGGTCAGCTCAAGGGCCCAGGCTTCCTTGGTCTTGCCCGGCAGGCGCGATTCGGGGCCACGGTAGCCGTGGCGCTGATCGTAGGTCATCAGGCCTTCGTGCAGCGCGGTGTTGGCCATTTCCTGCAGGTTGCTCGGCACCGTGGTGGTGACGCGGAACCCTTCGGTGTAGGCGTCGCTGCCGTAGCGTCCGACCATCTCGGCCCGGGCCATTTCGGCGATGTACGGGGCGTTCACTTCCGGCGTCGGCACGTGATAGCTGGCGTTCAAGGGCTCGTTGATCGCGGCGGTGTAGTCGGCTTCGCTGATCTTGCCGAGCTTGTACATGCGCCCCAGGATCCAGTCGCGACGCTCCTTGCTGCGCGCCGGGTTAGCCAGTGGGTTGAAGCGCGACGGCGCCTTGGGCAGGCCGGCGATCATTGCCATCTGCGCCAGGCTGACGTCGCGGATCGACTTGCCGTAGTACACCTGGGCCGCCGCCTCGATGCCATAGGCGCGGTTGCCCAGGTAGATTTTGTTCACGTACAGCTCGAGGATTTCATCCTTGGTCAGCTGCCGTTCGATCTGCAGGGCCAGGAGAATCTCGGTGGTCTTGCGCGAGAAGCTGCGCTCGCTGCTCAGGAAGAAGTTCTTGGCCACCTGCATGGTGATGGTGCTGCCGCCGGACTGGATGTGCCCGCTCTTGACCAACTGGCTGGCGGCACGCATCAGGCTGCTCGGATCGACACCATAGTGGTTGGCGAAGTTGTCGTCTTCAGCACTCAGTAACGCATTGATGAAATTGGGGGGGATGTCGGCGAAACGGATCGGCGTGCGGCGCATTTCGCCAAATTCGGCGATCAGCTTGTTGTCGCTGCTGTACACCCGCAGAGGAATCTGCAACTGAATGCTTCTCAGCGCCTCCACGGATGGCAATCCCGGACTAAGGTAAAGAAACGCACCGCTCAGACCCAGGAGCAGTCCGCAGAAAACGGCGATGATGGACCATCCGAAAAATTTCAGCAGACGAATCAAGGCTTTTGGATATCCAGGCAAAGAATGAAAAAAGGCGCCAGGTGCAGGGAAGGACCCGTGCTTGCAACAAAGCGAAAAAAACGCTGCGCATTATAAGCATTTTTTTTCGTTGCAAACGCCATCCGGACGTCCGTCGGGCCCCGGTGATTGAACGCAATGCGTATTAGAGAGTCCGTAACTCACGGATAGTCATAGGGAATTGGTAGTGCTACGACTCTTCAATAAAAAGGCCCATACGCTTCTGGGCATCGACATCAGCTCCACGTCGGTGAAGCTGCTCGAATTGAGCCGCCAGGGTGACCGTTACCGGGTCGAGTCCTACGCGGTCGAACCGTTGCCGGCCAACGCCGTGATCGAGAAGAACATCGCCGAGCTCGAGGGGGTCGGACAGGCGCTGTCCCGGCTACTGGTCAAGGCCAGGACGCCCTCGCGCAACGTGGCGGTAGCCGTGGCGGGTTCGGCGGTGATCACCAAGACCATCGAGATGGACGCCGGGATGTCCGACGATGAGATGGAGAACCAGCTCAAGATCGAGGCGGATCAGTACATTCCTTATCCACTGGATGAAGTGGCCATCGATTTCGAGGTCCTGGGTGTGTCGCCGCGCAGCAGCGAGCGGGTCGAGGTGCTGTTGGCAGCCTGTCGCAAGGAAAACGTCGAGGTGCGCGAGGCTGCGCTGGCGCTGGCGGGGCTGACGGCACGGGTGGTCGATGTGGAAGCCTACGCGCTGGAACGTGCCTTCGGCCTGCTCGCCACGCAACTGGCCGCGTCCCAGGAGCGGCTGACCGTTGCGGTGATCGACATCGGCGCCACCATGACCACCCTCAGCGTGCTGCACAACGGCCGCATCATCTATACCCGCGAGCAATTGTTTGGCGGTCGCCAGCTCACCGAGGAAATCCAGCGGCGCTACGGCCTGACCCTCGAACAGGCCGGCCTGGCAAAGAAGCAGGGCGGCTTGCCGGACGATTACCTCAGCGAGGTGCTGCAACCGTTTCGCGAGGCCTTGGTGCAGCAGGTTTCGCGGTCCCTGCAGTTTTTCTTCGCTTCGGGGCAGTACAGCGCGGTGGACCATATCCTGTTGGCCGGGGGCACGGCGTCGGTCGCCGGGCTGGACCGGCTGATCGAACAGCGCCTGGGCACGCCGACCCAGGTGGCCAACCCGTTTTCCAACATGGCCCTGGGCAGCAAGGTCAATGCCGGTGCCCTGGCCAGTGATGCGCCGGCGCTGATGATCGCCTGTGGGCTGGCCCTCAGGAGTTTCGACTGATGGCACGGATCAACCTTCTTCCCTGGCGCGAAGAACTGCGCGAAGAGCGCCGCAAGCGCTTTCTGCTGGCATTGGTGGGGGCGCTGGTCGGTGCGGTGGGAGTGACCTTGATCGGGGTTCAGTACCTGCACAGTGCCATCAATCACCAACTGGCCCGCAACGGGCATATCTCCGAGCAGATAGCGGTGCTGGACGAGCGCATCAAGCAGATCAGCGAGCTGAAAGCCCGTCGCCAGCAACTGCTGGAACGCATGCGCATCATCCAGGACCTGCAGGGTAACCGACCGGTCAGCGGGCGCATCTTCGACCAGTTGGTGCGGACGTTGCCGGACGGGGTGTATTTCACCGAAGTGAAAATGGAAGACAAGACGCTCTCCATCAAGGGGGCCGCAGAGTCCAACCACCGGGTCTCGGACCTGATGCGCAACCTGGACGCGTCGGATCTGTTCGATGCGCCGAGCCTGACGGAAGTCAAGGCGACGACGGCCGGGCAGCTCGACCAGGCCAATGTGTTCCAGCTGACGGTCCGCCAGACCCAGCCGGCCGAGGCGGAGGACGCCCAATGAAGCCGGGAGAGTGGTTCGACGCGCTACGCAAGGTCGACTTCAGTGACCTGGATACCAACAACGTCGGCTCCTGGCCGATGCCTGTCAAATGGCTGGCCGGTGTGCTGCTGGTGATCCTGGTCCTGGGGTTGGGCTACAACTTTGCCGTAAGCGACCTGGAAGATCAGTTGCAGCAGGTGCGCGAGGAAGAAAATACCCTCAAGACGCAATTTGCCGGCAAGGCCCACATGGCCGCGAACCTGGAACGCTATACCGAGCAGATGAAGCAGATGGAAACCTCCTTTGGCGTGCTGCTGCGGCAATTGCCCAGCGACACCGAGGTGCCAGGCCTGCTGGAAGACATCACCCGCACCGGCCTGGGCAGCGGCCTGGAATTCGAGGAAATCAAACTGCTGCCCGAAGTGACCCAGCCGTTTTACATCGAACTGCCGATCCAGATCACCGTGACCGGTGACTACCATGACCTGGCCACATTCGTCAGCGGTGTTGCCGGGCTGCCCCGGATTGTCACCTTGCACGATTTCGACATTGCGCCCGCGGACCCCGAAGCGGGCTCGAAGCTGCGGATGAGCATCCAGGCCAAGACCTACCGCTACAACGAGCAGGGGGCGCAGCCATGAAGCCGCTCCGCTGCATTGGCCTGCTGGCCGGGCTGGTCGTACTGGCCGGCTGTAACAACGACAACGGCTTTGGTGACCTGGACGCCTACATGAACGAAGTGCGGTTGCGCCCGCCCGGCAAGATCGAGCCGACGCCGACCTTCAAGCCAAACGAAACCTTCACCTATGGCGCTTCCGACCTGCGCAGTCCGTTCTCGCGGCAGGTCCGGGTGGACCAGGCCGAGCGGCAAAAAGGCTCGCGCAATGTCCGGCCCGATCCGAACCGGGTCAAGCAGTACCTCGAAGGCTTCAACATCGAACAGTTTGAAATGGTCGGCACGATCGCCAACGCCAGTGGCTCCTATGCGCTGCTGCGCGGCGCGGGCGGGGTGCATCGGCTCAAGGTCGGTGACTATCTGGGGCGCAACGACGGGCGAATCGTCGCCATCAGTGCCACCCAGGTCGATGTGGTCGAAATCGTTCCCGATGGCGAAGGCGCCTGGCTGGAGCGACCACGGACCATTCCTTTGAAAGAGCACTCATAGTGGAACTCGAACAATGAACAGGATTCTTACCGCCCTCGGTGTTTCGCTATGGATAGCGCTGATGTCACCGATGGTCCTTGGGGCGAGCCTGAAGACCCTGGATGTCGCGGCGCTGCCGGGGGACCGTGTCGAGTTGAAGCTCACGTTCGACGGACCACCGCCAACGCCCCGTGGCTATACCACCGAACAGCCGGCCCGGATTGCCCTGGACCTGCCCGGGGTGACCAACCAGCTGGCGCGCAAGACCCAGGACCTTGGCAGCGGCAATGCACGCAGCGCCACCGTGGTCGAGGCGGGGGACCGCACCCGGCTGATCATCGGTCTTACCCAGCTGGTGCCGTATAACGCCCGGGTCGAGGGCAATAACCTGTTCGTGGTGGTCGGCAAGGGCGCGGAACCGAAAACCGCCGCCCAGGCCCCACGCCCGGCGGTTGCCGGTGCGATGCCGGCCAGGAGTAACGCACCGGCGGGCCGGGCCATCCGTGGCGTGGACTTCCAGCGCGGGACCCAGGGCGAAGGCAATGTCGTGATCGACCTGTCGGACCCGTCCATTGCGCCGGATATCCAGGAGCGCGAAGGCAAGATCATCCTCAATTTCGCCAGGACCCAATTGCCTGAACCGCTGCGGGTGCGCCTGGACGTCAAGGACTTCGCCACCCCGGTACAGTTCGTCAATGCCAGCGCCGGCTCCGACCGGGCCACCATCAGCATCGAGCCCGGCGGTACCTTCGATTACTCGACCTACCAGACCGACAACAAGCTGACCGTCAGTGTGAGGCCCATGACTGTAGAGGACCTGCGCAAGCGCGACACCGACCGTGCCGCCTACAACGGTGAGAAGCTGTCCTTGAATTTCCAGGACATCGAGGTGCGCTCGGTCCTGCAACTGATTGCCGACTTCACCAACCTGAACCTGGTGGCAAGCGACACGGTGCAGGGCGGTATCACCCTGCGGTTGCAGAATGTTCCATGGGACCAGGCGCTGGACCTGGTGCTGAAGACCAAGGGGCTGGACAAGCGCAAGGTCGGCAACGTCTTGCTGGTGGCCCCGGCCGATGAGATTGCCGCTCGCGAGCGCCAGGAACTGGAGTCCCAGAAGCAGATTGCCGACCTGGCCCCGCTGCGACGGGAGCTGTTGCAGGTCAACTATGCGAAGGCGGCGGACATTGCCAAGCTGTTCCAGTCGGTGACCAGCGCCGAGGCGAAGGCCGATGAGCGCGGCACGATCACGGTGGATGAGCGAACCAACAACATCATTGCCTACCAGACCCAGGACCGGCTCGACGAATTGCGCCGGATCGTGGCGCAGCTGGATATTCCGGTGCGCCAGGTGATGATCGAGGCCCGGATCGTCGAGGCCAACGTCGATTACGACAAGAGCCTGGGTGTGCGTTGGGGCGGCTCGGTGCAGAACCAGGGCAACTGGAATTCTTCCGGTGTGACCAACGGCAGCTCCACCACCATCGGCACGCCAGGCAGCACCAGCACCAACCAGCCGTTCGTCGACATGGGCGCGTCGGGCAATACCTCGGGCATCGGCATTGCGTTCATCACCGACAACGTATTGCTGGACCTGGAGCTGACGGCCATGGAGAAGACCGGCAACGGCGAAATCGTCTCCCAGCCCAAGGTGGTGACGTCCGACAAGGAGACCGCAAAAATCCTCAAGGGCACGGAGATCCCCTATCAGGAAGCCAGTTCCAGCGGTGCCACCTCGGTGTCGTTCAAGGAGGCCTCGCTGTCGCTGGAGGTGACCCCGCAGATCACCCCGGACAACCGCATCATCATGGAGGTCAAGGTCACCAAGGACGAGCCGGACTACCTGAACAAGGTGCAGGAAGTACCACCGATCAAGAAGAACGAAGTCAACGCCAAGGTGCTGGTCAATGACGGCGAGACCATTGTGATTGGCGGCGTTTTCTCAAATACTCAGAGCAAGGTTGTAGATAAGGTGCCATTTCTTGGCGATGTGCCGTATCTTGGCCGCCTTTTCCGGCGTGATCTGGTTTCGGAGAAAAAATCCGAGCTGCTGGTATTCCTCACTCCGCGTATCATGAACAACCAGGCGATTGCTGTGAGTCGTTGATTCTGTGCGAAATTTGATTCTTGTTGGGCCGATGGGCGCTGGAAAAAGCACCATCGGCCGTTTGCTGGCCAAAGAGCTGCGCCTGCCGTTCAAAGATTCCGACAAGGAAATTGAATTGCGCACGGGCGCCAATATCCCGTGGATCTTCGACAAGGAAGGCGAACCAGGCTTTCGTGATCGCGAGCAGGCGATGATCGCCGAGCTGTGCGCATTCGAAGGTGTGGTGCTGGCTACCGGTGGCGGCGCCGTGATGCGCGAAGCCAATCGTCGGGCGCTGTATGCCGGCGGACGAGTGGTCTATCTGCATGCCTCCGTCGAACAGCAGGTCGGCCGTACCGCCCGGGACCGCAACCGTCCGTTGTTGCGTACCGCCGATCCGGCCAAGACCCTGCGGGACCTGCTGGAGCTGCGTGATCCGCTGTACCGGGAGATCGCCGACCTGGTGGTGGAAACCGACGAACGGCCTCCGAGGATGGTGGTGCTGGACATCCTCGAGCGTCTGCAGCAACTACCTCCCCGTTAATGCGCCCCGGGAAATGCGCTATCCTCGGCGTCTCGTCGTCATCCGCCGGTGCGTGGCCGATGGCGCTTGAGTGGCGTCACAGCAGACACCGTGGACTTTTCGTTAATTGCAGGCAGGACGCCTGATTCCATCTTCACCGTGGGGACACATGCAGACACTAAAGGTCGACCTGGGCGAGCGCAGCTACCCGATTCACATTGGCGAAGGCTTGCTGGACCAGCCGCAACTGCTGGCGCCACATATCGCCGGGCGGCAAGTGGCGATCATCTCCAACGAAACCATCGCCCCCCTGTATCTGGAGCGCCTGACCCGCAGCCTGTCAGCTTTTTCGGTCATTTCCGTGGTGTTGCCCGACGGCGAGGCGTTCAAGAACTGGGAGACCCTGCAACTGATCTTCGACGGCCTGCTGACCGCACGGCATGACCGTCGCACCACGGTGGTGGCCCTGGGCGGGGGCGTCATCGGCGACATGGCCGGTTTTGCCGCGGCCTGCTACCAGCGCGGCGTCGATTTCATCCAGATCCCTACCACGCTGCTGTCCCAGGTCGACTCGTCGGTGGGCGGCAAGACCGGGATCAACCATCCGCTGGGCAAGAACATGGTCGGCGCTTTCTATCAGCCCAATGTGGTGCTGATCGACACGGCTACCCTCAACACCTTGCCGGCCCGCGAGCTGTCCGCAGGGCTGGCGGAAGTCATCAAGTACGGGTTGATCTGCGACGAGCCGTTCCTGGGTTGGCTTGAAGAAAATGTCGATCGCCTGCGGGCGCTGGACCAGGCCGCCCTGACCTATGCCATCGAACGCTCCTGCGCGGCCAAGGCCGCAGTGGTCGGCGCCGATGAGCGTGAATCGGGTGTACGGGCCACGCTCAATCTCGGCCACACCTTTGGCCACGCCATCGAGACCCACATGGGGTATGGTGTCTGGCTACATGGCGAGGCGGTAGCGGCCGGTACGGTCATGGCCCTGGAAATGTCCGCGCGCCTGGGCTGGATCAGCGAGCAGGAGCGTGATCGCGGCATTCGCCTGTTCCAGCGCGCCGGGCTGCCGGTGGTGCCTCCCGAGGAAATGACCGAGGCCGATTTTCTCGAACACATGGCAATCGACAAGAAAGTGATCGATGGTCGTCTGCGTCTGGTGCTGCTGCGCCGCATGGGCGAAGCGGTGGTGACCGACGATTATCCGAAAGAGGTTCTACAGGCCACGCTGGGCGCGGATTACCACGCCCTGGCTCAGCTTAAAGGTTAATAAGATTCCGATGACTAGTTTGCATGCCGACGAGGCTTTCCTCGGCCATTTCCAGTTGAGTCATGACCCCTTCGCTCCACGGGTCCCGGGCTTCAAATTCTTCCCGGCCCAGCGCAAGCCGGTGCTCGGTCAGTTGCATCACCTGGCGCGCTACAGCCAGTTGCTGCTGGTGGTCACCGGACCCCAGGGCAGTGGCAAGACCTTGTTGCGCCAGGCCCTGGTAGCCAGCACCAACAAACAATCGGTGCAAAGCGTGGTGGTTTCGGCCCGTGGCGCCGGTGATGCTGCCGGTGTGTTGCGTCAGGTCGCCCAGGCGCTGAACCTGGCCCAGGCCGAAGTGGGCGCGATTCTCGACCAGATCGTCCAGTTGGCGCTGACCGGGCAGGAAGTCTATCTGCTGGTGGATGATGCCGAGCAGCTCGACGAGTCCGCGCTGGAAGCCTTGCTGGCGCTGGCGGCCGGTGCACCGGAAGGGCGTCCCCATGTGTTCCTGTTTGGCGAGTCGTCGCTGATCGCCGATCTGGACCAGCTGGAACTCGAGGAAGAGCGCTTCCATATCATCGAGCTGGCGCCCTATACCGAAGAAGAAACCCGTGAATATCTGGACCAACGGCTTGAAGGCGCGGGCCGGGGTATCGAACTTTTTACCGCCGATCAGATCTCTGAGATTCACGAAGGCTCCGGCGGCTGGCCTGGCAACATCAACCAGGTCGCCCGTGACGCCTTGATCGAAGTCATGATTGCCAGCCGCTCAGCGGTGAAGCGTCCAACTATGGGGTTCAACATGCCGAAGAAACACGTATTGGCGATTTCCGCCGTCGTCGTGGTCGCGGTCGTTGCCGCCTGGCTGATGCCGGGTCGCAACAAAGCGCCGACGACTGGCACTCCGGCCAACGAACAGGCGCAACTGCCCCTCGGCCAGGGTTCGCCGAAACCCAACGGCGGCGCGCCGGCAGTGGAATTTGCCGGCAGCACCCAGCCGATGCCGCTGCCGCTGGTCGGCCAGTCGCAACCGGTCATGCGCGGGCCCCTGGCTGAAGCCGCCGGTGGCATCACCGAGGGCGACGATGGCGCAGCACCACCGATCGACGACGGCGACACGCCGCCGACCGTAACCACCACGGCACCACCTGCGGGCGTGCCTGCCGGCCCGGCTCCGACACCCGCACCTGCTCCGGCCGCCAAGCCGACCCCGGCTCCGACCCAGGTGGCGACGGCCAAGCCTGCCCCGGCACCGGCTGCGAAGCCGACGCCAGCACCTGCCGCCAAGCCTGCCGCACCGGCCAAGGCCGCGGGCGGTAACTGGTACGCCGGCCAGGCACCGGGTAACTACGTCGTACAGATTCTCGGCACCAGCTCTGAAGCCACCGCGCAGAACTTCGTCAAGGAGCAGGGCGGCGAGTACCGTTATTTCAAGAAAGTCCTCAACGGCAAGCCGCTGTATGTCATCACCTACGGCAGCTTTGCCAACCGTGATGCGGCTGTTTCCGCCATCAAGGCCTTGCCAGCGAAGGTTCAGGCTGGTAAACCTTGGCCTCGCACTGTCGCCAGCGTCCAACAGGAACTGGCTGCAACTCGCTGAAGATTCGGCGGCCTTACCCAGGCCGCCTCTCCCGGCACCTCAACATTTCCGCAAGAGCGAGCGACCTTTCAGGCCGCGCGCCTTGTGGTGTCTGCGTCACAGTAGCGTTTGAGTCGTAACGGTCGAACCCAAAAAAGTTTTGACTAGCACAGCATATAGCTTTAAACCTTTCACAAATGCGACATGAATTTGCGACGTTTCGTCGTCAAATTTGTGGGCGTCTGTGTCGGCATGTACAATGACCTCCCTTTTGCCCCCGCAAAGCCGGCGTACGTTCGGCGTGGAGCGCAACTGGTTGAATTGAAAAGAAATTTGCCTCGATAAGGGGCAGCCTGGTGAGAAAGTGTCTATGAAAGCAGGTCTGTACCAACCAGATGAATTCAAGGATAACTGTGGTTTTGGCCTGATAGCCCATATGCAGGGCGAGCCCAGCCATACCCTTTTGCAAACGGCCATTGAGGCCCTGACCTGCATGACCCACCGTGGTGGGATCAACGCCGATGGCAAGACCGGTGACGGCTGTGGCTTGCTGATTCAAAAGCCCGATGAGTTCCTGCGTGCCATTGCCCAGGAAACGTTTGGCGTGACCCTGCCCAAGCAATATGCCGTGGGCATGGTGTTCTTCAACCAGGACCCGGTGAAGGCCCAGGCTGCTCGCGAGAACATGAACCGCGAGATCCTGGCCGCCGGCCTGCAACTGGTTGGCTGGCGCAAAGTGCCGATCGACACCAGTGTCCTCGGTAGCCTGGCCCTGGCGCGCCTGCCGCAGATCGAACAGGTGTTCATCGCCGGTGAAGGCTTGAGCGACCAGGAAATGGCGATCAAGCTGTTCAGCTCCCGTCGTCGCTCGTCCGTGGCCAACGCCGCCGACACCGATCACTACATCTGCAGCTTTTCCAACAAGACCATCATCTATAAAGGCCTGATGATGCCGGCGGACCTCACCGCCTTTTATCCGGACCTGAGCGACGAGCGCCTGAAAACCGCGATCTGCGTTTTCCACCAGCGCTTCTCCACCAACACCCTGCCGAAATGGCCGCTCGCCCAGCCATTCCGCTTCCTCGCCCACAACGGCGAGATCAACACCATCACTGGCAACCGCAACTGGGCCCTGGCCCGTCGCACCAAGTTTGCCAACGACCTGATGCCGGACCTCGAAGAGCTTGGCCCGCTGGTCAACCGCGTGGGCTCGGACTCCTCGAGCATGGACAACATGCTCGAATTGATGGTGACCGGCGGCATCGACCTGTTCCGTGGCGTGCGCATGCTCGTTCCGCCGGCGTGGCAGAACGTCGAGACCATGGACCCGGACCTGCGCGCCTTCTACGAATACAACTCCATGCACATGGAGCCGTGGGACGGCCCGGCCGGTATCGTCATGACCGACGGCCGCTATGCCGTGTGCCTGCTGGACCGTAACGGTCTGCGCCCGGCGCGCTGGGTCACCACCACCAACGGTTTCATCACCCTGGCTTCGGAAATCGGCGTCTGGAACTACCAGCCCGAAGATGTCATCGCCAAGGGCCGCGTAGGCCCGGGCCAGATCTTTGCCGTGGACACCGAAACCGGCCAGATCCTCGACACCGACGCCATCGACAACCGTCTCAAGTCCCGTCATCCGTACAAGCAATGGCTGCGCAAGAATGCCCTGCGCATCCAGGCGACCATGGAAGACAACGACCACGGTTCGGCTTTCTATGACGTCGACCAGCTCAAGCAGTACATGAAGATGTACCAGGTGACGTTCGAAGAGCGCGACCAGGTGCTGCGTCCGCTGGGTGAGCAGGGCTACGAAGCGGTCGGTTCCATGGGCGACGACACGCCGATGGCCGTGCTGTCGCAGCGCGTGCGCACGCCTTACGATTATTTCCGCCAGCAGTTCGCCCAGGTGACCAACCCGCCGATCGACCCGCTGCGCGAAGCGATCGTGATGTCGTTGGAAATCTGCCTGGGCGCCGAGCGCAATATTTTCCAGGAGTCGCCGGAACACGCCTCGCGGGTGATCCTCAGCTCGCCGGTCATTTCCCCGGCCAAGTGGCGCTCGCTGACCAACCTCGACCGTCCGGGCTTCGCGCGTCAGGTCATCGACCTGAACTACGACGAAAGCGTCGGCCTCGAAGCGGCCATCCGCAACGTCGCCGATCAGGCTGAAGAAGCCGCGCGCGCCGGTCGCACCCAGATCGTGCTCAGCGACCGTCACATCGCACCGGGCAAGCTGCCGATCCACGCGTCGCTGGCCACCGGTGCGGTGCACCATCGCCTGACCGAAAAAGGCCTGCGTTGCGATTCCAACATCCTCGTCGAAACCGCCACCGCCCGCGATCCGCATCACTTCGCGGTGCTGATCGGTTTCGGTGCCTCGGCGGTGTATCCGTTCCTGGCCTACGAAGTGCTCGGTGACCTGATCCGTACCGGTGAAGTGCTGGGCGATCTCTACGAGGTGTTCAAGAACTATCGCCGGGGCATCACCAAGGGCCTGCTCAAGATCCTCTCGAAGATGGGCATCTCGACCATCGCCTCGTACCGCGGTGCGCAGCTGTTCGAGGCCATCGGCCTGTCCGAAGAAGTCTGTGAGCTGAGCTTCCGTGGTGTGCCGAGCCGCATCAAGGGTGCGCGTTTCGTCGACATCGAAGCCGAACAGAAAGCCCTGGCAACCGAAGCCTGGAGTCCGCGCAAGCCGATCCAGCAAGGCGGCCTGCTGAAGTTCGTCCATGGCGGCGAGTACCATGCCTACAACCCGGATGTGGTGAACACCCTGCAAGCCGCCGTGCAGCAGGGCGACTACGGCAAGTTCAAGGAATACACGTCACTGGTGGACAACCGTCCGGTGTCGATGATCCGCGACCTGCTCAAGGTCAAGACTCTGGACACGCCGCTGGACATCAGCGAAGTGGAACCCCTGGAATCGGTGCTCAAGCGCTTCGACTCCGCCGGCATTTCCCTCGGCGCCTTGTCCCCGGAAGCCCACGAAGCCCTGGCCGAAGCCATGAACCGCCTCGGTGCGCGTTCCAACTCCGGCGAAGGTGGCGAAGATCCGGCGCGCTACGGCACCATCAAGAGTTCGAAAATCAAGCAGGTTGCCACCGGCCGCTTCGGTGTGACGCCGGAGTACCTGGTCAACGCGGAAGTGCTGCAGATCAAGGTTGCCCAGGGCGCTAAGCCCGGCGAAGGCGGCCAGTTGCCCGGCGGCAAGGTCAACGGCCTGATCGCCAAGCTGCGTTATGCAGTCCCCGGCGTGACCCTGATTTCGCCGCCGCCCCATCACGACATCTACTCGATCGAAGACTTGTCGCAACTGATCTTCGACCTCAAGCAGGTGAACCCGAAGGCGCTGGTCTCGGTGAAACTGGTGGCGGAAGCCGGCGTCGGCACCATCGCCGCCGGTGTGGCGAAGGCCTATGCCGACCTGATCACCATCTCCGGCTACGATGGCGGCACCGGTGCATCGCCGCTGACCTCGATCAAGTACGCCGGCGCGCCGTGGGAACTCGGCCTGGCTGAAACCCACCAGACCCTGCGTGGCAACGACTTGCGCGGCAAGGTCCGGGTACAGACCGACGGTGGCCTGAAAACCGGCCTCGACGTGATCAAGGCAGCCATTCTCGGCGCCGAGAGCTTCGGCTTCGGCACCGCGCCGATGATCGCCCTGGGCTGCAAATACCTGCGCATCTGCCACCTGAACAACTGCGCCACCGGCGTGGCGACCCAGAACGAGAAGCTGCGCAAGGACCACTACATCGGCACCGTCGACATGGTGGTGAACTTCTTCACCTACGTGGCCGAAGAAACCCGTGAGTGGCTGGCGAAGCTGGGCGTGCGCTCCCTCGAAGAGCTGATCGGCCGTACCGATCTGCTGGACGTGATCGAAGGCCAGACCGCCAAGCAGCATCACCTGGACCTGACTCCGTTGCTGGGCAGCGACCTGATCCCGGCAGACAAGCCACAGTTCTGCGGGGTTGACCGTAACCCGCCGTTCGACAAGGGTGAACTGGCCGAGAAGATGGTCGACATGGCCGCTTCGGCGATCAACGACCTGAGCGGCGCCGAGTTCAGCCTGGATATCTGCAACTGCGACCGTTCCATCGGCGCGCGGATCTCCGGCGAAATCGCCCGCCGGCATGGCAACCAGGGCATGGCCCAGGCGCCGGTCACTTTCCGCTTCAAGGGCACTGCCGGCCAGAGCTTCGGTGTGTGGAACGCCGGTGGCCTGAACATGTACCTGGAAGGCGATGCCAACGACTACGTGGGCAAGGGCATGACCGGCGGCAAGCTGGTCATCGTTCCGCCCAAGGGCAGCGCCTACAAGACCCAGGACAGTGCGATCATCGGCAACACCTGCCTCTACGGCGCCACGGGCGGCAAGCTGTTCGCCGCCGGTACCGCGGGCGAGCGTTTTGCCGTGCGTAACTCCGGGGCCCACACCGTGGTGGAAGGCACCGGGGATCACTGCTGCGAGTACATGACCGGTGGTTTCGTCTGTGTGCTGGGCAAGACCGGTTACAACTTCGGCTCTGGCATGACCGGCGGTTTCGCCTACGTGCTCGACCAGGACAACAGCTTCGTTGACCGGGTCAACCACGAACTGGTGGAAATCCAGCGGATCAGCGGCGAGGCGATGGAAGCCTACCGCAGCCACCTGCAACGCGTGTTGAATGAGTACGTCGAGGAAACCGACAGCGAGTGGGGTCGTGAACTCGCGGAAAACCTCGATGACTACGTGCGTCGTTTCTGGCTGGTCAAGCCGAAGGCTGCCAACCTGAAGTCGTTGCTTTCCAGCACCCGTGCCAACCCGCAGTGATATGCGCCTGAAGAGTTTGATGAGGTTTTAACAATGGCTGAACGTCTGAATAACGACTTCCAGTTCATCGATGTCGGGCGCAAGGATCCGAAGAAGAAACTGTTGCGTCAACGCAAGAAAGAGTTCGTCGAGATCTACGAACCGTTCAAACCCCAGCAGTCGGCCGACCAGGCCCACCGCTGCCTGGGTTGCGGTAACCCGTACTGCGAATGGAAGTGCCCGGTGCACAACTTCATTCCCAACTGGCTGAAGCTGGTGGCCGAGGGCAACATCCTCCAGGCCGCCGAGCTGTCCCACCAGACCAACACCCTGCCGGAAGTCTGCGGCCGGGTGTGCCCACAGGATCGCCTGTGCGAAGGCGCCTGTACGCTGAACGACGGTTTTGGCGCGGTGACCATCGGTTCGGTGGAGAAGTACATCACCGACACCGCGTTCGCCATGGGCTGGCGTCCGGACATGTCCAAGGTCAAGCCGACCGGCAAGCGGGTTGCCATCATCGGTGCCGGTCCGGCGGGCCTGGGCTGTGCCGACGTGCTGGTGCGCGGTGGCGTGACCCCGGTGGTGTTCGACAAGAACCCGGAAATCGGTGGCCTGCTGACCTTCGGCATCCCCGAGTTCAAGCTGGAAAAGACCGTACTGAGCAATCGTCGCGAAGTCTTCACCGGCATGGGCATCGAGTTCCGCCTGAACACCGAGGTGGGCAAGGACGTGACCATGGAGCAACTGCTCGAAGAATACGATGCGGTATTCATGGGCATGGGCACCTACACCTACATGAAGGGCGGCTTTGCCGGCGAGGACCTGCCAGGCGTCTATGACGCACTGGACTTCCTGATTGCCAACGTCAATCGCAACCTGGGCTTTGAAAAGTCGCCGGAAGATTTCGTCGACATGAAAGGCAAGAAGGTCGTGGTGCTCGGTGGTGGCGATACGGCGATGGACTGCAACCGCACCTCGATCCGCCAGGGTGCCAAGTCGGTAACCTGCGCCTACCGTCGTGACGAAGCGAACATGCCCGGCTCGCGCAAAGAGGTGAAAAACGCCAAGGAAGAAGGCGTGAAGTTCCTCTACAACCGCCAGCCGATTGCCATCGTGGGTGAAGACAAGGTCGAAGGTGTGAAAGTGGTCGAGACCCGTCTCGGCGAGCCGGACGCCCGTGGCCGTCGCAGCCCCGAGCCGATCCCGGGCTCCGAAGAGATCATCCCGGCCGATGCCGTGGTCATCGCCTTCGGCTTCCGTCCAAGCCCGGCGCCATGGTTCGAGCAGTTCAGCATCCAGACTGACAGCCAGGGCCGTGTCGTGGCCCCGGAACAAGGCCAGTACAAGCACCAGACCAGCAACCCGAAGATCTTCGCCGGTGGCGACATGGTCCGTGGTTCCGACCTGGTGGTGACGGCGATCTTCGAAGGCCGCAACGCGGCTGAAGGGATCCTGGATTACCTGCAAGTCTGACCAGGCGCCACAAAACCCTGTGGGTCTGGATGTTTTGATATTTGACCAGGCGACACACAACCTTGTGGGAGCGAGCCTGCTCGCGATAGCGGTGGATCAGTCAACAGAGATGTTGAGTGTGAAGCCTTCATCGCGAGCAGGCTCGCTCCCACATTGGTTTTAGGGTGTTGCACCGCGACAAATTGCCCCGATAGATAAAAGGCACGGCTCTTGCCGTGCCTTTTGCGTCGCGCTCTGAGAAAATGCCCGCACTTTTTTTCCGGATGCCGACATGACTGCCCTGAAGAACGACCGTTTCCTTCGCGCCCTGCTCAAGCAACCCGTAGACGTCACCCCGGTGTGGATGATGCGTCAGGCCGGTCGCTATTTGCCGGAGTACCGCGCCAGTCGTGCCAAGGCCGGCGACTTCATGAGCCTGTGCATGAATCCCCAGTTCGCCTGCGAAGTGACGCTGCAGCCGCTGGATCGCTACCCGCAGCTGGACGCGGCGATCCTCTTCTCCGACATCCTCACCATTCCCGACGCCATGGGCCAGGGCCTGTACTTCGAGACCGGCGAAGGCCCGCGCTTCAAGAAAGTCGTCAGCACCCTGGCCGACGTCGAGGCCCTGCCGATTCCCGATCCGCAAAAAGACCTGGGCTACGTCATGGACGCGGTCAGCACCATTCGCCGCGAACTCAACGGCCGCGTGCCGCTGATCGGTTTCTCCGGCAGCCCGTGGACCCTGGCCACCTACATGGTCGAAGGTGGTTCGTCGAAAGACTTCCGCAAGACCAAGGCCATGCTCTACGACGACCCGCAAGCCATGCACCTGTTGCTGGACAAGCTGGCGCAGTCGGTCACCTCTTACCTCAACGGCCAGATCCTGGCCGGTGCGCAAGCGGTGCAGATCTTCGACACCTGGGGCGGCAACCTGTCGGCGGCGGCGTACCAGGAGTTCTCCCTGGCCTACATGCGCAAGATTGTCAGCGGCCTGATCCGCGAGCATGAAGGCCGCAAGGTCCCGGTGATCCTGTTCACCAAGAACGGCGGCCTGTGGCTGGAAAGCATCGCCGAGGCCGGTGCCGACGCCCTGGGCCTGGACTGGACCTGCGACATCGGCAACGCTCGCGAACGCGTTGGGCACAAGGTTGCGCTGCAAGGCAACATGGACCCGACCGTGCTCTACGCCAAGCCCGAGGCCATCCGTGCTGAAGTCGGGCGTATCCTCGCCAGCTATGGCAAGGGCAGTGGCCATGTGTTCAACCTTGGCCATGGCATTACCCCGGAAGTCGATCCGGAGCATGCCGGTGCGTTCCTGCGGGCGGTGCATGAGCTGTCGGCGCAATATCACGCCTAGCCCAGCCCGTTAAAGCAGCCTGTCCGGCCCTGCGTCGGACAGGCTTTTTTTTGCGTGCTGTTTATCTATTCAACATCAACTAAGCGGTTATTTTGTCCAGCGTGTTTGTTGTTTATATCGGCTGAGGTCTTTGGTGTAAGAAGTTTCATTCGTCATGTAAGAAAAATAGATTCAGAGATCCTTCCTTCTACCTAGAGAGATTTACCCTACATAGCAAACATTGGGTTTTCGATAAGGTTCTGCGCCTGAGAGGTACGGCGCTGAGCACTCCTGCGTGCCTTTCAAGATGACGGTGATCCGTCTTTCCCAATCTCGAATGACTAGTCTGGAACTTATATGAAAAGCAACTTCAACAAGAGCACGGTATTAACGGGATGTGCCTCGTCACTCGTCCTCTTGTCGACCATGATGGTGTCCCAGGGGGCGTTCTCCCATGGCTTCCTTGAAGTACCGCCTTCGCGTGCGTTGCTGTGCCAGAAAGGTGAAAACAAGAACTGCGGTGGCGCGCAATACGAGCCCCAGAGCACGGGTGAAACCTTCAAGGGCTTTCCCAACGGAGCGGGCGGCGCACCTCTGCAAGGGCCCATTGACGGAAAAATTGCCAGCGGTGGTCACCCGCTGTTTTCCGCCCTTGATGCGCAGTCGGCCACGCGCTGGCACCTGACTGAAATCCGCGACCGCAACATTGCCTTCCAATGGCAATACACTGCCGTGCACCCGGCGACCCGGCATGAGTATTTCATTACCCGCGACGGCTGGAACCCGAACGAAGCCCTCAAGCGTGCTTCGTTCGACAGTGCGCCGTTCTGCACCGTAGACGGCGGCAACCAGACCCCGAAACCGGGTGCCAGGCACCACTGCCTCATACCCGACAGCAAGTCGGGACATCATGTGATCCTGGCGGTCTGGACGGTGGGTGATACCGACAACGCGTTCTACGACCCGGCGGATGTGAACATCCTCGTCGAAGCCGCACTGCCGGGTGGCTGGTCGCCGGTGGGCAGCATTGCATCGTCGACCCCACTGCTGGCGGGCGACAAGGTCAAGGCGCGGGCGTTCTCCGCCACCGGCGAAAATCCCCAGTACAGCGTGGCTATCAGCATTGACTCCGCCGAGGAAGGCAGGCCTGAGAACTGGTCGTTCAAACTGGCCGAAGCCATCAACGAGGCGCATCCCCTGATCCGTGCAGGTATTCGCGACGATGAGGGCAACATCACCCCGGTCCGAGGCACCAACAACCTGTACGCCCAGAAAGAAAGCGGCGTGAGCCGGTATGAAGTGCAGCTGGACATGCAGGAAGACGCCGGCGCCAGCATGACCATTGCGTCCCTGCAACCGGAATATGTACTCGACAAGGGCCGCGTCAACCTGGCGTTCGCCGCGCAGACAAACCGCCGGATGAACCTTGAAGCCACGTTGCTCGATGAGAAAAACAAGCCGGTCGGTGTCGTCAGCCAATCCGCGGGTGAAGGCAATATCGGGCTGAGCATGGATGTGCGCAGTGCTCCGGGTGCCCATACCCTGACGCTGCTGGGTACCACCGAGGACGGGCGGACCACTCGCCAGGAGACCCGCAGCGTTGTCCTGACCGGTGAGGGCGCGGATATCGAATACGACTTCGTGTTCCCTGAAAGCCTCGGTGAATACACCGCCGGTACGAAGGTGTTGCAGCCCAAGACCAACGAAGTCTTCGAGTGCAAGCCGTTCCCTGCGTCCGGTTACTGCAAGCAGTACAGCCCGACGGCGAACGGTTTCGAGCCGGGTGTCGGTGCCTCCTGGCAAAGCGCCTGGGACAAGTTGTAAGTCCTGACAGGGATGGCTTCGGGCAATCCGCGGGGGTTGCCTGGGGCCTTCAAGCGAGAGCGCGGTCATGCATTCAAGTTATTCCTTCGCACGGCACGTGATGTGGCTCGTGCCGCTGTTGCATGGCCTGTTCCTGGCCGGGCAGGAGTGGCGTTTTCGCCAGGCATTGAGCCGTGAAATCCCGGCGGTCGCCGAGTCGCCGGTCGTTCCGGTTGCCAGCCGACCCAACGTACAAGCCGTGGCGATCGTGCTCGGCCTCGTACCTGAAGGCGCCCACTCGCCCAGTGCCGAGCCGATGACCTTGCAAGCCAGTTTTGTCATCGCCCGGGGGCTGTCGCGGGCGTTGCTGGCTGACGCCGCAGGCGCACGCATCTACCGGGTGGGGGAGCGCTTGCCCAGTGGCAGCGTGCTGCGCCGGGTGGAGGCCGATCATGTGACGTTGTGGCGCAGCGGGCGTGAAGAACGCCTGGCCCTGCAACAAGAGGCAAAGCCCTGGCTGCGCCGGGTGAGCCTCGAAGCTGAGCGCCCTGCAACGGCGCAGTCCTCGCAATACATACGCCCGGTGGCCGGGCAATCAGAGTGATCGAATTGATGAACAGCTTTATCCGGGGCCGTGTCTGGCGCGCCTTGCTCTGTCTTGCCGCGTCCTGCCCGCTGATGCTTGCCGGCGTGTCGCGGGCCGAGGAAGCGCGCTGGCAACTGGCGATGAACAATGCAGAATTGCGCGACGTGGTCGAAGAAATCTCCGGGATCCTGGGCAAGACCGTGGTGCTCGATCCCAAGGTGTCGGGGCGCATCTCCGTCATGTCCCGCCAGGCACTGGATCGCGAAGGTGTGCGCCGGTTGTTCTATTCGGTGCTCGATGCCCACGACTTCACCGTGATCGATGAAGGCGAGCGGATCCTGATCACCCCGGTCGCCGATGCCCGGACCCGGGCCGGTGCCGGCGACATGAAAGATCCGGCGCCATCGCAGTTCGTCACCCGGGTCATCGACCTGCAATCGAGCATCGCAGCCGACGTCGCCGGGCTGATCCGCCCCCTGGTATCGGGTGGTGGCTACATCGGGCCTTCGGTTTCTTCCAACGCGCTGGTGGTGACCGACACGGCCGCCAATGTGCAGCGCATCACCCGGGTCGTGCAGCAGTTGGACGCGGGGCGCAACCGCAATCATGAGGTGGTGCAGTTGCGTCATGCCCGGGCCGGGGATATCGCGTCGATCCTGGACGCCTCCGCCGGTAAGCGCGAGGGTGACACCGCCGGTTCAGTGATCGCCGACGCGCGCGGCAATCGCCTGGTGATCATCGGCGCTCCGTTGGTGCGTCAACGCCTGGCCAAGCTGGCCCGGGCCCTGGACGTTCCGGCCACCGCGTCCCAGGACAATGCCCGGGTCATCCGCTTGCGCCACAGCGATGCCAAGCAATTGGCCGAGGTGTTGGAAGGTCTCGGGCAGGACAAGAAGGGCGCGTCGGCCCAGGCGACTCTCCGGGAAAGCGCTTCCGCCAGCCCGTTCATGATCAAGGCCGATGAAAGCCAGAATGCCCTGGTGCTGATCGCCGAACCGGCCCAGGTCCGCACCATCGAGAACATCGTCCGGGAACTGGACCAACCCCGGGCCCAGGTGCTTATCCATGCCGCCATCGTCGAGATTTCCGGAGACATTGCCGAAGCGCTGGGGGTGCAGTGGGGGATCAAGAGTGGCAGCGCGGAGGGGGTCATCAGTTTTTCGGGAACCAACACTCCGATCATCGGCGAGTTGAACCCCAAGGACGTCGATGGCGTGCTCCTGCGGTTGGGCGGCGATCGCTTCAGCGCACTGATCTCGGCCCTGGCGAGCAATACCCGCAGCAACCTGCTTTCCACCCCCAGCCTGCTGACCCTGGATAACCAGGAGGCGGAAATCATTGTCGGCAAGAACGTGCCGTTCAAGACCGGTTCCTACGCCACCAACGGCAGCGGCGCGGACAATCCCTTTACCACGGTGGAGCGCAAGGACGTCGGCATCAGCCTCAAGATCAAACCCTATATCAACCAGGGTTCCTCCTTGCGCCTTGAGGTCCAGCAGGAAGTCTCGGACATTGCCCCGTCTGTTGCGGGCGTGGATTCGTCGGACCTGATCACCAACAAGCGTGCCTTGAAGAGCACGATCCTGGCGGACGACGGCGAGATCATCGTCATCGGTGGCCTGATCCGCGACGATGTCCGTTCCCAGGAAAGCGGCGTGCCGTTGCTGCGCAGCATTCCGTACCTGGGCGCCCTGTTTCGCTGGACCCGCGACACCCAGACCAAAAGCAACCTGATGGTGTTCCTGCGGCCCACCATCGTGCGCGGCAAGGAAGACCTGGCGGATGTCAGTCGCCAGCGCTACGACGCGCTGCGGGAACTGAGCAAGCCGGGCTCGCGGCAGAACAATTCTCTGCTGCTGCCCCGAGATGCGCGCCAGTTGTTCGAGCCTTCCGTGGAAGCGTCGTCGGCAGATCCGTTGCCGCAGAATCGGGGTGATCTGTGAGCGAGTCCCTGGTCCCGCTGCCCTTCGGTTTTGCTCGGCGCCACGGCGTGCTGCTGGACGGTGAAGGGGCGACCGTGAACCTGGTGATGCGTCGCGACGCGCCGCTGACCGCGCTGGCTGAGGTCCGTCGGCTGTGTGGCCGGGAACTGCCGATCCAGGTGCTGGAGCCCGCACCGTTCGCGACGCGTCTGGCCTGTGTCTATCGCCAGGGCCAGAGCGCTGCCGAACAGGTGGCCCAAGGGCTGGATGAGGAACTGGACTTGCTCAGCCTGGCCGATCAGTTGCCACAGACCGCCGACCTGCTGGAGCAGCAGGGCGACGCGCCGATTATCCGCTTGATCAACGCCCTGCTCAGCGAAGCGGTCCGCGAGCAGGCGTCGGACGTGCATCTGGAAACGTTCGAACAGTACCTGTCGGTACGCATGCGGATCGACGGTCAGTTACGGGAAATGCTGCGTCCGCGCCGTGAGCTGGCCAGCCTGCTGGTCTCGCGGATCAAGGTCATGGCACGCCTGGATATCGCTGAAAAACGCGTGCCCCAGGACGGGCGGATGGCGTTGCGGCTGGCCGGGCATGAGGTCGATGTGCGGGTCTCGACCCTGCCGTCGGCCCATGGCGAGCGCGTGGTGTTGCGTCTGCTCGACAAGCAGGCCGGGCGCCTGGATCTGCCGCGCCTGGGCCTGCCGGACGACACCCTGGCGAGCCTGCACCGGTTGCTTGGCAAACCCCACGGTATCGTCTTGGTGACCGGTCCCACGGGCTCGGGGAAAACCACCAGCCTGTACGCGGCGCTCAGCAGCCTCAACGACCAGAGCCGCAACATCCTCACCGTCGAAGATCCGATCGAATATCACCTGCCGGGCATCGGCCAGATGCCGGTCAACCCGAAGGTCGACATGACCTTCGCCCGTGGCTTGCGGGCCATTTTGCGCCAGGACCCGGACGTGGTGATGGTGGGCGAAATACGCGATCGCGAGACGGCCGAAATCGCCGTCCAGGCATCCTTGACCGGTCATCTGGTGCTGTCGACCCTGCATACCAACAGCGCCGTCGGCGCGATCACGCGGCTGGTGGACATGGGCGTGGATGCCTATCTGCTGGCCTCGTCCCTGGCCGGCATCGTCGCGCAACGGTTGTTGCGGGCCCTGTGCCCGTCCTGCAAGACGCCTTATGTGGCCGACGCCGCGACCTGTCGGCGTCTCGGGCTCGAGGCCGATATCGCGCCACGGCTGTTCAGGCCTCGGGGGTGCGATGAATGCCAGGCGGGCTATCGCGGGCGTTTTGGCATTTATGAGCTGATCAGTGTCAGCAGCCCGTTGGCGCAACTGATTCACCTGGGGGCGGCCGAACAGGCGCTGGCGTTCGAGGCGCGCAAGACCTCCCGCAGTCTGTTCCAGGACGGGCGCCAGCGGGTCCTGGAAGGCCTGACCAGTGTCGATGAATTGCTGCGCATCACCCAGGAGGATTAGCGCGATGCCGACCTTCGACTATCGGGCCGAAGACGCCCATGGCCGGCGCTGCAAGGGACGGGTGGAGGCCGACAGCGCCCGTCATGCCCGGCAGTTATTGCGCGAGCGCGGGTTGCTGCCCTGGGAACTGCGCGAGGGCGAGGCGCAAGCCACCTTGGGCACCCGCTTCGCCGGGGGGCGTCTGGGCCCGGCCGACCTGGCATTGCTGACATTGCAGCTGTCCACGCTGATCCAGGCCGGATTACCTCTTGAAGAGTCCTTGCTGGCCGTGGCGCAACAGAGCCAGAAGCGCCGCGTGGTCCATCTGCTGTCGGCGGTGCGCACTCGTGTAATGGAAGGCCAAGCATTGGCCACGGCCCTGAAAGCGTTTCCCCAGGCCTTCCCCGAGCTGTTCTGCGCCACCGTCGCGGCGGGCGAACAATCCGGTCACCTGGGCCAGGTGCTGGAGCAACTGGCGACGTACACCCAGGCGCGTCAGGCGTCGCGCCAGCGCATTCAACTGGCGTTGGTGTATCCGCTGATTCTGCTGTTGGCCTGTGTTGCGATTGTCGCTTTCCTGCTGGGCTACGTGGTGCCGGATGTGGTCAGGATTTTTATCGACAGCGGTCAGCCGTTGCCCTGGCTCACCCAGGCGCTGATCGCGGTGAGTGATGGGTTGCGCCGCCATGGGGCGCTGATGTTCGTGGCCCTGGCCGGCTTGTTCGGGCTGTGGCGCTGGAGCCTGCGGCAACCGTTGTGGCGCCTGCGCTGGCATCGCCTGCTGCTTCGGCTGCCGCTGTTGGGCGAGGTGTTGCGGGCGATGGAAGCGGCCCGATTCGCCAGCACCCTGGCGATCCTGAGCCGGAGCGCCGTGCCCTTGGTGGACGCGTTGCACATCGCCGCGCAGGTCATCGGCAACCTGACCATCCGCGCTCGCATGGCCGATGTTGCCCGTTCGGTGCGCGAAGGCGGGACTCTCACCCGCGGCCTGGAACTGGGCGGCGATATCCCGCCGCTGATGCTGCACATGATCGCCAGCGGCGAACGGGTCGGTGAACTCGACCGCATGCTGGCCCGCGCCGCCGAACAACAGGAGGCCAGCCTCGCGGCGCGAATCGCGCTGGTGGTGAGTCTTTTCGAACCGGCCATGTTGGTGGTGATGGGCGGCGTTGTGCTGCTGATCGTCATGGCCATTCTCCTGCCTGTCTTGAGCCTCAACCAATTGGTGAATTGACCGATGAAACTTCAAAGCAACCGAGCCGTACGCTCCCAACACGGCTTTACCCTGATCGAAATCATGGTGGTGGTGGTCATCATCGGCGTGCTGGGCGCCATGGTGGTGCCGCAGTTCATGAGCCGGCCCGACCAGGCCAAGGTCACGGCCGCCCGCACCGATATCCAGGCGATTTCCACCGCGTTGGAAATGTACCGGCTCGATAACTTCCAGTACCCGTCGACCCGGCAGGGTCTCGAGGCGCTGAGCAAACGTCCCTCCGGCACCCCCGTCGCAAAGAACTGGAACGTACAGGGTTATCTGAAAAACCTGCCGGTCGATCCCTGGGGCACGCCCTACCAGTATCTCAACCCTGGCCTCAAGGCACTCGATGGCAGCTACGACCTGTACTCGCTGGGCGCCGATGGTGAGCCGGGCGGTGATGGCGCAGCGGCCGACATCGGCAACTGGGCCGAATGAGCATGAGCCGTCATTGTCGAGGTTTCACCTTGCTGGAGTTGATGGTGGTCATGGTCCTGATCGGCGTGTTGGCGGGCATGGTCAGCCTCGCCATCGGGCCGAGCCCGGCGCGTGAGGCCCGCCAGCAGGCCCAGGACTTCGTCCGAGTGGTGCAACAGTTGCGCGAGCGGGCGGTGCTGGATGGGCTGGAATACGGTGTGCGGGTCCAGCCTCGCGGTTATCAGGCATTGCGACTCGACGCCCGGGGTTGGACAGCGGTGACGGCCATGCACCGGTTACCTGAAGGCATGACGTTTGGGCTGGAGCAGGACGGCCACGTCTGGGTCCTCGACGAGACGCCAGGCGCACCGCAATTGCTGATGCTCAGCAGCGACGAGATCAGCCCGTTCAGGTTGTTCGTGAAGATTGCCGGCCAGCGTATCGCCCAGGTGTCGAGCGATGGTCTGGCGGAGCCGTCGATTGATGAGTGAGTTTCGCCGACCGGCCGCTTGCAGGGGATTTACCTTGCTGGAGGTCATGATCGCCCTGACGATTTTTGCGACGGTGGCAGCGGCTGTGCTGTCGGCCAGCCAGTTCGTGCTCAGGCAAAGTGCCGCGCTCGAGGACCGCCTGTTCGGTGCCTGGCTGGCCGACAACCAATTGAGCGAGCTGCGCCTGCAAGCCGTCACGCCGCCGGGCCGACAGCACCTGACCCGGTCGCTGGATCGTCGCGACTGGGCCCTGCAACAGCACATCGCCCCGGCCCGCGACCCGCGTCTGCTGCAAGTCGACATCCAGGTCAGCCGCGCCGGCAGCACGTCCGCCGTACACCAGGTGACCGGGTGGATCCGCAACCGTCATGAATAGACAGTCGGGGTTCACCTTGTTGGAACTGGTCATCGCCATCGCGCTCTTTGCGCTGCTCGGCCTCGCCGGTTGGCGTCTGTTCGACGCTGTCGTACGTACTCAGCAAGGGGCCGGTCAGCATGAGCGGGAAGTCAGGGCCTTGCAGCGCGCCGTGGCAGTGATCGAGCGCGATGTGTGGCAGGCCGTCGCCGATTCCGTTGTGCTCGCGCCGGAACGCCTGCAATTGCAACGTAGCCATTGGCGCAATCCGCTGGATCAGCCGCGCAGCGAACGGCAGACGGTGAGCTATCGACTTGAGGGCGCAGTGTTGTGGCGCGACAGCTTCGGTGAGGGAACGACCAGTGTGCAGCGGCAGAGGTTGCTCGACGATGTCCGCAGCCTGGGCTGGCGTCTGTTTGACCCGCAACGGGGTTGGCACGGCGAAACGGCGGGCGATGCCCCACCGCTGGCATTGGAGCTGACCGTGTCGGCGGGACGCTTCGAGCAGGTTCGTCGGGTGCTGTTGTTGCCGGGAGCGTTGCCATGAGGCGCCAAGACGGGGTGGCGTTGATCAGTGTGCTGCTGGTGTTGAGTCTGGCGTTGCTGCTGGTCGGTGGCATGTTGCGCAGCCATCGCCTGTTGTTGCACAGCAGCGCGCAGCAGTTGCAACAGGTCCAGCTGCGTCAATTGGGGCTGGCCGCTGAGGCCTGGGGGCAAGTCGTATTGGAAGACAGCTTGAAAACCCTGGCCGGGCCGGTTGACCTGAGCCAGGACTGGGCCCGGCTGGCGCCTGCACTGACGCTGGAAGACGCCAGGGTAGACGTCGATATCGAGGATCTGTCCGGGCGTCTGAACCTCAACCCACTGCTGGCCCACGGACAGATCGATCAAGTGACCTTGGGGCGCTGGAGCCGATTGCTCGCCCTGCTGGATCTACCGGCGCTGTCGCTGCCCCAGGTCGGCGCGCTGGAGGAATTGAGTCAGCTGCGCCTGTTGCCCGGTATCGACGGTCACACCCTGCAACGCCTGGAGCCTTGGGTGGCACTGCTGCCCAAGGACGCACGGCTGAATATCAACACCGCACCGCAGCAGATCCTGATGACCCTGGATGGCCTGGACGCCGGACCTGCAAAGGCCGTGATCGCACGGCGTTCCGACACGCCCTATGCCAGTGTCCAGGCGTTCACCGGCGACCCGCTGCTGTCCGGCCTGGGCCTGAGCAGCCATGGCCTGGACGTGAGCAGCCGCTGGTTTCGGATCACCGTGAGCGTGACTCAAGCGGACCGCCATCTGCGGCTGGCCTCGGATATCGAACGAGATCCGGTGACCGGGCACTGGACGGTTCGCCAGCGCCGTTTTCTACCCATCAGCCCCCGTGAGCTTCCTTATGAAAACCTGGCTTTACCTGACCGCTGAAGGCATGGGCACCCCTTGTGCCAACTGGCGATGCAGCGTGTGGTCGCCCTCGGGCGAACGACGCTGCCTGCCGTTGCATGAAGCCGCCCGCGAGTTGAACGGGCGGGTCGTCGATGTGCTGTTGCCGATGGAAATGTGCAGCTGGATGCGCAGCGATCCGTGGCCCTCTCGACGCCAGCCCCGGCCCCAGGCTTTGGCATTCGCCATCGAAGAGCAACTGAGCGAGAACCTGGAGGCACTGCACCTCGCCATCGGCCTGCGAGACCGTCAGCAGCGCTATCCGTTGCTGGTGATTCAGCGGGCCCGGTTCCAGGCACTGCTGGCGTTGCTCGATGACCATGGCGTCGATGTGCGTGGGATCCATGTCGATGCCGACCTGATTGCCGAGGACCAGGCTTTCGGGGTGCGCTGGTTCGGTCGCTGGCTGTTGGGCGGAGCGCTGGCGGCGCGGATGGCACTGTCGGCCCAAGCTTTGGCAACGCTCAAGCCGAGCTTGTCCGAAGACATTCACTGGCTGGACGAGGCGACCGACCGCTCTGGTATCGATGACTGGCTGCTAAACACCAACGGGCATCCCATCAACCTGCTGCAGGGCGAGTTCCGGCGGCGGCGCCAGCGTCTGCCCTGGCATGTTGCAGCGACGGCTGTGCTGGGCGTGTTTGTGCTGACCTGGGCGTTTGGCGAAACCCGCATCGGTTTTCTGCAAAGCGAAACCCGTCGTTTGCATGCCCAGGGCGAGCAGCGATTCAGGTCGCTGTATCCCGGGCAGGATCATATTGTCGACCTGGCGGCGCAGTTCCAGGCTTTGCAGCAGCGTCGCGGCCAAAACCAGGACACCCAGGTCGCCCGGCTGGCCCGCCTGACGGAGCAGGTGGTTGGCGCCAGTCATGTCGAGGTGCAGCGCATCGAGTTTCGAGAGCACGAAGGCTGGAAGATCCAGCTGACGGCCAACAGCTTCATCGAACTTGAGCAACTGCGTGAACGCGGGCAGCAAAACGGCCTGCCCCTCACCTTGGGCAGCGCCAGCAAGCAGAACAACCGGGTACAGGCGACCCTCACCCTGGAGGACAGTTGATGAGCATCATTGGATGGACGCGGCTGAAGCAGGCCTGGGGAGCAATGTCCTGCCGCGAACAACGGTTGTTGCTGGGCCTCGCGGGGCTGGTCCTGGTGGTCGTGGGTTATACCGCGATCTGGCAACCCACTCGCCAACGCCTGGAGATTGCTGAACGACAATATCGCCAACAGGTGCAACTGAATGCCCGGATCCAGCGTGCCGAGCCCGACCAGGACACGCTCGCCGCTTCCCGTCCGTTGTCGGTACGCGTCAACGACAGCGCGACAGCGGCGGGATTGGAAATAGCCGAAATGGAGATCGATGGCGATTCATTGCGGCTCACCGTCACGGGGGATACCAATGCGCTGCTGCATTGGCTGGATCGTCACGAGCGGGACGGCGTGGTCATGCAATCGCTGGCCCTGGAAGCGCGAGATGGCGTGTTGGAGGCGCGGGTGGTGTTGCGTCAATGATTGGCCGGGTATGTGTCCTCACTCCTTGGTCAAAAAGAGGACTTGTGGCGAGGGGATTTATCCCCGTTCGAGTGCGCAGCGCTCGCCTTCGAACTGAATTATTCATCGAATCCAAGGGCCGCTTCGCAGCCCAACGGGGATAAATCCCCTCGCCACAAGGGGGTCAGACCTGCATGTTGCCTGGCAGCACCGGCAACTTCGCCAGTTTCACCGCCACCCACAACGCCACGACCAGCAAGGCAGCGATGAACAGGCCGACACCGTTCCATCCACCCAGGTGCCAGGCCACGCCGCCGGCGGTGCCGGCCACGCTCGAGCCGGCGTAATAGCTGAACAGATAAAGGGACGATGCCTGGCCCTTGGCGGTGAGGGCGCGGCGGCCGATCCAACTGCTGGCGACCGAGTGGGCACCGAAGAAACCGAAGGTGAACACCAGCATGCCCAGGATCACCAGGGGCAGCAGTGTGAACATGGTCAGCGCGAGACCGGCCAGCATCAGTGCGATGGTGGCCCAGAGCATCCTGCGACGGCCGAGCTTGTCGGCCAGTGCGCCGATTTTCGCCGAGCTGTAGATGCCCGACAGGTACACCACCGACAGCAGTCCGACGAACGCCTGGTCCATGCGATAAGGCGCGGCCAGCAGGCGATAGCCGATGTAGTTGAACAGCGTCACGAAGGCGCCCATCAGCACGAAGGCTTCCAGGAACAGCAGCGGCAGGCCGGCGTCACGAAAGTGCAGGGTGAAGCCGTCCAGCAAGCTGCGTGGATGCAGCGAGCGCGGACGGAAGTTGCGCGACTCGGGAAGAATCCTCCAGAACACCGCTGCGGCGATCAGGGCCAGCCCGCCGATCACCAGCATCGCGGTGTGCCAAGTGACAAAGTCGATCAGCACCCCGGCGATCAGGCGCCCGCACATGCCGCCGATGGCGTTGCCGGCGATGTACAGCCCCATCGCCAGGCCGATGTGTCTGGGGTGGATTTCTTCACTCAAGTAGGTCATCGCGACGGCGGCCAATCCGCTCAACGACAGCCCTACCAGGGCCCGTAGCAGCAGTACGCCGTGCCAGGTCGGCATCATCGCGCTGGCAACGGTGCACAGTGCGGCGGCGAACAGCGCTGCGACCATCACCGGCTTGCGGCCGATGCGGTCGGAGATCGGCCCGGTGATCAACAGGCCGATGGCAAGCAGGCCGGTCGCCACCGACAGGATCAGGCTGCTCTGGGCCGCGTTGATGGAAAACTCCCTGGACAACAGCGGCATCATCGGCTGTACGCAATACAACAGGGCGAAGGTCGCGAAGCCGCCACAGAACAGCGCCAGCACCGTGTGCATGAACATCGGCGTGCCTTTCTCGATGTAGATGTCCTTCAATTCAGTGACGACGTCGTCCTGTACGCGAGAAGGGATTTCATGGGCCAGTGGCGCGACAGCAGTTTTCACGATGGACCTCGCAAGAGCACGATCAGGCAGGCAATGAAAAAAGCATATAGCCGGCTAATGTTTCTATCCAATATATTGTTCGACCTGTTTAAGACGTTTTTCGACCTATTGGATTGCCCATGGAACTGCGTCACCTGCGTTACTTCATCGCCGTGGCCGAAGAGCTGCATTTCGGCCGCGCCGCCCTGGCACTGGGGATCTCCCAACCGCCCCTGAGCCAGCAGATCCAGGCGCTGGAGCAGGAGATCGGCGCACGCTTGTTCGAGCGCACCAATCGTCGGGTCGAGTTGAGCGAAGCCGGTCGACTGTTCCTCGAAGAAGCGCGGCGGGTGCTGGCCCAGGTTGACAAGGCCGCCGACGTGGCGCGTCGTGCCCAACAGGGGGAGCTGGGTGAGCTGAAGATCGGTTTCACCTCTTCGGCGCCGTTCAACTCCACCATTCCCCAGGCAATCTTTTCGTTCCGCCAGCGGTTCCCGGCCGTGCACTTGAACCTGCGGGAAATGAGCAGTACCCAGGTGGCCGATGCGTTGCTGGACGAAACGATCGAGATCGGCATCATGCGCCCCCTGCCGCTGCCCGACGCCTTGAGCGAAATTGAACTCAGCCGCGAACCGCTGGTGGCGGTACTCAGCTCCAAACACCCGCTGGCCCAAAGCAGCGACGAAGGCTTGTTGCTCTCGGCCCTGGCGCAGGAACCGTTCGTGTTCTTCCCCCGCAGCTACGGCAGCGGCCTCTATGCCCAACTCCTGAGCCTGGCCCGCGACGCCGGCTTCAGCCCCCACTTCGCCCAGGAAGCCGGCGAAGCCATGACCATCATCGGCCTGGTGGCGGCGGGGCTGGGCGTCTCGGTGTTGCCGGCGTCCTACCAGCGGATACGGGTCGATGGCGTGGTCTATCGGCCATTGCTCGACCCGGCGGCGGTGTCGGCGGTGTGGCTGGTACAGCGCAAGGACCAGCGTTCGCCGATGGCGAAGGCGTTTGTGGAGTTGTTGGCTGAAAATACCGGTATTTCCGGTTCTGAAAGGACGGCTTGATGTTGGCTTGAATGATTTGTAGCGCAAGAGCTACACTGCGCGATATGACGGAGCTTATTCGAAGCTGTACCTTTTCCGGCTGGCTCTCAAAGCTGGCAGATAGCCGCGCCAGAATTCGCATTCAGGTTCGAATCGATCGCATGGCTGATGGAAATCTGGGAGATGTCAAAGCTATAGGGGAAGGTTTGAGCGAAGCTCGTATCGATTATGGTCCCGGCTATCGAATCTATTTCATGCAGCAAGGCCGACAGTTGATCATTTTGCTGTGTGGCGGTGATAAAAGCAGTCAGACCCGTGATATCAAACAAGCCAGGCTCATAGCGAAATCCTGGCAGGAGCAAAACCCATGACCGAACAATTCACTCGTTGGGACTCTGCCGAGTACCTCAAGACCGAAGAGGACATGGCCAATTATCTGGATGCATGCATGGAGGAGGCCGGAGACGATCCCGCATTCATCGCAAAAGCCCTGGGGACCATTGCACGAGCTCGCGGAATGACTCAAGTGGCCCGAGATGCAGGGCTATCACGGGAAAATCTTTATCGTGCCTTGTCGGGAGAGGGGAATCCTGAATTTGGCACCATTTTGAAAGTTGTCAGAGCGTTGGGGCTGAAGCTGCATGCCAGCACCTGAGAGGATGACCAACCTGCATGTAGAAGGGCGCCGAAAGGCGCCCTTTTTTTTCTTAGCCTTCCCAGACCGTCGCAGCCCTGTTGACGTGGTAATCGTAAAAGCCCTGGAGTATCCAGGTGTCGCCCTTGCGTTCAAACGCGGCGCGCCATGCACTTCTGCCGCTACCGGGGGCCAGTTGGGCCAGGTCGTACCAGTAATATCGGTTGATTCTCTTGGTCGTTACCCTGCCGGCGCGAATATCTTCGGTGATTTCCCTCACTTTTGTTTTGGCCGCTTCTGGAAAGTTGGCATATGACATCTGCGTTTCAGCCAATGTGCTGATGTTGACGGAGAACTTGTCCGCCGCCGGTAATGGCGCGGGTAGAGCCGGGGCCGTGGTGGGAGGTTGGATGCCCGTCACTTTATGGGATCGGGCCTGGGTCACGAGGTCGATATCGAACGGTTCGTAGTTGGCGAGCGTCTTGGTGAAGTTTGTAATGTCATCTCCGGTAAGCAACATGACATTGCGCTGCGTCTGGCCCTTGTTGGCGATGATATAAGGGACTCGATTGTTCCTTATTTCCGTCAACAGCCCGGGTTTGTGCCGGCGTTGCTTCTCCTCCCGAAGAGCCGCAATCAACTCGTCATAGCATTCGTCCGAAGCCAGGTATTTTTCCCGGGCGGCCTTTGCTTCTGGCTCATTACCCGGGAATAGCGCCTGTGCCTTGGCAGCCAGCTTGTCCTCCACGGCATTGAGCATTTCCCGGGTGTCTTGTGCGATCTTATCCATGGCCACCTTCTTCCTGCTTCCTTTGGAGGTGAAGGCCATGAATATGGCGCCGGTGATGTTATCCGTGATGATCGTTGTATTGACCCGAATCCGGTCTTCGGTAAAGAACATGCTCCGGTGTGACAGGATCGTGTCGTAGATTTTTATTTTCTGGATGTCGTTCAGGGCAACGTTGAACACGTTTGCTTCGATGTCCTTACTGCTAAGGACGACGATGCTCCACGTGTTCATCTTGTCCAATAGTTCCTGCTGGAAGGCTTTGCGCCTGGACAGGTTGCCTCGCCCCTGAGTCCAATCGAGTATCTGGGCGTGGTAGCGGTTTATGTCGGGTGAACCTATATCCGCCATGCTCTCGCGAAATATGCGTTCGGCCAGGGCGTCAGGCATGGACTGGAAAATGTCCCTGGCGGTGCTGACTGCTTCGAGGGAAGGGTAGCGATTCATGACCAGCACCCCCTCCACCAAGGCATTGCAGGTTCGTTGTTGCGGGGTTTCCGGGGGCCTACCGAGAAGGCTCTGGAGCGCGCCGCCTCCGCGTAACCGATGCCGCTCTTCAACGCGCCAGCCGTCGTTTTCCCAAGTGACTGTGCGCTGGTTCGAGCGATTGTTCGGTGCGTAAATGATCTGCTCGCCTGCCTGGACCGCCGTTTTGTAGTAACCCTTCCCCAGCATCAGGTAGCCCTGTCCGCCTGCGTCGCGGTAGCGGTGGCGTCCCTCGGCGATCAATCCATGTCCGTCAAACCCTTTGAGACGATAGGGCTCCAGCTCCGGATCCGGCATGCGGGGGACGGGGGAGAGCGCCGGACGAGCCTGGCGCCGGCGACGTCCCGCGCGGGCCATGATCAAGTCCTGCCCGGCCTCGGCCATGACCTCTCCCAGCCCGCCGATGAAATCAGAAGTCCACTGGCGAAGGCTGCCATTTTCATCATTTATCGCCGACACCGCGGCACCGCCCGCCATGGTCGGCAGGATCGCGCGACCCAACAGGCCGCCCAGCCGCCCCACCGGGAACATCGACATGGCACCGGTCAACAGCATGACGCCGTTTCGGCGACCCTCTTGCGCGGCAGCGCTGTCGCGCTCGGCATTGGTCACCGTCAGCATTTCCGTGGTCTTGATCGCGTGGGTTATCTGGGTTTCATGCAGCACCTGGAGCAGGTTCGACTCAAGCGCGGGCGAAGCGATTTTCCTGGCGAAATCATTCTGTGCCCGGTCCTTCACCCACGCGAAGACGGACTGCGCGACTTGCTTGATCTTCTGCTCGAATGTCAGCTCTTCCGACAGGGGGACCAGGCTCGCAAACTGTTCGGCCTGTTCCAGTAACGGCAACTGCGAGATGAGCCAGCGGGTCATCTCCGGCGTGGCGGTAAGCGTCTGCACCAGGGTGGTTTCCAAGGTTCGGCTGCTGGTCGCATCCACGTCGCGGAACGTCTTGCCGTCCGGCGCGCCCGGCGTGTACAGCGTCAGCGAGGGACGGCTCGCCAGGGTCTTGACCCCAAACGCCAGTATTTCTTTCAGGACGCTATCGCCCCAGTGCAACTGACGGACCACCACTTCGTGCCCGCCGACCTTGGCGCGCCCTGCCGCAACGGGGTTGTCCAGCGCCGCCAGAACCAGTTTCAGCCCGGTATTGTCGCGGTCCTGCCGCAGGTCGCCGGAGATGTGCGCTGCCCAGACCTGGGCTCGCATCTGCTTGGCTTTCAGGGCCATCCATTGCGCCTGCGTTTGCCGGGCCGCAACCTGCAGCTCGGTCGGCAGTCGGGCGCCGACATTGGCCCTTTCGATGACCTCTACAATCTGCGCAAAACTCAGCGGCCCTTCTACGGTGGGCTGAGGGGCATTGCGTTCGTCCAGCGTCAGGTTGGACATCGCCCACTCCGTCAGTGAACGGCGGTCATCGATGACTCCCCTGACGCTGCCTTGGGATATTCCGGACCCAAACGGTGACCCGCCGGTGGGGGCATGGGGATCGCTCAACTGCTTCCTGATATTCAGCGACACGTCTTCAGGGTCGACTGGCGGGTATTTCTCGCGAATGACACCCGCCAACAAAGTGCGGGTCCGGGCATGCAGGGCGTCCGGGGTCGCCAGCGTCACAGGATCTGGCGCAGGGACCGTTTCCACCATGATTGCCTGCAATGCCCGGGTCGCCTCCCACCACGCCAGACGGTCGCTACCGGTGACGTGCGGATTATCGTGCAACCAGTCGTCGAGCTTTTTCAGGCCCAATCGCAACTCACGCTCATCCAGGGCAGCCGCCAGATCCAGCCGATCCCCCAGGTCCACCGCCGCATCCAGCCTGTTCACCCACGCCGCAATCTCCTCTGCCTCTGCGGGGCCGCTGAGCAGGACACTGCTTACGGCGTTCTTTTGCGACGCCCGCAGTTCAGTGATCAAGCGGACAAGGAAGTTTTCGGCTATCGGTGCGGTGTCGATCTCGTCCCCGGGATTGCCGTCTTCCAGCAGGCTGGCCTTGAGCGCTTCCAGGTTCTCGTAGATGTGCAGTGGCTCGCCCGGACGGTACAGCAGCGCACTTCCCGGTTCGCTGGCATTGTCATGTTGCGTCAGCACGACGGCTCCCGGCATGGGCACGCTGAAAGCCCAGCGGTGCGGGATCAGGCTCAGGCTATGCACGCCGGGACGCTGGTATTCGGTCATGTGGGCACGCGACGCCGCGCTCGGTGCCGGCAACGCACGCTCCGTCACGGCCCTGTGCATTGACGGGCTCAGTGTTCCGTCCAGCTTGTGCAGATCCGCCTGGGCCTTGAGCTGTGTCGCCAGTTCACCGGACAGCCAGGCGCTGATACTGCGGCCCACCCTCGAATCGGCAGGTCTCCAGAAGTCGTCCAGCGCCTGGGTCAACAGTTGCTTGCACGAATCCGGCGTGATGCTGAGCAACTGCCTGAGGTTTTCCTTTGCGTCACTGTTGTTCAGGGCTGGGGGAGTATCCGTGGCGTTATTCTGCTGAATGACCAGGTCAATGTTGCCTGGTGCGTCGAAGAGCTCGCGGACGTTCAGTTTGCCCGCGATTGCCCGCCAGAAAAGCGTGTCGAGACGGGTCGTGGTCCTGCCCCCTTCCTTGCGCCTGCATACGAATATTTCCTTGGCGGCGACGTTGCCGGGCAAGGCGGGAAAGGTTCTGCCGAGCCAGTCATCCAGATGCATCTCAAGCTGCTTCGAGGCACGTGGAACGGTGTCGTTCAGGCGGATCATCTTTTGCTGCGAGTTTTCCAGCAGGCTGACCAGCGGGGCGCCATGGGTCTGTAAGGGTGGGTTTTCCAACATGTGCTCTTCCTGAGAAATTTTCGGAAGAACAACCTATTGAAGATGGGCTATGACTGGGTGGTAGATAGATACCGCACGTGGCGGTGTCAGGCAGGGTAGGAAGTGTGCCTGGCACACATCCCTGTGGGAGCGAGCTTGCTCGCGATAGCGGTGGATCAGTTGGCATCGCTGTCGACTGACCTGCCCCTATCGCGAGCAGGCTCGCTCCCACAGGGATTCTCAGTGAACCAAACGCCTGCGCCGGGCACAGAACCCTTGTGGGAGCGAGCCTGCTCGCGATGACGGCAGGCCAGGCTACATCAATGCCGAAAGGCTCACTGCACCTTCGACAGATCCCCTTTCAATGCCACTCCCGCCATGATCGCGCCGGCGTGGCATTCATAGGTTGCAGGGTCTTTGCGCTCGTTGCTCTTGTAGAAGCTGACGATATTGGTCACGGCATTGGCGCCGGCATTCTTGGCCGCCTGGTGCAGACTGATCAGCGCCGATTGCAGCACCCATTCGCAGGCCACTTCGTCGGACTTGTTGAAGGCGTTGGTTTTCTTGTTGGTCACCGCGCCAGGACTGATCACCGTGACGTTGCCGGCCGGCTTGTTGCCCGCCAGGTAGAACTTCACGCTGCCGTCGATCTTGCCGGTGCGGATGGCTTCGGCGACAACCTTGTCGAAAGGCAGGAACAGCGCGGTATCACGGGCCTGGCTGAGGGTCGGCAGGGTGCTGAGCAACAGGGCGGCGGTAACGGCGATTTTCTTCAACGACATCATGGTCTCCTTGACCAGAGGGAGCGGGAGTCAGCGCCAGCGACGAAAGATCAACGAGGTGTTGACCCCGCCAAAGGCGAAGTTGTTGTTCATCACGTATTCGTTACTCATCGACCGGAACTCGTGGCGCAGGTAATCGAGCTGGCCGCATTGAGGGTCGACTTCGTCGAGGTTGCAGGTATGCGCATAGCGGTCGCGGTTCATCATCTCGATGCTGAACCAGGACTCCAGTGCCCCGCAGGCACCCAGGGTATGACCCAGGAAGCTTTTCTGCGAACTGATGGGCATGCGTTCGCCGAACAGGCTGCTGGTGGCCAGGGTTTCGGCAATGTCGCCCTGTTCGGTGGCGGTGCCGTGACCGTTGACATAGCCGATGGCGGAGGGTTCGAGGCCCGCATCTTCCAGGGCCAGTTCCATGGCCCGGCGCATGGTAACCAGTTCGGGACGGGTGGCATGCTGGCCGTCGGCATTGCTGCCGAAGCCGACGATTTCGGCGTGGATCCGCGCACCGCGGGCCAGGGCATGTTCCAGTTCTTCAAGGACCAGCATGCCGGCGCCTTCACCGATCACCAGGCCATCGCGGCCCTTGTCGTAAGGGCGTGGGCTGGTCTGTGGCGCATCGTTTTTCAGGCTGGTGGCGTAGAGCGCATCGAAGACCATCGCTTCGGTCGGGCACAGTTCTTCCGCGCCGCCGGCAATCATCAACGGCAGGCGCCCGAACTTGATCGCCTCGTAGGCATAGCCGATGCCATGGCTGCCACTGGTGCAAGCGCTGGAGGTGGGAATCATCCGTCCGGTAAGCCCGAAGAAGATGCTGATGTTGGCCGCCGTGGTATGGGGCATCATCCGCACATAGGAGTTGGCGTTCAGGCCTTCGGCCACGCTGTTGAGCAGCATGTTGCCGAACGCCTTGACCTCGTCGGTGCTGCCGGTGGACGAGCCGCAGGATACGCCCATGCGTCCGTCCTTGATCGACTCGTCACCCAACAGGCCGGCGTCGGCCAGGGCCTGTTCCGCCGCGCCCACCGCCAGGCGCGAAACCCGGCCCATGCTGCGCAGTTGCTTACGTGTCCAGTGGGCGGGGACCTGGAAGTCATCGATGGGGCCGGCCAGGCGGGTGTTCAGTTCAGTGAAACGGTCCCACTCGTCCATGCGCCGGATGCCGCTGCGGTTGGCGGCGAAGTTGGCGGCGATGGTCTCCCAATCGCTGCCCACGGAAGTGATGCCGGCCATGCCGGTGACGACGACACGCTTCATCAGCACAAGCCCCCGTTGACGGCCAGGACCTGCCGGGTGATGTAGCCGGCTTCGGCGGACATCAGGAAATTCACCGCACCAGCCACTTCTTCCGGGGTGCCCATGCGCTGGGCGGGAATCATTTTCATCAGTTCTTCCACGGGTACGTTTTCATCGAGCATGGCGGTATCGATCAGCCCTGGCGCGACGCAATTGACGGTGATCTTGCGCTTGCCGAGCTCGATTGCCAACGCCTTGGCCGCGCCGATCAGTCCGGCCTTCGACGCACTGTAATTGACCTGGCCACGGTTGCCGATCAGCCCTGAAACCGAGGTGATGCAGACGATCCGTCCGGCGGCGCGACGACGGATCATCGGCATCATCACCGGATGCAGCACGTTATAGAAACCGTCGAGATTGGTGCGCATCACCGCGTCCCAATCTTCTTCGCTCAGCGCTGGAAACGCACCGTCGCGGGTCAGGCCGGCGTTGAGCACCACGCCGTAATACGCGCCGTGGGTGTCGACGTCGGCCTCGAGAATGGCTTTGCAGGCAGCACGGTCGGACACGTCGAACTGCAGGACCCGGGCCTGGCGTCCGAGGGCCTGTATCTCGGCCTGGACGGCTTGCGCCTCGGCACGACCGCTGCGGCAGTGCAGCACGATGTCATGCCCGGCCTGGGCCAGGCGCAGGGCGATGGCGCGGCCGATGCCACGGCTGGAGCCGGTGACCAGTACGGATTCAGTCATGGCGGGTTTCCTGTTGCGGACGGTTCATGGAGGTAGTGGGCGGACTGCGGCGGACGGAACACGTTCAACCGGGCGGTGGCGCGAATGCCGGGCGCTTCGATATGGCATTCGAACACACCCATGCCGTTGTCGTCTTCCAGCGAGCGCACGCCGCGGATGTCCAGCTCGGTGCCGACCGGAAAACAGTCGACATTGCATTCGAACTTGCGGGTGCCGAGCAGGAAGCCCAGCTCCACCGCATCACCACGTCGGCGCGCATGGCAACCGGCAAACGCGGCGACACTCTGGGCCATCAGTTCGATGCCGACCCAGGCCGGCAGGTCACCGTCTTCACGGTTGAACAAGCCGCCGGGCCGGACGGTGGCCTGGGTACGGATCTGCTCGTCATCGAAGGCCACGACGCGGTCGATGAGGATCATGTCGCCTGCGTGGGGCAGCAGCTCGGCGAGTGGCCAGTCAATCATGGGGCATCTCCGATAATCAGGCTGACGTTGTTGCCGCCGAAGGCAAACGAATTGCTCATCAGGCGACGGGGGCCGGTCGGGTTCAGGCGGCTGTCGGCGCGGGTCCAGGCCAGGGCCGGCAGTTCAGGATCTGCCTGGCCGTCCCAGACATGCGGCGGCAGGGCCCCGGCGGTGTTTTCCGCACTCAGGCTCAGCCAGCAGAATGCCGCTTCCAATGCCCCGGCCGCGCCCAAGGTGTGGCCGGTCATGGGCTTGGTGGAGGAACAGGGTATCCCGTCCGGAAACAGCCCGGCCACCGCATGGCTTTCCATGGCATCGTTGTGTTGCGTGGCGGTGCCGTGCAGGTTCAGGTAATCGATCTGACTGGCCTCGAGGCCCGCGCAGAGCAAGGCTTTCTCCATGGCCTGGCGAGCGCCACGGCCGCTGGGCTCCGGGGCGGAAATATGATGGGCGTCAGAGCTGGCGCCATCGCCGAGCAAGGCAATCGACGTTCCATTGCCTGGCGCTTTGCTCATGAGAAACAGCACGGCCGCCTCGCCGATGTTGATGCCGCTACGGTTCACCGAAAACGGATTGCAGCGTTCGTCCGATACCGCTTCCAGCGCCGAAAAACCGTTAAGGGTCAGCTTGCACAGGCTGTCCACCCCACCACAGAGCACCGCATCGCACAGGCCCAGGTCGAGCAAGCGCCGGGCGCTCATCAAGGCGCGGGCGCTGGAGGTGCAGGCGGTGGAAATCACATAGGACGGACCACTCAGGCCGAGCCAGTCGGAGAGAAAGTTGGCCGGGGCGCTGAGTTCCTGCTGCTGGTAGTCGTAGCCCTCCGGGAAGCGCTGCTCGCGCAGGTAATGGGCAATGCCCTGGCTGGCCTCGTCGATCCCCGAGGTGCTGGTGCCCAGGACGATGCCGATGCGAGCACGGCCGTAGGCCTGGATGGCCTGGTCGATCTCGGCACGGATCTGCATGCAGGCTTCCAGCAGCAACTGATTGTTGCGACTGCCATGGACGGCCAGGGTTTCGGGGATGGGCGCCAGTTCGCCGGTCACCGAGGCAACCGGCAAGGCACGCTCGGCCACCCACCCGGCTTCGACACGCAGGCCCGAGCAGTCGCCGGCGAACAGATTGCGCGCCACTTCATCTTTATCGCGGCCCAGCGCGCAGATCACACCCAGGGCATTCAAATAGGCGGTCATGGCGCGCTCTCGGTCAACGGTGTGATGCGGTAGTGGGGACCTTGGGGCAGGCTTAGCTGAAAATCCAGCGGCTGCTTGTAGCGCACCTGCCAGCGGGAATCCAGGGTTCGTTGCCCAGTCTGTTGCCGGGCGGTCGGGTAGTTGCCGGGCAGTTCGGTTTCCGGTGTCAGGGCGAACAGCAGCGCGGCAAACAGTTCTCGCGCTTCGGCGTTGGGGGGCAACAGCCCGTCGGCTTGCCACTGGCCGTCGACCAGGCGCTGACGGGCCAGGGGAATGCCCAGCGGGTCCATCATCGACCAGCGAATGCCAGCGTCTTCGCGCTGGATCACCAGTAGCCAGTCCTGGCGCTGGCCGGCCATTTGTCGCTCGATGTGCAATTGCAGCGGCAGCGCCAGGGTTGGCGTGCGCTCGGGCAGTGGCGCGTGGCTGGCGCAGGCACTGAGCAGCAACAAGCAGCCGATCAGCAGGCTGCCGAGGCCGGTACGAATCATTCGCCTGCTCCTTCGACGGGCTTGCGGGCCACGACGTTGACCAGGGTTTCTTCCCGCTCGCCGAACGGCCGGGGGCGGCGCAGGCCAAAACGTTCCAGCAGGCCGAAATCTTTGGAGCGGCTCCACCACAGGTAGGGATAGGACACGTTGCCGGCTTCGAATTGGAACCCTTGCTGGCGGATCATCTCCAGGTACTGCGCCGCGCTTTTCTGTACCTGCATGGGATGACGGAACAGCCAGCGGATGACCCAGGTATCGATGTAGGCCTCGGTGGATTCGGCGAACATCAAATAACCGCCGGGCTTGAGCACGCGATAGAACTCGGCCAGGGCCTTTTCCTGTTCCACCAGGTGATGGAAGGTCTGGTGACAGAACAGCAGGTCGACGCTGGCATCCGGTATCGCCAGGGTTGCGCAGTCGCTGCCGATCAGTTCCACGGCCATGCCCTGGCGGGCCGCTTCTTCGGCGCTCAGCGCCAGGCTGTGGGGATCGGCATCGACCCCGATCAGCCGCTGTGGCGCGAACACCTGGCGCAGGTACTGGAACGACTTGCCCTGGCCGCAACCGGCGTCCAGCAACACCGGGTAGGCCGGCAATGGTGTGCTGAACAGGCCGCGTAGGTCATTGATCGCCACGCGCAACACATGGTGCTGCCAGGTGTGGCTGCGCAGGAACCAGAAGCCGAAGCGGGTTTCTTCGACGTAGCTGTCGCTCAGGTAGTTCATCTCGCTCATGGGGCCGGGCTCGCACAGATTTCCGAGAGCATGCGCAGGCGTCGCTTGGGTTCGCTGACGAACGGGTTGCGTTGATCCCAGGCATAACCGGCCAGGATCGAGCTGATCATGCGGCGGATGTCGGACGAACCTTCGGTATAGAAGATCACGTCCTGGAAGGTGCCGGCGTACCAGCCCTCGACATAGCAGCGGAAGGTATCGACGCCGCGCTTGAGCGGTTCGGCGAACTCGCTTTGCCAGTCCACGGGTTCACCTTGCAACTGACGATGCAATACGTCGGCAGCCATGCTTGCCGAACGCATGGCGATGGTCACGCCGGAGGAAAACACCGGGTCGAGGAATTCCGCGGCATTGCCCAGCAGGGCGAAGCCTGAGCCGTGCAGGGTTTTGACGTTGGCCGAGTAGCCACCGATGGTCCGCGCCGGGGTATCCCACACCGCGTTGTCCAGCACCCCGGCGAGGCTTGGGGTCTCGTCGATGAAGCCCCGCAGGCAGGCGTCGAGGTCGTCGGTGCGGCCGGCAAAATGTTCCGCCGCCGCGACCACGCCCACCGAGCAACGCCCGCCACTGAACGGAATGGTCCAGAACCAGATATCACGCTGGGTCGGGTGGGTGGTGATGAGGATTTTCTCGCGATCGAAGGCCGGGTTATCGATACGGTCTTCGATGTGTGTGAATACCGCCTGGCGCAGCGGGAAGTTCGACGGTGCCTCAAGGTCCAGCAAACGCGGGAGGACCCGTCCATAGCCGCTGGCGTCGAGGACGAACCCGGCTTCGATCCGGTATTCGCTGCCATCCTCGCGCTGCACGCCCAGTTGTGGTTTGGCGAGGTTGAAGTCGACGTTGGCGATGGCTTCGCCATAACGGATCTCTACGCCTTGCAACGCGGCTTGATCGGCCAGCAGCTTGTCGAAGTCGGCGCGCTGTACCTGGAAAGTGGTGGGCTTGCCTTCGCTGAAGGTGTCGCCGAAATCGAAGGCGCTGTAGCGCTCGCCCCAGGCGAAGGCCGCGCCGTTCTTGCGCTGGAAACCGGCGGCATTCACCGCGTCGAGCATGCCGGCCTCTTCGACGAAGTCCAGGCAATGGGACAGCAGGCTCTCGCCGATGGAGAACCTTGGGAAATGCTGGCGTTCGATGACCAGCACATCGTGCCCCTTGCGCTTGAGCAGCGCGGCCGCGATGGCGCCGGACGGCCCTGCGCCGATGATGACGACCTGGCGACGTTCCATTTCAGTTGCAGGCATTTGGACTCCTTGCCGAGGCAGCGATGTTTGAATGAGAAGGGGGCGTGATCATCATTGGATGGGTTCCAACGCTGACATTGCATGCGCCTGGCGCCCGGCCCACGGCGCCAGCAAGAAGCTGAACGCCAGCCCCAGGCTCACCGCCAGGCCGAAGTTGCTCACCGCCGGCGTGCTGGAAAGCGCCAGCAGGCCGAACGACAGCCACGTGGTGACCGCCGCCAGCAACGTGCCCAGCAGGCTCACGGCGGCGCCGCCGATCTGCTCGCGCATCAGGATCGCGTAGTCGACACCGATAGCCGTCACCAGCAGCAGGCCGAACAGGCTGAACAGTGTCAGCGGCTGCCCCAGCCAGCCCAGGCTCGCCAGGCTGCACAGTGCGGCCAGCAAAGGCAGGGCGACGATGCGCAGGGCTGCGCCGACGCCGAACGGCCAGATCAACACCAGCACGATCAGCACGCAGGAAGCCAGTTTCAGTTCGGCGGCGCTGATCTGTGTGGCAGCGAACACCCGGTTCAGGTCCCCCAGGCGATCCACCAGTTGCACGCCGGGCAGGTCCACCGCCTGCAAGCGCAGCAGCGCGGCGTCGTTCAAGCCTTGCAAACTGACCATCGCGGCCACGCCTTGCGCTGTCGGGCCGAGCCAGAGTGTGCGGTATGGCTCGGCCAACGGACCGGTCAGCGCGGCATCGATGTCTTCCACCGGCAAGGCTTGCAATTGGGTCAGCTCCGCTTGCAGCGCGGCGACCGGCACGCCCAGGTCCAGGAGCGGTTGCCAGAACGCCGGGAGCCGAGCCAGGGCCTCGCGCACTTTCTGCTGTTCGGCCGGTGGGCTGACCAACTGGTTCAGCGACAGGTAGCCCTGGAGTTTTTCCAGGCCGATCAACTGGTCCAGCCGCTCGTTGAGGGCGGTCTGGCGTTCCAGCAGTTGGGGTTGATTGTCGGCGCGAATCAGGAAGAACTGGCTGGTGGGCTGGAAACCGGTGATACGGGCAATATCGCGGGCCTCGTCAGTCAGGTGCTGGGGCGTGCCGATCCACTGGCGGATGTCGTTTTTCGTGCTCAGGTGCCAAAGCCCACCGGCGCAGAAGATCAGCAGCAGCGCCAGCAGGATGGGTGTGCGTACCCGAGCCAGCAGCGCTTCGCGGACCTTGAGCAGTTGTTCGCAAAGCCGCAGCGGCCACTGGGCAGGACGCAGGTCCGTGCCCTTGAGCAGTGCCGGCAGCAGGCAGACCGCGGTCAGGTACGCGCCGAGCAGCCCGGCGGCGGAAAATACCGCGATCTGGGTCAGGGCCGGGAAGGGCGTCCAGGCCAGGGCCAGATAGCCGATGCAGGTGGTCGCCAGGCTCAGGCTCAGCCCCGGCAGGGTCAGGCGCAGGGCCGGCCAACTGCGCCAGGGCTTGAGGCTCCAGCTCTTGGACAGGTAGTGCAGCGGATAGTCCACCGCTACGCCGATCAGGCTCGAGCCCAGCACCAGGGTCATGACATGCATGCGTCCGAATAGCGCCACACAGGCCACCGCGCCGAACAGCATGCCCACCAGCACCGGCACGAACGCCAGCCATACCTGCAGGCGTCGGAAGGCCAGCAGCAACAGCAACAGAATGCCGAAGGTCGCGCCACCGCCGACCCAGGTGATTTCCCTGGATGCCTGTTGCTGGCCGCTGGCGGCGTAGAGCAAGCCGCTGGCTGCCAACAGTTGCCCCTGGGCCTGGCCTGCCTGGTCGCGGCTGCGTTGCAGCAGATCGGCCACTTGCAGCGGCAGGTTCATGTCGAACGCGTTGCCTTGGGTGCGGGCCCGTAGCATCACCCAGCTTTTGCCATCGGCATCGGCGATCAAGGCGCCGCTGCCCACGTCCAGCTGTATCGCGCCGCGTTGGGGCTGGCTGTTCTGGATGCGCCCGGTCAGGCCCAGCCAGTCATCCTGGCTCGGTACCAGGCTGAAACCGCTGAACGGGTCGAACAGGGCCTGCACCCGCTGCTGAATGAACGCCTGGGGCTGGTCGATCAATTGCTGCCGGTCCGCGGCCGAGAGCATCGCCAGTCGTCCATTCAGTAATTGCGTGCGCAGCGCCGGCAGATCGGCTTGCAGCGTCCACTGGACCCGGTCGAACAGGCCGCTGGCCTGCCATTGCTCGCCAAGGGTTTGCGCCAGGACGATGGCTTGCTGGCGGTCGGCGTGACCGACCAGCACCAGCACCTCGCGATTCAGTGGCTCTTGCATGCGCTGTTCGGCGACGAGCTCCAGGGCATCGGGGGAGGTGCCCGGTACCAGTTCCATGAGATTGGCCGACAGTGGCGCACCGTGGCGCCATTGCCAACCGGCCAGCGCCAGCACCGCCAGCAGCAGGATCAGGAACAGCCGTGGCAGCCTGCGTTCACTCGGCAAAGTCATGTTGCTCCGCTTCGCTCAAGGGTTGCGTGGCGACGTTGTCCTGCATGCGCAGGACCGTGCTGTCGCCCTGGGTTTCCAGCAGTTCGATGCGCTGCACCAGCTCACCGCCGTCAATGTTGATCTGGTTGAAAACCTGTTTGAGCAGCACCGAGCGCGGGGTCAGGGTCAACTTCCAGTGCTGTGGTTCGCCCGCCAGGCTCAACTCGAAATCCCGTAGCAGGCCACTGCTGTCGCCCTGCAGAACGGCCAGGAACAGTCGGTTCTGCTCGGCCCCGGCGCTCTTGTTCGGCAGCATCTGCCAAGCGCTACCGTCCCGCCGGGCGATGCCCTGGGCGGTGATGCGGTAGTCCTGTTGCAGCGGCGTCTGCAGCAGCCACAGCAGGCCGTGTTTCTTCGCCAGCACGAAATGCCCCTTGCTGACGAGCGGTTGTGGCAGGGCGCGCAGGTGCTTTTCCTGGATGAACTGGCCGTGAATGACGTCCGGGCGGGCCAACTGTTCGCTCAGTTGCTGCAAGTCGAAGGCCTGGGCCAGGGGCGACAGGCAGAGCAGCGACAACCAGAGGGTCAGGCGTTTCATGACAGTTTCCTTTCGACGGCGTCGACCAGCACCCGGGGCGAGGCCAACAGCATCTCGCGAGTCGTGACGTCCACAGCCACTTGCACCGAACTGGCGCGGGTCAGGCGTTCGCCGGTGGCCGTGTCGCTGATCAGGTAGTTGATCTTCAACCGGTTCTCCCATTCCACCAGGCTGGCGCGCACGGTCAGGGGCTGGCCGAACACCGCGCTGCGCACGTAGCGCAGTTGCAGGTCGATCACCGGCCACGCATACCCGGCGGCGAGCATGTCGTTGTAGTTGTGGCCGATCTCATCGAGCAAGGCACAGCGGGCCACTTCCAGGTATTTGACGTAGTGACCGTGCCAGACCACGTTCATCGAATCGACATCGAAAAACGGCACGACAATCGGTGTCTCGACATGCAGCACGCCCTGGCTACGCATGCAGCCTCCAGTGTTGCTCGGCGATGCGTTGCAGGCACAGGCGCAGTTCGCCTTCCAGGGCGCGGTCTTCGATGACCGGCGGGAAGTCCCCGGCCAGTTGTTCGCGCATGGCGGCCAGGGCCGGCGGCAGCGGTCGCGCGTCCTCGGCGCGACTGCGTAGCCACACGCCCTGGTTGGCGGCCAGCAATGTCGCGGCGGCGACTTGTTCGGTCAGCTCCAGCACGCGGATCGCATCCCGGGCGGCAATGGTGCCCATGCTGACCTTGTCCTGGTTGTGGCACTCGGTGGAGCGTGAGAACACGCTGGCCGGCATAGTGTTTTTCAGGGCTTCGGCGGTCCAGGCGCTGGCACCGATCTGTACAGCCTTGAAGCCATGGTTGAGCATCGCCCGCTCGGCGCTGGCACCGGACAGGTTGCTCGGCAGGCCATGGTTGTAGCGCTCGTCCACCAACAGGGCGAGTTGGCGGTCGAGCAGGTCGGCGACGTTGGCCACCAGGTTCTTCAGGCTGTCCATGGCGAAGGCGATGTGACCGCCATAGAAATGCCCGCCGTGCAGCACCCGCTCGGCTTCGGCGTCGATGATCGGGTTGTCGTTGGCGCTGTTGAGTTCGGTTTCGATGAACGCGCGCAACCAGCCCAGGCTGTCGGCCAGCACACCAAGCACGTGAGGTGCGCAGCGCAGGGAGTAGCGATCCTGCAGGCGGTGCAGCGGCGCGGTCGGGGCGTCGATCGCCAGGTCCTTGCGCAGCCACGCGGCGACCTGCATCTGCCCCGGGTGTGGCTTGGCGGCGAACAGGCGCTCGTCAAAGTGCTCCGGATTGCCTTGCAGGGCGACGACGTTCAGCGCGGTGATGCGGGTTGCCAGTTGCAGCAGGTAGTCGGCCCGGGCGAAGGTCAGGCAGGCCAGGCCGGTCATCACGGCGGTGCCGTTCATCAGCGCCAGGGCTTCCTTGGGCCGCAGCACCAGCGGGGTCCAGCCCAGTTCGCGGTGCACATCGGCGGCCATCCGGCGTTCGCCACGGAACATCACTTCCCGTTCGCCGGAGAGTGTCGCCGCCACATAGGACAGCGGCGTCAGGTCGCCGCTGGCGCCCACCGAACCTTCTTCCGGAATCAGCGGCAGGATGTCGTGTTCGAGAAACGCCTGGAGCCGTTCCAGCAGTTCCACCCGCACCCCGGACACGCCGTGGCACAGCGACTGCAAGCGCGCGGCCAGCACCGAGCGGGTGGCCTGGGCATCCAGCAGCTTGCCCAGACCGCAGCCGTGGAAGGTATAGAGGTGGCGCGGCAGCGCCTCGACGTGGTGCAACGGCACGGCCACCACGCAGGAATCGCCGTAGCCGGTGGTCACGCCGTAGATCACCCCTTCCTTGTCCAGCAGGGAGTCGAGAAATTGCGCACCCTTGGCGATGCGCTGGCGGAACGCCGGATCATCCTGCAACTGCGTCGGCGCCTGACGGTTGGCCAGGGCCAGCACGTCTTCGATGCGCAAGGGGCGTTCGCCGAAGGTTACCGGCTCAAGAGTGGGCATCGTCATCGGTCTTCCAGAATGGGTAAAAGTTGAACCACTGTTGGGGGGCCTGGAGGCAGTATTGCGCCAGGCGCTCGGCGTAGCGACCGGCCCAGTGGGCGATCACTTGCTCGCGTTCGGTGCGCTTCCACAGTACGGCATCGGCGAAAGGCTCGAGGGTGACGCGGTAGCGCCCCTCGTGCTTGAGGCACATCAGCAGGTTGACCGGGCATTTCAGCAGGCCGGCCAGCAGCCACGGCCCCTGGGGAAAGTTGGCCGGGTGACCCATGAAGTCCACGGTCACGCTGCGCCCGCCGTGCAGCGGTACGCGGTCGCCGGCAATCGCCAGCCACTCGCCGCGCTCCAGGCGTTCGCTCAGTTGCAGCATCACCGCCGGATCCAGCTCGCTGACCTGGATCAGCCGCAGGTGCGTGGCGCCGGCTTCACCCAGCAGGCGATTGAATTGTTCGGCGTGCTTGGTGTGCACCAGCACGTTCATGGTGACTTTTTCCCCCAGCTCGGCCAGGGCCCGGCACATTTCCAGGTTGCCTAGGTGTGCCCCCACCAGCATCTGCCCGCGAGCGCCACGCAGGTGATTGCGTAGCAGTGCGGTATCGACGATTTCGATCTGCTCGATGCTCAGCTTGCCGTTCCACACGTCGAGCTTGTCCAGCAGCGAGTCGGCGAAGGCCATGAACTGCCCGAAGACTTTCCGGTGGGTAGGACGCAGTTCGATGCGGCCGCTCCAGTCGGCCAGGCGCTGCTGATATTGCCAGGCGGCCTGGCGAGCGCTGCGACCGAAAATGAAAAAGTACAGGACGATGCCGTACAGCACCGGGCTCAGCAGACGACGGCCCAGCACTTTGGCGGCGAATGCCGTGAGTTTCATCAGCCAGAAACTGCCGCGCTCCTGGCGGTCGGCCCAATGCTGTTTGTCTGCCTCAATACTCATGTCCGCCACCGTCGCCAGAGAATCAGGGGAGAACGCACCAGCATGCCGAAGAACAACCGCGTGTGCATGCTGGAAATCAGCACGTTGTCGTGGAACAGGCGGAAGTGCGAAACCCCGTCCTGAGGGTAGTGGACCCGGGTACGCAGCCAGCACATCGGCTGGTTGCGCCAGGCCAGTCGCACCAGGATGTCCGAATCGAAATCCATGCGCCTGCCGATGTTCGCCGAATTGATCAGCGCCAGGGTCGCTGGCAGGGGGTAGACCCGAAAGCCGCACATGGAGTCGCGGATCTGCAAGGACAGGCTGTTGATCCAGACCATGACGTGGGTCAGGTAGCGAGCGTACAGGCGACCTTTCGGCACGCTGGCGTCGTATTGCGGGTAACCGCAGATCAGCGCTTCCGGGTGGGCGCGGGACTGGTCGATGAAGGTTTTCACGTCGCCGAGGTCGTGCTGCCCGTCGGCGTCCACCTGCAAGGCGTGGCTGAAGCCCAGGCGCGAGGCTTCTCGCAGGCCGGACATGACGGCGCCACCCTTGCCCTGGTTGATGGCCAGCCGGACCAGATGAACCCGCTCATCCTCGGCCAGCCGTTCCAGCACGGCGGCGCAAGTCGGGCTGCTGGCGTCGTCGACCAATACGCAGGGCAGGTTGTTGGCGAGCAACGCCTGGACCACCGCGGCGATGGCGGTTTCGTGGTTGTAGACGGGGATGACGGCGCAGGGGTTATGCATGTCTTTTGCCTTCCACCGAATCCTTGTGGCGAGGGGATTCAGCGAAGCGTCGCACCGCCCCGCTCGAGTGCGAAGCACTCGCCAACGAATTGTGGTGTTGCACAGGACTTGGGGTCGCTGCGCAACCCAGCGGGGATAAATCCCCTCGCCACAGTGGGGCGATGTGTTCAGGAAAATCAGGCATCAGCCGCCCCCAGCACAATCCGCCCACTGGAACACGCTGCCGTATCGTTGCGGTAGGCGAAGTACAGCTTGCTGCGCTCGCGGTCGAAGCGCAGGTGCAGCTGGATTTCATCGCCGGGGCGCACCAGTTGCTGGAACTTCAGCACTTCCATTCCGACGAATCGCGGTGGCAGGTCCAGCAGTTGTCGGCCCAGGTTCAGGGCCCAGTCAACCTGCACCACGCCGGGCAAGACCGGGGCGGTGGGAAAGTGGCCGCTGAAGTACGCCAGGTCCGGCGGCACGACCAATTGCAGGCTCCATTCGCCGTCGGTCTCGAGCTGCTCCAGCACGTCAGGCGTTTTTGCACGCGGTTCCGTCAGCAGGGCTTCGACCTCGGTCTGGGGCAACTTGCCCTGGGCGTTGAGGGGCAACTGCCGCAACCAGCGCCAGCGCCGTGGCAGGGCCAGGGTTTCGCAATGCCCGCTCAGGTGGCGGCGCAAGGCTTCGGTCACGGCGCGACGGCCCAGGTTGCGCAACGCATGGAGACCGGTTTCGCTCAGCACCAGCAGGGCGCCGAGGGAGGCGCGATTTTCCCGCACCACGCCCAGCCGCGCTTCGCTCACCCAGTCGTGGGCCATCAGTGCCTGTTCCAGCATCGGCAGGGAAATGCGTTTTTCTTCGAGCTTGACGATGCGGTCCAGCCGTCCGAGCAGTTCGAAGCGCCCGTCGGCGTCAATCCGCGCCGCGTCGGCGGTGTGTTCTACATGGCCGGGCGGCAGATAGGGCGACGCGATCAGCAAGGCACCGTCGCTGTCCTGGCTCAGTTCGACACCGGCAAAGGGCTGCCACCGTTCATCGCCCTGGCGCCAGGCGATGCCGCCGGTTTCCGAGCTGCCGAATATTTCCGTCGGCCATTGGTCCAGGCGCTGCTGCAGGCTTTGAGCGGCCTCGGCCGGCAAGGCGCCGCCGGAGGAAAATACCCGGCGCACGCTGCTCAGGGCCGGCCAGTCGAGGTTGTCACCCATGCGCTTGAGCAGCGCCGGGCTGGCGACCCAGGCGAAGACCGGGTGTTCGCGACTGGTGCGTTGCAGGTCTTCCGGGAACGCCAATTGCCGACGCACGAACGGCCGCCCGGCGCACAGCGGCCACAGCACCCGGAACAGCAAGCCATAGATGTGCTGGGCGGCGACGCTGCCGATCATGCAGGCCGGGCCCAGGTCGGCGCCCCACAGTTGCTCCAGGGCCTGGACTTCATTGCTCAACTGACGCAGGTTTTTCTCGATGCGCTTGGGCTCGCCGCTGGAGCCGGAGGTGCACAGGCTCAGCCAGCATTGGTCGAGGTCCAGCTCGACAGGCTCCAAGGGGGCCTGTCGCAAATCGCCGGGATGGGTGTCGCCGGGCTGGTCGGTCAGCCACAGGTCGACCTCGGCCGACCAGCGCTGGCGGGTCTGGGCCTGCAGGTCTGCCGGCAGAAGGACGCGCACCCCGGCCCGCCAGGCGCCGAGCAGGGCGATGGCCAGGTCGGCGGCGTCTTCCAGGTGCACGGCCATGCGCTGTACGCCCCGGGCGCACAGGCCCGCAGCCAGGCACAGCGCCGCGTCCCGCAGTTGCGAATGACTGAGTGCCGGATCGACTGCAACTGCGCGCTCCGGCTGAGCCTTGAGCAACATCTGCTCAAGTGTTATCCAATTCATGGGCGGCCTCTTACCCTTTGTCGTATGAGCCATTCAATGGCAAACAGCAGCCCCATCAACCCGTAGGAAATCAGGCCGGTGTACAACATCCACCAACTCAGCGGCGCCCAGAGGGTCAGGGCAGCGGCGAGCAAACCGTTACACAGGAAAAACACACTCCAGGCCACTGTGACCTGGCGGGTATACACCACCGCTTTTGCCGGCAGCTGCGGTTCACGCAGGCGGGCTATGCGCTCGATCATCGGCGGGCCGTATTTCAGGCTCAGGGCGAACATCCCGAGCATGAAGGCACTGATCAGTACCGGATACCAACGCAGCAGCAGCGGATTATCGAACAGCGCGAGCAACCCGCAGAACACGATCGCCGCGACCGCCATCCAGAGATTGCCGGGCCCGCGGTTAACCAGCAGTGCCCGGGCCAGCCAGAGGCTACCCAGCAGCAGGCCGAACTGCCATGGGGCGAAGTGCTCCATGCCGAAATACACCGCAAAGGGGTACAGCAGGCCCGCCAATAGCAGGCCAAGGCCAATCAGCCGGCTCATGCGGCCGGTTGGACCAGTCGATAGACTGCCTCGACCACGTCATTGACGGTGCGTACCGTCTTGAATTCTTCAGCGGCGATTTTCTTGCCGGTCTGGCGCTTGATGTGGTCGATGAGATCGACCGCGTCGATGCTGTCGATTTCCAGGTCCTGATACAGGTTCGATTCCAGCGTCACGCGCTCAGGGTCCAGTTCGAAAAGCTCCACCAGGGCATCGCGCAGGGTGTTGAAAATGTCGTCACGAGTTTGCATGGTCCGGTCTCAAGCGCGTTTTGCAGTGACGAAGGCCGCAAGGCTTGCCACATTGCTGAAATGGTTGCGGGTGTCCTTGGCGTCGGCATCTATCTTGATGCCGTACTGTTTCTGGATCGCCAGGCCAAGCTCCAGGGCATCCACCGAGTCCAGGCCCAGGCCTTCGCCGAACAGGGTCTGGTGGTCGCCGATGTCGTCGACCTCGATGTCCTCCAGGCCGAGGGCGTCGATGATCAGCTGTTTGATGTCACGGTGCAGATCGCTCATCTTCGGCGAGCTCCTTGATGAAATAGTGATGCAAAAAGTCGTTGAGCCTGCGCGAAGCAAGGGGCGGGGGCCCGAGCGTGGCGAACGCTTGTGGATCTATATCGGCCCCCACATGAAAACTGAAGTGCACGCGGCGCTGGGGAATGCGATACCAGGGTTCGGCCTTGGTCAGGGTGGTCGGGCTGACCTTGATGGTCACGGGCGTGAGGATTTTCGCACCCCGCAGAGCGATGGCCGCGGCGCCCCGATGAAAGGCCGGCGCCTGGCCCGGCTGGGTGCGGGTGCCCTCGGGGAACACAATCAGGGTCTGGCCTTCCTTGAGGGCGTCGCTGGCGGCGTCAAGCATGTCCATGCTGCCGTCGTTGCTGATGTATTGGGTCGAGCGCAACGGGCCGCGGGTGAAGGGGTTGTCCCAGAGGCTTTGCTTGACCACGCAGTTGGCATCGCGCACCAGCCCGATCAGAAACACCACGTCGATCAACGACGGATGGTTGGCGATGATCATCTGCCCGGGCCGGCCAAGCTTTTCCGCGCCGTCGATCCGGTAGGTGAGTACACCGGTGCGAGCCATGAACCGGATGAAGAACCAGAACAGCCGGCCAACCGTGCGTCGGGCCCGTTGCCGGTGAGCCTGGGCATCGCCGGGCCACCAGGCCAGCAGCGGAAACACCAGCAACCGCAGGCACAGCCCGCCCAGCCCGAACAGGGCGAAGCTTGCGGCGGTTGCGAGCAGGCGCCAGTAATAAGCGTCGCGATGCTTGCCGGTCACCGGTTGCGTTGCCAGGTCCATACACGATTCTTCCAGGCATGTTGGCAGGTGGTTTCGTTGTTCAGCAGGGTACGCAGCAGATCCAGGGCATGGGGCCAGTCGCTGCCGGGCGGTTGGGCCCGCGGGGTGGACAAGGCCAGTTGCCAGTCGTCGCCCCGGGTCAGCAGCAGCCCCATCGCATAGGGAAACGGCACGTCGTCGACCCAAGGCGCATAGACCTGGGGCGGTTGCTCTTCGGTAATCACCAGCAGCACCGCTGGCGCACCTTCATTCAGCAGCGCGGCGGCTTCGAGTACGCCATGCTCCAACCCGTCGCCCGTGGCGGCCAGGGCCGTCATCTCGCTGGTTTCGTTGCGCATGATCGACCACAGGCCAATCACCGCGTTGTGCACCGACAGGCTGAACTGGGTGGGCGACAACGGTTGCTCGGCTGCCAGGTCCTTGAGAATCTCGAAAGTGCGCGGGGTTTCACCGTGGCGGGAAATAAAGACCAACGGCAGGTTCGGCCGGCCTTCGGCCAGGGGCCAGCCGACACTGAAGGCCATCCGTGCCAGGCGGCTGAGACGGCGGCGCTGCATGGCCGGCAGAAACGAGACATCAGGGGCGGCATCGTTGGCGGGCAATATCACCGGCTGTCGGCTCCAGGCCTGCCAGTCGTCCACGCTTTCGAGCCCAGGGGCCCATGCGCGCCATTGGGCGATATTGAAATTGATCACAAAATTCATCCCATCCCTGCGGGCTTTTTTATTGTCACGGCTCAGTGGTTTGACCCGCGTCCAACCCAGCATGGTCTTGCGACCCAAATGGCGCGCATTATCCCGGTGCCGTTGGCTTGTAGCAAATAATGGTTACATCTAAGCGGGAAAATCTGACCGTGGGTTCGTCCCGGCTCAGATGGCTTATTGTGGCGATTATGACGCGCCTGTCTGTCGGCTGCTTCCGACATCTACCGGGCGAACTGACGCTTCTTTAGCGGAAAAAGCCTCTAACGCTGTAGTCCACCCATGCTGAAGGTAGCGAAGCGGTGTCATCGCCTACTACACTCGGGAATCTTTGATACACGGAGGTTTTGACATGCGGCGCGTGGTATTCAATCAGAAAGGTGGCGTGGGCAAGTCCAGCATCGCCTGCAATCTGGCGGCGGTCAGCGCCAGCGAAGGGTATCGCACGTTGTTGGTGGACCTGGACGCACAGGCCAACTCCACTCAATACCTGACCGGTCTCACCGGCGACGATATCCCCATGGGCATTGCCGACTTCTTCAAGCAGACCCTGTCGTCCGGGCCCTTTTCGAAGAAGAACAAGGTCGATATCTACGAAACGCCATTCGACAACCTGCATGTCATCACCGCCACTGCCGAGCTGACGGACCTGCAGCCCAAGCTTGAGGCCAAGCACAAGATCAACAAGCTGCGCAAATTGCTCGAAGAGCTGGACGAAGATTACGATCGGATTTACCTGGATACCCCGCCGGCCCTGAACTTCTATGCGGTTTCAGCGTTGATTGCGGCAGATCGGGTGTTGATCCCCTTCGATTGCGACAGTTTCTCTCGTCAGGCGCTGTACGGCCTGCTGGCGGAAATCGAAGAGCTCAAGGAGGATCATAACGACGGCCTGGAGATCGAAGGCATCGTGGTCAACCAATTCCAGGCCAGGGCCAGCCTGCCGCAGCAGATGCTCGATGAACTGATCGCCGAGGGCTTGCCGGTGTTGCCGGTGTACCTGAGCAGTTCGGTGCGTATGCGCGAATCCCATCAGGCCAGCCTGCCGCTGATTCACCTGGACGCGCGGCACAAGCTGACCCAGCAGTTCGTGGAGTTGCATGGGTTGCTGGAAAATGCCTGACTGAATAGGCTCAGTCGCCCATGTGGGAGCGAGTTTGCTCGCGATAGCGGATTGACAGGCAACCTCGATGTTGAATGTGCCTGCGCATCGCGAGCAGGCTCGCTCCCACAATGGCCTGGCTCAGATCCCCTGGCTGCGCAACCAGCTCATCAGTTGCGGCAAGGGCAACGCGCCGCTCTGGCGCGCGACCTCCTTGCCATCCCTGAACAGGATCAGGCTGGGAATCGAGCGAATCCCCAGTTGCGCCGACAGCTGCGGATTGGCTTCGCTGTCGAGTTTGGCCAGCCGGCATTTGCCGGTCAGTTGCGTGGCGGCCTGTTCGAACACCGGCGCAAAGGATTTGCAGGGCCCGCACCAGTCTGCCCACACATCCACCAGCAACGGCAGGTCGCCCTTGATCTGGCTGGCGTAATCACCCTGTTTGAGCTCGAACGGCTTGTCCAATAGCACCGGGGCCTTGCAACGCCCGCACTTGGGCTGGTCGCCCAAACGTTCGGCAGGTATGCGATTGAGCCCGTTGCAATGGGGGCAGGGGATCAGCATCGACTCAGGCATGGTGGTCTCCAAAAGACAGTCATGACCCTGATCTGGTGTCGCCGAGGCGGTTTATCAAGGTTGCCATTCATCAGATGCGCCGCACTGAAGGCCCCTGGCGGCCTCAAAAAACCACAACGCATCTGTTCGCAACCCATGGAGGTCCCATGCGCCATCCTCGAGAACCTGTCACTCGCGCCCCGCAGGACAACCCCAACGACGACGGCTGGGTACTCGGCACCGCCGGTCGCGACGAAGACCCGAATGCCGCCCCCGCCTATGCAATTGATCGCCGCCATGAACTGGATGAACTGACCCCCGAAGATTCCCGCGGTATGCCCGGCTACCCCGAGAAAAAACCGCCGGCCAAACCGACTGACAAGGACGCCGCCGAGACTGAGCCGGGAATCGAAACGCCTGAGCAGGGGAACGATAAGGTTGGGTGAATAGGGACTTTCATATCCACTCACATTTTTAACCGAAGCTTCAAGCTCTGGATAACTAGGCTGAACGAGGCGGCAGAGAGCCGTCTGTCTGTTCGGCTCTATCGCAATTTGCGATGCGCCGCATGTGTGTTTAACTCTTCCATAGCAAAATGCGATAAGGACATTGCGTGCACGTGATCACTGAGAAGCGCATCTGGGAAGCAAAGGAGAAGTGGTCACGCTCAGCCGGCGCATTGGATCAATGGTATCGGCTGATCGAGCGCAACAATCCGTCGGACTTCGCGGCGATGAAGTCCATTTTTCCCGCTACCGATAAAGTCGGCCCGCTGAATGTGTTCGATATAGGTGGGAACAAGTTGCGACTGATCGCTGTGGTTCGATACCGGCCTCAGCGCTTGTATATCAAATGTGTGCTGGATCATCAGGAATATGACAGAGGCATGTGGAAGGAGGAAAAGGGATGAGTGCACTGATAGAACAAGTGGCCGCTCATTGGGAGTTTGTGTCGCCTCTGCTGCGCAAACCCAGGAACGAAGAGGATTACGACCGGCTGGCCGGTGCTCTTGATGAGTTATTGGAGTGGGTGGGTGAAGACGAGGCGCATCCGTTGATGAGTCTGGTGGACATCATTGGAGAATGGATCGAGGCTTGGGACCATCAGCACCGGCCCATGCCCAAGGCGAGCGGCGTCGAAGCGCTTCGTTATCTGATGCGCGAGCACGGCATGAGCCAGAGTGACTTACCGGGTGTCGGCACCCAATCGGTGGTATCGGAAATATTAGGTGGCAAGCGTCAGCTCAACTTGAGACAGGTCCGCTGGTTGGCTGAGCGTTTCGGAGTGTCTGTCGAGACCTTCATCTGATGGTCTCGCCACAACGGAGCATGTTTGGCTGGAGGCCGATTCCAGTCAGTGGGCTGTGTTACGACGAACAACTGATCTCCAGATGCTTGCCCCACTCCGGCGGCCGTTGCGCGTAGCTGTCCATGCCCGGTTGGTCCTCGAACGGGCGGCTCAGCACGGTATGCAGGCGGCGGACCTCTTCGTAGTCGCCTGACTCGGCGGCATCAATGGCGTTCTGGGCCAGATAGTTGCGCAACACATACAGCGGGTTCACTGCATGCATGCGGACTCGGCGCTGTTCTTGATCGATGCTGCCTTCACGGCCGACGCGGGCGATATAAAGCGCGCCCCAGGCGTCGAAACCCTTGAGGTCAACGAAGTCGTCCCGCAGCCTGGCGACGGCTTGTTCGGGAGATTGATCGCCCAATCGGCGGAAGAACAGGCTGTAGTCGACGCCGCTGTTCTGCATCAGTTGCAGCAGGCGCTCCACCAGTTTCTGGTCATCCTCCTCGGCGCTGGTCAGGCCGAGGCGACGGCGCATCAGGTCCAGGTAATGGGCCTGGTAAAGCGGCAGGTACAAGCCCAGGGTCTCGCGCAGGGCTTCGACGCTGATGAACGGCGTCAGGGCCTGGGCCAGGGCGCTGAGGTTCCACTGGCCGATGGGCACTTGGTTGCTGAACGAATAGCGACCCTGGTCATCGGAGTGGTTGCAGATGAAATTGGCGTCGAAGTCGTCGAGGAAGGCAAATGGCCCGAAGTCGAAGGTGATGCCCAGGATCGACATGTTGTCGGTGTTCATCACGCCATGGCAGAAGCCGTAGGCCTGCCATTTGGCAATGAGTTCGGCGTTGCGCTCGACGATTTCGCGGAACATTGCCAGGTACGGTTCCGGCTGTTCGCGGCATTCGGCAAAGTGCAGGTTCAGTACGTGTTCGGCGAGGGCTGCATGCAGCTCGGGTTTCTTGGTGTAGTAGAAATACTCGAAATGGCCGAAGCGTACATGGCTCGGTGCCAGGCGCAGCACCATGGCGGCGCGCTCCTGTTTTTCTCGCCAGACCGGGGTGTCCGAGCCGATCACGCACAGGGCGCGGGTGGTGGGGATGCCCAAGGCGTGAAGCGCTTCGGATGCGAGGAATTCACGGATCGAGGAGCGCAACACCGCCCGCCCGTCGCCCATCCGTGAGAACGGCGTCTGGCCCGCGCCCTTGAGGTGCAGGTCCCAGTGTTCGCCGGCTTCGTTGTACACCTCGCCCAGCAGTAACCCCCGGCCATCCCCCAGCTGCGGGTTGTAATGGCCGAACTGATGCCCGGAATAGACCATTGCCCGAGGCTCGGTTTCAGCCCACAACTTATGCCCGCCGAACAGCTCGGCGAACAGCGGCGCCTGGGCTTCGGCCGGGTCCAGGTCCAGCAGCGCCATCGCGGCCGGGCTGGCGACGACCAGTCGTGGGTTGTCGATGGGTTCGGGCAGCACATGGGCGGAAAAACCGTCGCCCAGGCGGGCGAAGCGGTTATCGAAGGACAAGGTTTCCAGCGTTTTCATGGCCGTCTCCGGCGCGATGCCCTGTGGCACCGCGCATCAGTCGAGTGTGTCTTGCGGCGGCTCTGGCACCGGCTTGATGCTGGCTACGGTCGAGGGCACGGGCGTGAGGGTTTTCTTGTCGGGCTCGGCGGGCACCAGCTTGTATTCCTGGCCGCTCAGGTTCTTCAGGTAGATTTCCATCTGCCGGAAGGAGATGTTGATGTGCTCCTTCTTGAACTCACGGTTGATGAAGCGGTTGATCTCGTCCAGCACCGGGTTGCGGTCGCCAAGATCGCGCACATGCATGCGCAACTCATGGTCCAGGGTGCTCTCCCCGAAGTTCAGGAAGTACACTATCGGTTCCGGCTCCTTCAGCACCCGCGGGTTGTCGCGGGCGGCCTTGAGCAGCAGTTCGCGGACCCGATCCAGGTCCGAGCCGTAGTCCACGCCGAGCTTCAGGGTCACCCGGGTGACGGTGTCGGTCAACGACCAGTTGATCAGTTGCCCGGTGATGAAGGTCTTGTTCGGGACAATGATGTCCTTGCGGTCGAAGTCGGTGATGGTGGTCGCGCGGATGCGGATCTTGCTGACCGTGCCCGACAGGTTGCCGATAGTGATGGTGTCGCCGATCCGTACCGGACGCTCGAACAGGATCATGATCCCGGAAATGAAGTTGGCGAAGATCTCCTGCATGCCGAAGCCAAGGCCCACGGAGAGCGCGGCCACCAACCATTGCAACTTGTCCCAGCTCACGCCCAGGGTGGACAGGGTGGTGACGAAGCCGACGCCGGCGATCACATAGGACAGCAGCGTGGTGGTGGCGTAGGCGCTGCCTTGGGCCAGGTTCAGTTTCGACAGCACGAACACTTCCAGCAAACCCGGCAGGTTGCGCGCCAGGGCGAAGGTGATGCCGATGATGATCAGCGCCCCAAGCAAGTCGCCGATGCTGATGGGCACCATGCTCATGTTGACGCCGGTGCCGCTGGTGTATTCGTAGAGGGTCACGTTGTCCAGGTACGAGAACACGCTGATCAGGTCCGACCAGACCCAGTACAGCGCGGCGATGAAGCCGCCCAGCAGGGCCAGGCGGATCAGGCGCAGGGACTGCTCGTTGACCTTCTCGATATCCAGGGTCGGCTCCTCGACCACCGCTTCGCCATCCCCGGCTTCCTTGGCCGCCTGGCGCTTGGCCAGGGCGCGCTGGTAGGCCAGGCGCCGGGCCGCAACCGACAGGCCGCGCACGAAGGTGGCCTCGATCACCAGCCAGAACATCAGCAGGTACAGGGTATTGATCAAACGGTCACTGAGCTTCAGCGCGGTGTAGTAGTAGCCGAAGCACACTGCCACGAACAGCGCGATGGGCAGCGCGGTAAAAATCACCCCGACGGCCTTGCGGAACAGCGAGGCATTGCGGTGTGTCGGGCTGCTCAGCAGCAGGCGGCTGAGCAGCCAGGCCATCAAGGCATAGCAGGTCAGTACCACCGGCATGCCCAGCACGTCGTCGGCCAGGGTCGCGGGCTGCAATTCGGCCACGGCCACTACGGCCACCAGCGCCAGCACCACCAGCCCGAGCCGACGGATCCAGCCCTGGAGGAATTCGACCTGGGGTTTCTCCCAGCGGAAGTGCAACTCGGCCACGCCGCCGGGTGCCAGGATGCGATAGGCGGTATAGAACACCAGCCAGGCCTGGCCGATCTGCAGTAAGGCCGCGCCAAGGTTGGCGTTCTGGCCGCGGGCGTCGATCTGCAAGGCAAAACCGCACAAGGCCAGCCCCAGGGCTACCGGCATCGCCAACAGGATGTTGATCAGGATCGCCTGGGGCGTGTGCCACTGGCTGTCGCGCTTGAAGTGACCCACGTCCTGGTGAACCTTGTTCAGCCGGGCGTAGAGGTGCTTGCGCCGCCACAGCAGTGCACCGATCAGCAAGGCCAGGGGCAGGAACAGCAGCGGCCGCTGTGTCAGGCCATCGGCCAGCTCACTGAGACTCGAAGCCCAGGGCAACGAGTCGACCTGTTTTTCCAGGCGCGTCGGCACCGCACGCATCCATTCGAAATCCAGCGGTTTGTTGCTGGGAATCCAGAACATCTGTTCTTCGAGGGTCGCCCGCAGGTTTTGCGCGGTGCTGAGCAATTGCTTCTGGTTGAGCTGCAGGGTGATGGATTCGTTGAGGACCGCGCTCAATTCGCGGCTCAGGCGCTCCAGCAGGTCGATACGGGTCAGGGCCAGGTCCAGCAACGTCTTGCGCAACTGCGGGGTGGCTTGTTCCGACGGCTGGGACGCCAACAGGCTGTCCACGTAGGCACTCGGGTTGTTCAGCAGCTCGCGTTGCTGGCTGACCTCGAACTGGTACAGGCGGATGTCGGCGATCTGGTCGGCGAGGTTCTGGTCCAGCTTCAGGCGCGGCAGGGTCTGGCGCTGCTTGTAGAGGATCTTGGAGAGCAACAGGCTGCCTTTGAGCACGCTGATCTGCTCGTCCAGGGCCGCGTCGGTCTGGGTGACGCTGTCCAGCAGTTGCTTGGTCTGCAGGTTCTGCTGGGTCACTTCGTTGAGGCGGTCGGTACTCTTGAGCAGGTAGTCGGAGAGCTTCAGGTTGGTCGCGCTTTCGGTTGCCAGCAAGCTGCTGCCGCCGGCCTTCTGGGCTTCGATGGACTGCTGGGTCACCGTCTCCTGGGATTGGGCCAGGCGTTTCTGGTTGATCAGGTTCTGCAGGTCCTGGATTTCCTGCTCCGTGCGGGCAATCTTTTCCATCAACAGGTCGTGCTGACCATTGCCCAGGTCCTGCAACTGGCTGTTGCCGGCCAGTTCCTGGCGACGCAACGGAATCAGCGCGTTGAGGGCCGCCAGTTCGGCGTTGAGCTGGTCGCGCTGTTCGGCGCTCAGGGCTTTGCCCGCGTCTCGGCCGGCCTTGAGGGTGGTATTGATCTGCTGGATGCGGGTCTGGCTGCTGGCGATTTCGGCCTGGGCGCGCTCGGGGCGGGTCTGGGCGGTGATGATCAGGCTGTTGGCATCGGCGAGGGCTTTTTGCAGGGCACCCTGCTGTGTGGAGCGCTCCGTCAGCATCTGCTCGAGCTGGGGAATCGGCAGGTTGGCGTAGCGCTGTGCCACCGGTAGCACGGCGGTGTTCTTGAGCCGCGCCAGCTCACGCTGGTTCTCGATGTTCTGTTTCGGCGCGCTGGCCAATTGTTGCTTGAGGGCGAGCAGTTTCTGCTCGTAGTCGGCCTTGCTGGTGAGCTGGGCCAGGGTGTCTTGCAATACCGCTTGCAAGGCTTTCTGGTCGGCTTCCGGCAATTTTCGGTCGGCGATCTTGTCCAGGCTGGCCTGCACCGAGTCGCTCGTGGGCGGTTCAGCAGCTTGCAGCGTGCAGACGGAAAGACTCAGGCCCAGCAGGGCGATGGCGAAAAAGGAGCGCAGGGTAGGCATAGAGACCGGACGAGCAAATTAAAGAATGGGAGCAGTTTAGAGGAACAAGCCGGGACCCGGGCGACTTCCTTCGGGGAATCTGACGCCCACTTTGCCGATCTTGTTCCCGTCCATGACCGCGACGGTCCACAAGGTGTTGTTCCAGTCCACCTGGTCGCCGACCACCGGCGCGCCACCGACTTTCTGGGCAATGAAGCGGCCCAGGGACATGTCCGGATCGATGCCGTCCAGTTGCAGGCCGTACAGCGCTGCAACCGCGGCCAGCTGGGCGTCGCCTTCGAGTACGAAGTCGCCGAAAAAACGCAGATCCAGGCCCCGTTGTGGTGCCTGGCTGAAGAGTTTTCCAAGGGCCGGCAGGTCATGTTCATGACCGATTACACAGAGCAGATCGTCGGTTTCCAGCACCGTACTACCCGACGGATGGAGCAGTTGCTGGCCCCGAAACAGCGCCGCGATACGGGTGCCATCGGGCATTTTCAGGTCTCGCAGGGGCGAGCCGATGCACCACTTTTCCGCCCCGAGGCGATAAATGAACAGCTCCCACTCGCTGGTGACATGAACCTCCAGCGCCGCCCGGGAAATCGGCAAGGGTTCCGGCGGGACCGTGACGTGCAGCAACTTGGCCACCCAGGGCAGACTCGTGCCCTGGACCAGCAGCGACACCAGCACGATAAAGAACGCCAGGTTGAAATAGAGCTGGGCATGGGGCAGGCCGGCCATCAGCGGGAACACCGCCAGGATGATCGGCACCGCGCCACGCAGGCCGACCCAGGAGATGAAGGCTTTCTCGCGACCATGGAAGGCCTTGAAGGGCAGCAGGCCGACAATGACCGACAAGGGCCGTGCGAACAGGATCATCCACAACGCCAGGCCCAGGGCGGGCAGGGCGATCGGCAGCAGGTCATGGGGCGTGACCAGCAGCCCCAGCACCAGGAACATGCCGATCTGCGCCAGCCAGGCCATGCCATCGAGCATGTGCAGGATGCCGTGGCGACTGCGCACCGGACGATTGCCGATGACCAGGCCGCACAGGTACACCGCCAGGAAGCCGCTGCCGTGCAGGGCGTTGGTCAGGGCGAACACGGCCAGGCCGCCGCTGATGACGAGGATCGGGTAAAGACCGTTGGCCAGGTTGATGCGGTTGACCAGTTGCAACATCAGCCAGCCACCACCTAGGCCCAGCACCGCACCAATGCCGAACTCACGCACCAGATGCCCCACCAGGCTCCATTCCAGGTCGGTCTGGCCGCTGGCGAGCATGCCGATCAAGGTCACGGTCAGGAACACCGCCATGGGGTCGTTGCTGCCGGACTCGATCTCGAGGCTGGCGCTGACCCGTTCGTTCAGGCCTTTACCGCCCAGCAGCGAGAACACCGCCGCGGCATCGGTCGAGCCGACAATGGCGCCGATCAGCAGGCCCTGGATCAGGTTCAGATTGAACAGCCACGCCGCCGCCAGGCCGGTCAGCCCGGTAGTGATCAACACCCCGACCGTCGCCAGCGACAGTGCCGGCCACAAGGCCACGCGGAAACTCGAGACCCGCGTACGCAAGCCACCGTCCAGCAGGATGACGGCGAGAGCGAGGTTACCGACCAGATAGGCCGTGGCGTAGTTGTCGAAAAGAATACCGGCGCCGTCGACACCGGCGACCATGCCCACGGCCAGGATGATCACCAGGATCGGGATGCCCAGGCGCGACGAAAGAGAACTGACCAGGATGCTCGCACCCACCAGCAACGCGCCGATCAAGAACAGGCTGTTGATGGTCGTCGCAGTCAAAGGCAGTACTCCGGAAAAACTGAAAGACGGGCACGGACTGACCATGCAGTCTGCGTGCCAGCGATTCTAACCTGTTGAAATGTGATGCTGTCAAAAAAGCTTTTGGCTGCTCGGCATCTCTGACCGTTTCGCAGGAAACTTCCGGCTTTGCACAGAAACCTTTCTTACCTTCGTACCGGAGGCGCCTGATTTTGAAAAAGCGATTCCAACAATATCCTCAGTGCTCAAATATTCAATTGACGAAAAAAAGATGGCTACCTAACATCGCGCCGTTTTTTGGAGGTCATTTCCGAGGGATCGAACATGTTTACACCCGCCCATTGGGCGAGGTTGTGCCTGGCTTTGCTGTGCCTGTCTCCGCTTACCCTGGCTCACGCCGCCCCGACTCCCGGTGAAACCGACCTCATCCGCGAGCGCCAGAACCGTTTGCTCGAAGAGCAGCGTCGCCGTCTGGAAGAACTCAAGGACCTGCCCGGCCAGCAAGCGAAGCCGACCCAGCCGCCCGCCCCGGTCGACACCCGTTGCTTCCCCATCAAGACCATCGAACTCAAAGGCGCCGACAGCCTCTCCGCCAGTGAGCGCGAGCGTCTGCTCCAGCCCTACCTCGGCCAATGCCTGGGTGTGCCCCAGCTCAATGAACTGCTCAAGGTCATCACCGACCACTACATCGAGAAAGGCCTGGTCACCAGCCGTGCCTACTTGCCGCAACAGGACCTCTCCAGCGGGCACCTGCAAGTGCTGGTGGTCGAGGGCCGCCTCGAAGGTTTGAAAGGCGCCGAGAACAGCCAATTGTCGGAGCGTGAGTTGGCGATGGCGTTTCCCGGCAAGACCGGGGAGCTGGTCAACCTGCGGGAGATCGAGCAGATGGTCGACCAGCTCAATCGCCTGCCGTCGAATCAGGCGCAGATGGAGCTGACCCCCGGCCAGAACGTCGGCGGCAGTGAAGTGCTGGTTAAAAATACCCCGCAGAAGCCCTGGCGCGTCGGCCTGTCCCGCAGCAACGACGGCCAGCGCAGCACCGGCGAGCAGCAGTGGGGTACCCGCTTCGAGTGGGACAGCCCGCTGGGCCTGGCCGATCAGTTGATGCTGCGCGGTGGTCATGACGCGATGACCGATCACCAGCACACCTCGCGCAACGCCATGCTTTATTACAACCTGCCGTTTGGCTGGTGGAATGTCAGCTACACCTACAGCCAGAGCGAGTACCGCTCGCAGATCGCGGCCAATGGTTTCAACTTCAAGCAGACCGGCGACAGTCAGAACCATCAGTTGCGGGTCGAGCGGGTGATCTACCGCGACGCCCTGAGCAAGACCTCCCTCAACACCGGTCTGGCTTACCTGCGCAGCAACAACTTCATCGAAGACAGCAAACTGGCTCTGAGCAGCAATCGCCTGAGCGAAGCGCAGTTCGGCATCAACCACGGGCGACGGGTCGGCGGTGCTTTCGTCAACCTGGACCTGGGCATGCAGCAAGGCATCGGCGCCTTCGATGCCCAGGCCAACCACGACCCGGCCCCCGGTCAGGCTGACGCCCGCTATCGCAAATACACCGCCACTGCCAGCTACCTGCAACCGTTCCAGCTGTGGGACGAGTCGTTCAGCTTCAGCAGCCTGATGACCGGCCAGCACAGCGAAGACGTGCTGTTCAGCCCGCAGCGCATGAGCCTGGGCGGGGAGTCTTCGATTCGGGGCTACAAGGACCAGTCGCTGGCCGGTGACAACGGTGGCTACTGGCGCAACGACCTGCGCTGGAGCCGCCCGGTGACCCTGGAATGGCTGCGTCCGGTATTTGCCGAATACGGCACCAGCCTGGGCTATGACCAGGGTGTGATCAGCGGGACCCGCTACAACGGCGATCAGCATGGGCGCATGTCGAGCAACTCGGTGGAGTTGTTCGCCCGCGGCCAGCACCTCACCACCAGCGTCACCTTCGCCCACTCCCTGGAACGCCCGGATGCCCTGACCGAGCGTGAGGCGCCGATCTACTTCCGAGTGGACGCCTTTTTTTGATTCCGGCTTCTTTAAATTCTGCTGCAACGAGACTTGAACATGGACGATCGTCAATACGCCTTGCTGGCCCGCCAACCCTCTGCTGCCCTGAAACCCCGCGACCTGTTCTGCGGCATGCCCAAGCGCGGCCTGGCGTTCCTGCTGGCGAACGTCATGTTCTGGCAACCGATGTGGGCCCAGGCCGACGGCATCGTCGTCAGCGCACCGGGCACCAGCCTCGGCCAGGCGGGCAACGGCGTGCCCATCGTCAATATCGCCAAGCCCAACGGCAATGGTCTGTCCCACAACCAGTTCAAGGACTACAACGTCGGCAGCAACGGCGTCATCCTCAACAACGCCACCAACCCCGCCCAAGCCACGCAACTGGGCGGAATCATCCTTGGCAACCCGAACCTCAAGGGCACGGCCGCCCGGGTCATTCTCAACGAAGTCAACGGCGGCAGCCCCAGCCAATTACGCGGTTACACCGAAGTGGCAGGGCAGTCGGCCCATGTCATCGTCGCCAACCCCTATGGCATCACCTGTAACGGCTGCGGTTTCATCAACACCCCGAAGGCGACCCTGACCACGGGTAAACCGATCATTGAAAACGGCCAGGTGAGTCGCTACCAGGTCGACCAGGGCAGCATCGCTATCGAAGGTGCGGGCCTCAACGCCAACAACGTCGACCGCTTCGAAATCATCACCCGCAGCGCCAAGATCAACGCCGAGATCCAGGCGAAAAACCTGACCATCGTTGCCGGCCGCAACGACGTCGACGCTGCCACCCTCAACGCCACCGCCCGCGCCGACGACGGCAGCGCCAAACCGCAACTCGCCATCGATTCCTCGGCGCTGGGCGGCATGTACGCAGGCGCCATCAAACTGGTGGGCACCGAGGCCGGTGTCGGCGTGAAACTGGACGGTCAGATGATCGCCAGCGGCGGCGACATCCAGCTCGACGCCAATGGTCATTTGAGCCTGGCGCAAGCCACGGCGGCAGGGGCCGTCGATATCAAGGCTGCAAGTCTGGACGCCCGGGAGACGATCTATGCCGGCAGCCATGTCCAGGCGACGACCCAGGGAACCATCGACAACCGGCGCGCCATTGCCGCGCGCGACAGTGTCACGCTGACGACGAACGGCCAGCTCAACAACCTGGGCATCGTCGAAGCCGGGGTCAACGCCGACAACACCCGCAACCAGATCGGCGACGTCGTGCTCACGGCGGCCAACATCGACAACCGTGGGCAAAGCGTGATCGCCAGTCGAGACTTGAAAGCCACGACCACACAAACCCTCGACAATCGCGGCGGCACCTTTGCTGCAGGGAAAACCCTGACACTCAACAGCAAAGACATCGACAACCGCGCCGGCACGCTGGTCAGCCAGGGTGAAATGAAAGCGGTGGCGACTGGAACGCTGGATAACCGTGATGACGGGATTATCGCCAGCGATGGCAAGCAGAGCCTTGTTGCTGAAACGCTAAAAAACACCGACGGTGTCATCAGCAGCAAAGACACCCTGGAGTTCGAAACAACAGCCCTGGATAACAGCGGAGGCAAAATTGCCGCCAACGCCGGGCTGACCCTTGACGGTGACAGTGTCGAAAATGGTGGCGGACAGATCACCAGCCAGGGCGACATCGTTGCCACGCTGAACAGCTTCAACCAGCAGAACGGCAAGTTGATCAGCCAGGGGAAACTGACCCTGACTGCGGACAGTATCGACAACAGTGCCGATGGCTATATGGCCTCGGTCAAGGCCATGAGCCTGACCGCTCGCAAGCACCTGCTCAATAACGGTAAAGCCATCATCAGCACCGAGCAGGGGCTGACGATCAGCGGCGGCGGTCTCGATAACGCCAATGGCAGTCTGCTTAGCCAAGGCAACCTGACGGTCGATATCACCGGTGATTTCGTCAATCGCGACGGCAGCGCCATCGCCCAGGCCGGAAACGTGGATGTCGAGGCGAGCAGTCTCGATAACCGGGGCGGTGTCCTGGCAAGTGTCGATGGCTGGCTGAAAACCACTCTCGACAAGGTGCTGAACAACGGCGAGTCCCTCACCGCAGGCGGCGATGCCGGATTGATCCAGGCACAGTCCGTCAACCTCGCTGCGACGCAGGCGGTGCTCAACAATGGCGGGCAGGTGTCGGCCTTGTCCGGGGCTGCCGAAATCACCACCGCCACGCTCGAAAATCGCAACGGCGCACTGCTTGCCAAGCAGGTTCTGACGGTACGCGCCCATGATCTGGATAACAGCGGCGGACGGGCTGCGGCAGACGCCGTCGATTTCGGTCTGACCGGGGCACTGACCAATCTGGATGGTTTGGTGGAGGGCGCCAATGGCCTGCTGATCGGCGCAGCGTCGATTGACAACCAGGGCGGCAAGCTACGCTCGGTGGGCAAACTGGGCTCCGCGACCCTGACGGTTGGCCAATTGCTGGATAACCAGAGCGGCAGCATTGAGGCGGCTACCCAGGACCTGTCCTTGCAGATGGCTGGCTTCAAGAATGCTGGCGGCAATGTCCGTCATGTGGGGACCGGCACGTTAGATGTGGACCTCGCCAGGTTCAGCAACGTCGGCGGCAGTCTGACGACCTCGGGCACCTTGACCGTCGATGCGGCGCGTTGGGATAACAGCTCGCAGATCCAGGCCGATGTGCTGGATCTGAAGGTCGGTCAGCTCAACCAATCCAGTGACGGCAAGCTGGTTGCAGTGCAAAGCATGCTCGCCACGGGTGGCACCTGGAACAACGCAGGCCTCATCAGCAGCGACGGTGATCTGGACCTGACGCTGATCGGGGCCTATGTCGGCAGCGGAAACAGTCGGGTCAGTAGCGTCGGTCAGTTCGACTTGAGCGCCGCCAGCCTCGATGTATCGAGCGGCTCGCGCCTGACTGGAGGCGGCGCCACCACCGTCACCAGTCTCGGTGCACTGAACAATGCCGGGCGAATCACCGGTGGCGGCAAGTTCTCCCTCACAGCCGCCAACCTGACCAACACGGGCACGCTGGGCGGCGCCGACACCGTCGAACTGGTTGCCAACGAGGCGAGTAACGATCACGGCCTGATGTTCAGCGGCGCCGACATGGCGCTGCGCTTCAACCGCTTCACCAACTACGTTGCGGACGTCTACAGCCTTGGCGAGCTGAATGTCGCGGCGCGCGATGGTGTCGCTCGCAGCGAACTGCTCGAGAACATCTCCGGCACCCTCGAGTCGGCAAGGGACATGTCGCTGCGCAGCGACGTGCTGATCAATCGCAAGGACGTCTTCACCACGACCGACGAGCTGGTGTCGGGCTCCATCAGTGTCAAGTGCTATGACTGTAGCGGTGATCATCACAATGTCGACTACATAGCCAATGAAACCTATCAGAGCGTAGTGCTTGCGGACTCGGCCAGCGCCACCCTGATAAGTGGCGCGAAGCTGACCGTTGACGGCTCCATTGTCACCAATAAATACAGCGTGATGGCCTCGGCTGCCGACCTGCTGATCAAGGCCGATAACTTTGCCAACGTCGGCGCCGCTTCCGGTACCAGCGTCAGAACGCGGACCTGGAACACCGGCAGGGTCACCGACGGAACCGATGAGCGTTTCCGGGACCGGTACATCGTTCCCTACAACGCCCAGGCCAACCCGAAACAAGTCCCTGTCAGCGCACTCAACAGCTTTCTTCAGGTAGGTGACATCACGACCGTAACGCCGGGTGTGCCGATGTCGGCGGCGGTGGTTCAATCCGGGGGCAACATCAGCATCCAGGCGACGCAGCAGCTGGAAAACAGCAGCGTCGCGCAGTTCCAGATGCCAGTGGCGGGTACGGCAAAATCAGTGGCAACCGGGGTGGCCCAATCCGCACAACCAGCGGTCGTGGTGCTCAACCCGCAATTGCCACCCGATCTGGCCCAGCAACAGGTGAACCCGACTACCCTGCCCGGGTTCACCTTGCCGACGGGCGACAATGGCCTGTTCCACGTCGTCGACAGCGCGGCGGCTGCGCAAGGCAGTCGTGACCAGAGCCTGGCCACTGTCCAGGGTTCGGATGCGAGCCGGGTCATCGTTGGCCCCAAGTACCTGATCGAGACCAATCCCGCGCTGACCGACCTCAAGCAGTTCATGAGCTCGGATTACCTGCTGGACAAGCTGGGTTATGACCCTGACACCAGTTGGAAACGCCTGGGCGATGGCTTGTACGAGCAACGCTTGATCCAACAGGCGATGCTTGCCCGCACCGGGCAACGGTTCATCGATGGGCAGACCAGCGATGAGGGCACGTTCAAGTACCTGATGAACAACGCCATCGCCAGCAAGGAACAACTGAACCTGGCCGTCGGCGTGACCCTCACCTCGCAGCAGGTCGCCGCACTGACCCACGACATCGTCTGGATGGAGGACCAGGTCGTCAATGGCGAACACGTACTGGTGCCGGTGCTGTATCTGGCCCAGGCCAACAACCGGCTGATGGCCGATGGCGCGCTGATCCAGGGCAAGGACGTCACCCTGATTGCCGGCGCCGACCTGAAGAACGCCGGAACCTTGCGTGCCAGCGAAAACCTCTCGGCAGCGGCCGGCAACAATCTGGTCAACACACGCCTGGCCGAAGCCGGGGAGCGGCTCAAGCTGGTCGCCGGCAAAGACCTGGTCAACATGCGAGGGGGCATTCTCAAGGGCAAGGACGTCGAGCTGTCGACCTTGACCGGCGACATCCGCAACGACCGGACCGTCAGCATCATCGAGAACAGCGGCAAGGGCTTCAGCTCGAAAACCTCGGTCGTCGACACTGCGGCACGCATCGAGGCCGGTAACAACCTCACCGTGAAAGCGGCGGGCGATTTACTGAACGTGGGCGGAGCGATCACGGCGGGCAACGACGTTGACCTGAGCGCGGGAAAAGACATCGTCATCTCCGCCGCCCGCGAAGAAAACGGCTCGATGCGCAAGGACAAACGCCACTTCTGGGAACAGAGCCAGACCGTCCAGCACGCCAGCGAAGTTAAAGCCGGTGGCGACCTGAATGCCACGGCCGGCAACAACCTGACCGTCGTCGCCAGCCATCTCGAGGCCAAGGGCGATATCAATCTGTCCGGTACCGACGTATCCCTGATATCGGCGGCGAACGAAGACTCCAGCGAATACCGTTACAAACGCAGCGGCAAGAAGATCAACAAGGAAGAAGACCATGTCCAGCAGCAGGCAACGACACTGGATGCCGGCGGTAATGTAACGGTGGCTGCACGCAATGATCTGTCGATGGTTGCGAGCAGGATCAAGGCGGGTGACGAGGCCTATCTGGTCGCGGGTAAGCAGTTGAGTCTGCTGGCTGAGCAGAATCGGGATTATTCGCTGTATGACATGAAGAAGAAGGGTGGTTGGGGCAGCTTGAAGATGCGGCACGACGAAGTGACGCAAATTACCCATGTTGGTAGCCAAATCCAGACAGGCGGCGACCTGACTCTCAAGAGCGGCGACGATCAGCGCTACCAAGTCGCTAAGTTGCAGAGCGGCAAGGATCTGACCATTGACAGTGGTGGTGCCATTATTTTCGAGGGCGTCAAGGACCTGCATGACGAGACTCATACCAAGACCAATAACAATGCGTTCTGGAACTCCGCGAAGGGTAAGGGCAACACCGACGAAACCTTGCGTCAAACCCAGATGGCGGCGGCAGGTGCGATCACCATCAAGGCGGTTGAAGGCCTGAAGATCGATATCAAGCATGTCGACCGGCAAACGGTCAGCCAGACCATTGATGCGATGGTAAAAGCCGATCCGCAACTGGCCTGGATCAAGGAAGCTGAGCAGCGCGGCGATGTTGACTGGCGACAAGTGAAGGAAATCCATGAGTCCTTCAAATACAACACCTCGGGACTGGGCCCCGCTTCGCAGCTGATCATTGCCATTGCCTTGGCAGCGGTGATGGGACCGATGATGGCTGGTTTGAACACCATGGTTCAGGCGGGAGCCATCAGCGTTGCGACCAAAGCGACGGTCAGTACCATCGATAACCGAGGCAATCTGGGCGCGGTGCTCAAGGACGTCACCTCCAAGGACAGCATGAAAGGCTACGCCGTATCGATCGCTACGGCAGGGGTTGCACAAGGACTCAATTACAACCCCAGCACCGTTGGTTTCAATACTGAGGGCTTGAAGACCGTCGCCATGAAAGTGACGGCGGATGCTGCGATTAAAACAGCCGTCTATGGCGGCAGCTTCAAGGACAACCTTGCAACTTCATTGGCCGGAACGGCGGCAAGCATTGGTGGGGCATACGGTGCCGGTAAAATCGGGGACCTGGGTCTAGCTGAGGGAGGTCTGGAGAAGATCCTCCTGCACTCGGCCTTGGGCGGGCTGATGGCCGAGGTCATGGGAGGTGACTTCCGCACGGGGGCGATAGCGGGTGGTGCCAACGAGGCCCTGATCGGCTTGCTCGGGGATACGTTACTGCCTTCTAACCTCAAGCCTGGTACGCCTGAATATATTCAGGCCCAAGAGAATCTGGTCGCGCTTTCGAAGATAGCCGGTGTGCTGGGGGCAGCGGCCTCCAATGGGGATCTCGATGTTGCGGCGCAAGTGGCTGAAAATGGCACGCGGTACAATTTCTTAAACCATCGAGATGTTCAGGAGCTTGCTGAGAAAGCCAAAAACTGTGAGCTCGAAGGCACCTGCGATGCTTTACAGGCTGAGGCGAATGCTCGAGACGCGGCAAATCGCCAGCGGCTTATGGATTGTCAAAAGGTTGGCAACTGCCCTGAAATTCGTGCGGAAATAGATGCTGGCTCTAAAGCCATAGACAATTTGGTTGCTACGTTACCTGAGGGAAAATCTGCTGATATTCTGGGGAAATTTACTGGAATAGGTGGTGGCAATACCCGCGATTGGACGACAGTCGGTCAGCTTCATATTGAGCAGGTTGCTCAAATGTATGTTGACGGAGATTCTGGGTGGGCGCCGTCGTTTGGGCAATGGTTGGATCAGTCGGGGTTCAGTCCGTTCTCTATCAATGCGCCTGGGTTGTCGGCCACGGTAGTCCCGGGGGGAATCAAGACCAGTACGTCTGTATCTGCGGATAATGGGTATTTTGATGTTTTGCCGGGTAATGTTGGACGGACCTCTAACGAGCTTCCTGCAACTTCCGCGATTTCCCGGGAGGGGCTGCGCAATGCCTTGGCCGAGCTATCGGGTGTGCCCGTAAATATGGTGGAGGCTCCCTCGAGCGTCTGGGGAGCGTCGATAGACAACCTTAAGCAATTTTTTACGCTGGAAGGCGCAACTGTGACTCCCTCAGTAAAAAAAGGAACCACTGGTAACGCTCAAGCATTCGACATAAAAGGAAGTGCCACTGGTATCGTGAAGGTTCAATATAGCCCCTCAACTGTTGGAAGTGAGACGCCATCAAAGCACGTGGGTGAGTATTATAAAATTGACTACTCTAATGGTGATAAGGTCAAGGTGATTGACTCTTTGGAGTATAAGCCTACATTCCAAAGTGACGGTAATCCGCAATACGATAAAAATACAAAATATTTGAACTCTCAAGGTGTTAAAGTTATATTCGACTCGTCAAAAAATAGGTGGGTTCCAGAATGAGATGCAATATGGGATTCGAAATTTCTTGGCTGGCGCCGATAGTTCCCGCCAAATCTCTGGCGGGAATTCCTCTGGCGATATCAGTTGTCGAATTCGAAAAAGTGCTTGATCGGTATTTGGTTGATAAGGATAAAGCTCTTTACCGATTTAGAGATTCGCCAGTACTCTCCATGGTAAAAGGTATCGACTCGAATGGTGATGGTGGGTATGGGTTCTCTGTCTTCGACAGAGAGTTAACAAATTGGCGGTTGTTTTTTAATACTCCAGAACATGCGGGCGCTGACCCTCGAGCGTTATATGTAATCGTTCGGTCTTGGGAAGTTTATGCTGTTAAGGCTTGGATGTTTGAAAAGTATAGGGAGGGCGGTAGTCCAGTAAATTCATACAAGGGAAAGTTGGATTGTGATATAGGCTTGGGTGATGCGTTAGGTGATCTTCTGGCTCACGCTAAGCTAGAGTTTGATGCCGAAGAGGAATGGTATGTTGCTAGTGGTGATTATAGTGGTTTGGAAGTTTCTGGTTATGGTGTCAGTTTGGAAGATAATCCTAGTCAGGTTGTAATGGCTTTGGCGGTGTTAATGAGTGAGTCGGTGTAAAAAATTAACCAGTACTGTTTTTGATGTGCGGTTTATAGAAAAGGAATTTGTTTTTTTAGGAGGTAAGTAAAATTATGCATTTTTCTCGTTCGGTTTTTACTTGTTTTTACTTTTAAAACGGACACCACGGATTCCCACCGTTAGCGCTCTCCAATACTTTCGGAAAATTACGTCCAAAGCTCCAGCCGGACGCAACGGCGGTTAGAGTGGTTTTGCAGGCGGGATTTTTTTCCGAGACGATCACGTTCATATAGAACTGGCTACCGTAGATCGTCGGCGCCCAGAGCACCATGTCGCTTCTTTCTGCGTTGTTGTCGATTTTCAATTGAATGGTGTTGACGAGTGTTCCGCCGGTTGTGAGATCGGTCACTTGAGGGTGGTAGCAGTGATTCAAATAACCTTGCACCCTTTCTTCGACCACTTTCCGCTCCTGCGTTAAGCAATACTCGGGGCTGGCTACGCCAGTGCTCATCAGGTCATCTTTCGTATACGGATGCAGCGAGCAGCCGCTCAGCAGCAGAAAAATGACCCCTACGTGTTTTTTATACATTGATGAACGTCCTGGTTGTTCGGTGGAGGTGTTGCGATGACAGAATACGTTTTTCCTACAGGCGAGACAGTACTTTTTGAATCTAAAGGGCTTCCCGGCAATTCCTGCACTTTCACCACATCATCGATGACGGCTTTGCTCATATCCTGTAAATAACACGATCCCTAAACCTGCTGAAGCCGTTGCACAGCCACTGATTTAGGCCGATGAGGGAGCGCTCCGTGACCCGAGAGGGGGGCACGGAGCGAGGTATTTCAATGCCCAAGGTTCAGAGGCTGAACCGCCCAACCATGCTGTTCAAGTCCACCGCCAGGCGCGACAGTTCGGCACTGGCGGCGCTGGTCTGGTTGGCGCCGGTGGCCGATTGCACCGACAGGTCGCGGATGTTCACCAGGTTGCGGTCCACTTCACGGGCCACCTGGGCCTGTTCTTCGGCGGCGCTGGCGATCACCAGGTTGCGTTCGTTGATTTCGACGACGGCGGTGTTGATGGTGTCCAGGGACATGCCGGCGCCGCGGGCGATGTTCAGCGTCGACTCGGCGCGTTCGGTGCTGTTGCGCATCGAGTCCACGGCCTGTTCGGTGCCGCTCTGGATGCTGCCGATCATGCGTTCGATTTCGCTGGTCGACTGTTGGGTGCGATGGGCCAGGGCGCGCACTTCATCCGCCACCACGGCAAAGCCGCGACCGGCTTCACCGGCACGAGCGGCTTCAATGGCGGCGTTCAGGGCCAGCAGGTTGGTCTGATCCGCAAGGCCACGGATCACATCCAGCACCTTGCCGATGTCGCGGGATTCATCGGCCAGGTTGCCGATCAGCGTGGCGGTGCCCTGCACGTCGGCGCTCATGCGCTCGATGGCACTGACGGTTTCCTGTACCAGGTCCCGACCATCGCCCACGGAGGTGGTGGCGTGTTTCGACGCTTCGGACGTGCTCACCGCATTGCGCGCCACTTCTTCCACGGCGCTGGTCATTTCGTTGACCGCGGTGGCGGCCTGTTCGATCTCGTTGTTCTGTTGGGTCAGGCCACGGGCGCTTTCGTCGGTGACGCTGTTGAGCTCTTCGGCGGCGGAAGCCAGTTGCGTGGCCGAACCGGAGATCCGCTGCAGGGTATCGCGCAGCTTTTCCTGCATGGTCGACATCGCTCGCAGCAGGCGACCGGCTTCGTCACTGCCATCCACGGTGATCGGTCGGGTCAGGTTGCCCTTGGCAATTTCCTCGGCGGCGTTCAGGGCACTGCCGATTGGTTGGGTGATGCTGTGGGTCAGCAGCCAGGCGAACAGTAGCGTCAGGCCGGTGGCGATGACCAGCAGGGTGACGACCCAGTTGAATGCCGTTGAATATTGTTGCGTTGCGCCTTGGTTGAGGCTCTCCGCTTGCTGGTTGTTGATGTCTACCAGGCGACTGATGACCGCATTAACGGCGTCTGAATTGCTCAGCAGTTCAGTGTTGAGCAACGCACGCAGCTCATCGAGCTGATTGTTGCGCGACAGGGTTTTCATCCGCTCTTCAAGTTGGCGGTATTGGCCGAGCAGTTGTACGAACTGATCGTAGGCGGCCCGTTCCTCCGGAGCGCTGATGAGTTTTTCATAGGTGGCCTGGGCGGTGCGAATCTGCTGGTTGCGTTGATCGAACAGCTCGTAGGTTTTCTGTTGGATGTCCGGCTCGCGATTCACCAGCAGACGATAGGACAGCACGCGCAAACGCAGGCTGAGCTGAGTGAAGTCTCCCAGGGCCTTGATGCTGGGAACGGTGTTTTCGACGATATCTTCGCCGGAACTGCGGATTTTGCTCATCTGGGTCAGGGCGAACACCCCAAGAGCCAGCATCAGGGCGCCGATCAGGGCAAAGCCCAGGAACGCCCGCGGCGCGATATTCATATTACGTAAGGACATGGAGGGTACCGGGAAGAGGCGCGTCCGTGCGGGCTGTGACTGATGATCACTGACTTATCGGTCGTGGGCCTGAAGTCTTGAGGCGGCTGCGTGCTTTTGTCGCAGAGCAACATCGCCGGCGCGACGAAGGGCAGGAACCAGATCCCCCATTCGCAGTCTCTACAGCTCGCCAGCGAAGCACCGTCGCCTTGCAAGCCATGGCATCGACGGTGACTTTTCTTTATCGTACGCGCCCCCTGAAAAAGCCTGGAAATCAATATGTTGGAAACATCCCTCAGCCAGCTGGAGCAACTGGTCAATGACCTGGTGCAACAGAATCGTCACCTCACCGGCCTGAACGAAACCCTGAGCACGGAACTTGCCAGGGCCAAGGATGAAAATGAAAGCCTGCAACTGAGCCTGATGGAACAGGAAGAACTCCACGGCACCACCGCCGCCCGCATCCAGGCGTTGATCGAGCGGGCCAGCACCGGTCCTGTCAGCGCATGAAGCCCGGCGCCGATGGGGTAACGGTCGTCTCGATCCTGGGAGAAGACTATTCGATCAAGGCGCCGGCCGGGCAGGAACAGGCCCTGCTGGACGCTGCCGCGATGCTCAAGGCCGCCCTGGCCGAAACCAAGAGAAAATACCCGACCCTGATCGGTGACCGTCTGTTGGTCCTGGCGGCCATGAACCTGTGCTCGCAGCAGATGGAAATGCAGAAGCGGCACCAGGCAGAACTTGACCGGTATCAGGAGCAGGTCAGTGCCACGGTCGATGTGATTGCCAAGACGATTCAGCAGGCTTGATTGTGATGTCTGCCGGTCCTGCGAACTCACTGTGGTAATGCTGTTCACTTAAGACTTGCCCGGTTCATTGTGGCGAGGGAGTAAATCCTCTCGCCACAAAAGGTTGCCTGACCTATCGGGGGTCGACGACATCCAGCGCTCGGTTTGCCAGCAACTCGCTGAGTTCGACCATCTGCTGGACACCGAAGGCTACATGCCGGTTGGAGCCTTCCAGGTTGAAGGCCAGGTCGCTGAGCATGGCATTGGCCGAGGCCAGGGTTTCGCTGAGGTTGGCCAGGAGGGTTTCGCTGTCGAGAGTCTCGTTGACTGTGAAAATTGAGCATGAGTCAGGCGATCGGGAAAAATCCGGTTTGGGCTTTAGATAAAAGTCCAGGGCACGCTCGGCTGTTTCATCTAGTTTTTTGGGCTTAAGGTTAGAAACGGGATTGGCTTTTTTTGATCGAGAGGTTTGTTCAGACATGTTGGCGCTCCATATCGGTTTCGGTTGCGCCTTTTACTCTTCGGGTTTTCCAGGCCCGGTCGCTGAATTGCAGCGACCGGAAAAGGTTAGCGAGAACCTTTCCCACCCGGCAACCGCCAGGGATCGTCGGAAAAATCGGCCGGGTTGTCCGACCATTCCCACAGATGTAGGTCGGCTGTCAGGCCGCCATCGCGAGCAGGCTCGCTCCCACAGGGGGATGAAGTACAACCGGGGAGATAGGGCGGCTGTCAGGCCGCCATCGCGAGCAGGCTCGCTCCCACAGGGGGATGAAGTACAACCGGGGGAGATAGGGCGGCTGTCAGGCCGCCTTCGCGAGCAAGCTCGCTCCCACAATGGGAGTGGCGTATACCCGAAAGAGTCAGGCCGGCTGTAAGGCCGCCTCGCGGTGGACGTTGATCTCGGCGCCCCGTTAACCACGCTGGCCGAACGCAGGTATTGCGTAGTGGGCATCCCGGCATGGATGCCGGGATAGCCGCGCTGGGCCATGGATGGCCCTTCGCGGCGGGCCCACGGAGCAATGCCGGAGTGAGGGCATGCCGAGCCTAGGCGAGGCACCGAGTGGTGGGGCTAAAGCGTTTTGCTTACTTTTGCGCTGTTCAAAAGTGAGCCGCCGTCAGGGCGGAACCCTAAGTGGCCGTTACCGCAGCAATGGATATGTACTTAGTCCATAACAGATAGGCCGATCCGCCTCAGAACCACTCATCCCGCATCTCCAGACAAGTGTCATCCCGAGCCTCGAGCAGCGCCAGCTCATGATGACAACCGGGCACTTCCCACGTCAGGAAATACCGCGCCGCCTGCAACTTGCCGTTATAGAAGTCGCTATCGGCTGCATTACCCCTGGCCAGGCCTTCCTCGGCACGGATCGCCTGCTCCAGCCAACGCCAGCCAATCACCATATGCCCAAACACCTTGAGGTACAGCGCCGAGTTGGCGAGGCTGCTGTTGACCTTGCCTTGGGCCAGGTCGGTCAGCAGCCCAAGGGTGACCGATTGCAGCCGTGCCACCAAGGCTTCCAGCGGCTGACGCAGGGGCGTCAATGATGCATGCGCCTGGGCGCGTTCGGTGGTGTCGGCCACCAGGCGGATCAACTGCTTGAGCCCGGCGGCGCCGTTCTGCGCCAGTTTGCGCCCCAGCAGGTCCAGGGACTGGATGCCGTGGGTACCTTCGTGAATCGGGTTCAGACGGTTGTCGCGGTAATACTGCTCGACCGGGTACTCGCGGGTGTAGCCGTGCCCGCCAAGTATCTGGATCGCCAGTTCGTTGGCCTTCAGGCAGAACTCCGAGGGCCAGGATTTGACGATCGGGGTCAGTAAATCCAGCAGCTCATGGGCGCGCCTGCGCTCGGCCTCGCTTTCAAGGGTGGTGGTGTCATCGAACAACCGCGCCGCGTACAGGCCCAGGTCAAACGAGCCTTCAACGTAAGCTTTCTGGGTCAGCAACATGCGACGCACGTCGGCGTGCTGGATGATTGCCACGGGCGCGGTGGTCGGATCCTTGCTGTCGGGCACCCGGCCCTGCGGGCGTTCGCGGGCGTATTCGAGGGAGTACAGGTAGCCGGCATAACCCAGCATCACCGCGCCCATGCCGACACCGATCCGCGCTTCGTTCATCATCTGGAACATGTAGCTCAACCCGTGGTGCGGTTTTCCCACGAGGTAACCGACACATTCACCGTTGTCACCGAAGTTCAGCGCCGTGGAAGTCGTCCCGCGCCAGCCCATCTTGTGGAACAACCCGGCCAGGAGCACGTCGTTACGCCGGCCGAGGCTGCCGTCGTCGTTGACCAGGAACTTGGGCACGATAAACAGCGAGATGCCCTTAACGCCCGGCGGTGCGTCCGGCAGTTTTGCCAGGACCATGTGCACGATGTTTTCCGACAGTGGGTGATCGCCACCGGAGATGAAGATCTTGTTGCCCTTGAGTCGATAAGTGCCGTCGGACGCCGGTTCTGCACGCGTACGAATATCCGACAACGAAGAACCCGCATGGGGCTCGGTCAGGGCCATGGTGCCGAAGAAGCGACCCTCGATCATCGGCTGCAGGAAGCGGCGTTTCTGCGCCTCGTCGCCAAAGCTTTCGATCAGGTTCGCTGCGCCCATGGTCAGGAACGGGTAGGAGGTCGATGCGGCGTTGGCCGATTGAAAATGTGCGAAGCAGGCCTGGGACAGCAGCGTCGGCAGTTGCATGCCGCCCGCCTCGAAACTGCGTGCGGCGTTGAGGAAACCGGCCTCCAGGAAGGCGTCTACGGCGGGTTTCACCTCTGGAATCAGGATGGCCTGGCCGTCTTCGTAGCGCGGTTCGTTTTCATCGTTCTTGCGGTTGTGGGGCGCGAAGTACTTTTCGGCGATGTTGCGGGCCGTACCGATGGCCGCATCGAAGGTCTCGCGATTGTGCTCGGCGAACCGCTCGCGCTGGGTCAGGCCCTCGGCATCGAGGACTTCATACAGCTCGAAAGCCAGATTGCGGGAACTGAGCAGCGTCTCGGACATGGCGGCCTACCTTTCTTTGGAATGGGGCCGAGTCTAGAACCGGGAATAGAGGTTGAACAGGATGATTGATGACAGTGATGGAGGGGCGAGGGCAACACTAATCCCATGTGGGAGCGAGCCTGCTCGCGATGACGGTCTGTCAGTCACATCTGCTTTGGGTGTGACTCCGCTATCGCGAGCAGGCTCGCTCCCACAAAGGCTGTGCAGGCTGGGCGGTCATTGCGGCCACCCAGCCTATGGCGTTAGCCGATGGTCATCAGGCTGGCGTTACCACCCGCCGCAGCGGTGTTGACGCTCAACGCCCGCTCGATCACCAGGCGCTCCAGTGCGATGCCGGTTTCGCCCTGGGATAGACCATGGACCCCGACGATGGCGCCGGCACGCTTGGCCACTTGCTGACAAACGCTGCGCAGTTGATCCGAGTCGCCGTGATGCAGGACCGCGTCGTACACCACATCGTCCTTGGTCCAGTCGGAAACCCGCTGGATGCGCGCCTGAATGTCCTTCGGCAAGCGTGCGAACAAGGCCTTGCTCGTATCGGTTTCCGGCCACACGGCCGAGCCGCCCACGGCCAGTACGGCCGCCAGTTGCGTCAGCAGGTCGCCTTCCACGTCGGCCAGGCACAGCACGTGTTCGCGTGGCAGGATGGCGTAGCTGTTGCGTTCGCCGGTCGGGCCGGTCAGTTGGCGGGTGATGCCGCTTTGCGACTGGGCCGCGAACTGCACGCACAGGGCGCTCAGTTCGGCGAGCTTCTGGCTGTCGGCCCAGGCTTGCAGGGCGGTCAGCGGTTTGCTCATGGCTTCACGCAAACGCATGTCCGGTGCGCTGACGGCATCGCCACGCACGAAGGACTGCTGGATCGCATCGGTAGGACGTGTCGACAGCAAACGGTACAGGTACAGCGGACCGCCGGCTTTCGGACCGGTGCCCGACAGGCCTTCGCCACCGAACGGCTGGACACCAACCACGGCACCGACAATGTTGCGGTTCACGTAGACGTTACCGGCATGGACGTTGTCGATCACCTTGGCGATGGTTTCGTCGATGCGGGTGTGCACGCCCAGGGTCAGGCCATAGCCGGAGGCATTGATCTGGCTGATCAACTGGTCCAGTTCCTTGCGCTTGTAGCGCACCACGTGCAGCACCGGGCCAAAGATCTCGCGTTGCAGCTCATCGAAGCTTTCCAGTTCGATGAGGGTCGGCATCACGAACGTGCCGCGCTTGCACTCGTCACTGTCGGCGATTGCCATCTGGTACACGGTGCGACCTTTGTCGCGCATGGCCTGGATGTGCTTCTCGATGCCGGCCTTGGCTTCGGCATCGATCACCGGGCCGATGTCGACGGACAGGCGCTCAGGGTTACCGAGGCGCGATTCAGCCATGGCGCCCTTGAGCATTTCGATGACACGGTCTGCGGAATCTTCCTGCAAGCACAGGACCCGCAAGGCCGAGCAACGCTGACCGGCGCTGTCGAAGGCCGACGACACCACGTCGATCACCACTTGTTCGGTCAGGGCCGAGGAGTCGACGATCATGGCGTTCTGGCCGCCGGTTTCGGCGATCAGCGGGATCGGACGACCCTGGTTGTCCAGGCGACCGGCGATGTTGCGTTGCAGCAGGCGGGCGACTTCAGTGGAACCGGTGAACATCACACCCTTGACCCGCTCGTCACCCACCAGGCGGGCACCGACGGTTTCGCCGCGACCCGGCAGCAGTTGCAGAACACCTTCCGGAATACCGGCTTCGAGCATCAGGCGCACGGCCTGGGCCGCCACCAATGGGGTCTGCTCGGCAGGTTTGGCCAGTACCGGATTACCGGCGGCCAACGCGGCAGCGACCTGGCCGCTGAAGATCGCCAGGGGGAAGTTCCATGGGCTGATGCAGACCACCGGGCCCAGCGGGCGGTGGGCATCGTTGCTGAAATCGTTGCGCGCCTGCACTGCGTAGTAGCGCAGGAAGTCCACTGCTTCACGGACCTCGGCGATGGCGTTGGCGAAGGTCTTGCCGGCTTCGCGGGCCAGCAGGCCCATCAGTGGCTGGATCTCGCCTTCCATCAGGTCGGCGGCACGCTCGAGAATCGCCGCGCGCTCGGCCGGTGGCGTGGCTTGCCAGATCGGCGCGGCGTTGAGGGCGCACTGGATGGCGTTGTCGACGTCGGTGACCGTGGCTTCCTGCACTTGGCCAACCACGTCGCGATGATCGGACGGGTTCAAAACCTGTGCCGGCGTTTCTTCGCTGGCGGCGCAACCAAGGATCGGCGCGGCTTTCCATTCGTTGTGAGCGGTTGCCAGCAGGGCGCAGGACAGCGAAGCCAGGCGATGTTCGTTGGCCATGTCGATGCCGCTGGAGTTGGCGCGTTCGCTGCCGTACAGGTCACGCGGCAGGGGAATGCGCGGGTGCGGCAGGCCGAAACCACCTTCCAGGGTTGCCATCTGCTCGATGCTGGCAACCGGGTCGGCCACCAGTTCCTGAATCGAAATCGACTGGTCGGCGATGCGGTTGACGAACGAGGTGTTGGCGCCGTTTTCCAGCAGGCGACGAACCAGGTAGGCCAGCAGTGTCTCGTGGGTACCGACCGGAGCGTACACGCGGCACGGACGGTTCAGCTTGCCTTCGGAAACCTTGCCTACAACCTGTTCGTACAGCGGTTCGCCCATGCCGTGCAGGCACTGGAACTCATACTGGCCCGGGTAATAGTTCTGACCGGCGATGTGGTAAATGGCCGACAGCGTGTGGGCGTTGTGCGTGGCGAACTGCGGGTAGATGACTTCCGGTACCGACAGCAGCTTGCGCGCGCAAGCGATGTAGGAAACGTCGGTGTACACCTTGCGGGTATACACCGGATAGCCTTCCAGGCCTTCGACCTGGGCGCGCTTGATCTCGCTGTCCCAGTAGGCGCCTTTTACCAGGCGGATCATCAGGCGGTGGCGGCTGCGGCGGGCCAGGTCGATGACGTAGTCGATCACATACGGGCAGCGCTTCTGGTACGCCTGGATGACGAAGCCGATGCCGTTCCAGCCGGTCAGCTTCGGCTCGAAGCACAGGCGCTCCAGCAGGTCCAGGGACAGTTCGAGACGGTCGGCTTCCTCGGCGTCGATGTTCAAGCCGATGTCGTACTGCTTGGCCAGCAGGGTCAGCGACAGCAGGCGCGGGTACAACTCGTCCATGACGCGTTCGTACTGGGCGCGGCTGTAGCGCGGATGCAGGGCCGACAGCTTGATGGAAATGCCCGGGCCTTCATAGATCCCACGGCCATGGGAGGCCTTGCCGATCGAATGGATGGCTTGCTCATACGAAGCCAGGTACTTCTGGGCGTCGTGTTCGGTGAGCGCGGCTTCACCCAACATGTCGTAGGAATAGCGGAAACCCTTGGACTCGAATTTGCTGGCGTTGGCCAGGGCTTCGGCGATGGTTTCGCCGGTGACGAACTGCTCGCCCATCAGGCGCATGGCCATGTCGACACCCTTGCGGATCATCGGCTCGCCGCTTTTGCCAATGATACGGCTCAGGGACGAAGTCAGGCCGGCTTCGTTGTGGGTGGCGACCAGTTTGCCGGTCAGCAGCAGGCCCCAGGTCGCGGCATTGACGAACAGCGACGGGCTGTTGCCCAGGTGCGGTTGCCAGTTGCCGGTGCTGATCTTGTCGCGGATCAGCGCATCACGTGTGCCTTTGTCCGGGATGCGCAGCAGTGCTTCGGCCAGGCACATCAGCGCCACGCCTTCCTGGGACGACAGGGAGAACTCCTGCAACAGACCTTGGACAATACCGGCACGTCCGCCGGCACTCTTCTGGTTGCGCAGTTTTTCCGCAATCGACGCCGCCAGCTTGTTGGTGGCCTCGGCCATTTCGGCCGGCAGGCGCGCCTGTTCGATCAGCATCGGCACCACTTCCGGCTCGGGGCGGCGGTAAGCGGCGGTGATGGAGGCGCGCAGCACCGATTGCGGCAGGATGCTCTCGGCAAATTCCAGGAAGCACTGGTGGGCGTGGTCGGCCTGGACATCGCCAGCGTCATCGCCATCGGCGCGGACCGAGCCGTTCAGCTCGGTCAGGGTTGCACCACCCTCGAGTTTTTCCAGGTAATTGAAAATTGCCTGTTTGATCAGCCAGTGAGGCGTGCGATCAATCGAGGTTGCGGCCGCCTTGAGGCGTTCGCGGGTCGGGTCATCGAGTTTGACCCCAAGGGTGGTGGTAGCCATATTTTTATCCTCATGTTTACCACGTACGGCGTGGCATCAGCTGCGGGCAAGATTAGCTGCGAGCTGATTGAGGTGCAACCGGGTGCAACCCTTTTTTTGACGAAATATCAGGTAGCTCATCCGGAATAAATCGCCAGCACGTCTATCTCGCACTGCCTTAGTGCTTTGGCTTCTAGCGAGAGGCAGTTGACTGCACTAAAAAGGAGCAAAAAGCAGGTTTTTTTTGAGAAAACCGATCAGGTGCAACTGATTCGAGCGAAACAGGTTGCACCTTATTTCGTTTGTTGAATAGGATTCGTGGCCAAGGTGCAACCGGTTCCAAACCGGGGCATCGGCTGATGGCTTTCCTGGGGAAACATCAGTCATACATTTGCGGGCCTGCAAATCGTCGCCACCTGCTGTCGACGCTTGCAACTGCCACCGCTACATAAAAACAAAGCCAGGGCGTAACTCATGAGTGTTAGTAATCCCACCCTGATCACCTTCGTGATCTACATCGCAGCCATGGTCCTGATCGGCCTGATGGCTTACCGCTCCACCAACAACCTTTCCGATTACATCCTGGGCGGTCGTAGCCTGGGCAGCGTCGTGACCGCATTGTCCGCCGGTGCCTCGGACATGAGTGGCTGGTTGTTGATGGGCTTGCCCGGTGCCATCTATATGTCTGGCCTCTCGGAAAGCTGGATCGCCATCGGCCTGATCGTCGGTGCCTACCTGAACTGGCTGTTCGTGGCCGGTCGCCTGCGGGTACAGACCGAGCATAACGGCGATGCACTGACGCTGCCGGACTACTTCTCCAGCCGTTTCGAAGACAAAAGCGGCGTGCTGCGGATCATCTCTGCGGTGGTGATCCTGGTGTTCTTCACCATCTACTGCGCTTCGGGCATCGTGGCCGGCGCCCGTCTGTTCGAAAGCACCTTCGGCATGTCCTACGAGACCGCGCTGTGGGCCGGTGCTGCAGCGACCATTGCCTACACCTTCGTGGGCGGTTTCCTGGCCGTGAGCTGGACCGATACGGTACAAGCCACCCTGATGATCTTTGCGCTGATCCTGACACCGATCATCGTGCTGCTGGCCACCGGCGGCGTGGACACCACGTTCCTGGCCATCGAGGCGAAAGACCCGACCTCGTTCGACATGCTGAAGAACACCACCTTCATCGGCATCATCTCGCTGATGGGTTGGGGCTTGGGCTACTTCGGCCAGCCACACATCCTGGCGCGCTTCATGGCGGCTGACTCGGTCAAATCCATCGCCAATGCCCGTCGCATCTCCATGACCTGGATGATCCTGTGCCTGGGCGGTACCGTGGCTGTCGGCTTCTTCGGTATCGCCTACTTCTCGGCCCACCCGGAAGTGGCCGGTCCCGTGACCGAGAACCATGAGCGTGTGTTTATCGAACTGGCGAAGCTGCTGTTCAACCCATGGATCGCCGGTGTACTGCTGTCGGCCATCCTGGCCGCCGTGATGAGCACCCTGAGCTGCCAGTTGCTGGTGTGCTCCAGCGCGCTGACCGAAGACTTCTACAAGACCTTCCTGCGCAAGAGTGCTTCCCAACTGGAGCTGGTCTGGGTCGGCCGCGCCATGGTGCTGCTGGTGGCATTGATCGCCATCGCCATGGCCGCCAACCCGGAGAACCGCGTGCTGGGCCTGGTGAGTTACGCCTGGGCCGGTTTCGGTGCCGCTTTCGGGCCTGTTGTCCTGATCTCCGTGGTCTGGAAAGGTATGACCCGTAACGGCGCACTGGCCGGTATCCTGGTCGGCGCGGTCACCGTGATCGTCTGGAAGCATTTCGAACTGCTGGGCCTGTACGAAATCATCCCGGGCTTCATCTTCGCCAGCCTGGCCATCTACTTCGTCAGCAAGATGGGCACGCCTACCGCCGGTATGGTGCAGCGCTTCGAAGCGGCCGAAAAAGATTTCCGCCTGAACCAGTAAGCCCTGTCGGCGAGGCCTTGATGGCTCGCTGAAGGTTGTACAAAAAAACGGCCCGTCGCCAATGGAGACGGGCCGTTTTTTATGCCCGATTTCCCGAGAACACCGCCACCCTGTGTGCGAGCCTGCTCGCGATAGCGGTGGGTCAGCTCGGATCCGCATCAGGCTGATTGAGAAATATCAGCACACCCAGCAGCGCCATGTAGAACCTGAACGCCGCATCCTGGCCGTTCCAGACCTCTGATTGCCACATCAGAAACCATTCGCCACCAATGACCATGAAACCAAAGAACCAGACGAAGAATCCCACCGTCAGGCCGGCGATCACCCAGCGTTTGGCTTGCGCGAAAACCCTGCTTTCAGCCCGGCGTGCCAACCACAACTCCAGGGCGCCATAGCCCAGTAATCCGGCTGTGATCGCTTCGCCGAGGATGATCAGCCAATAGGCGCCATGCCACATCCAGGGCTGGACGATGGCGCGATAACGGGCGGCGTTGTCCGGGAAGGTGGTGTCCATGCTCAGCACATGCTGGACGAAGTTGAAATTGGAGCGGTAGTCCGTGACGTTGTTGAACACGGTCAGGAAGGCGAATGCGGCGAGTGCCAAGGTCATTGCGATTTTTGCGTAGCGAGTCGTCATGGGGGCATCCTTTGCTTTTTGCGACGAAAGAACGGTATCACGCCACCGTGAAGTACCGAGGGCCGTCATGGTGTAAGAAAGCGCTGATTCATTCGTGCGACGGCTGGCGGCGACGCAGAAAGTGTCTATCGGAAAATGCAGCGCGTTTTTGTGGTTTTTATCTTGCTGCTTGTAAGGGAAATCTGTTTTTCATGACGTCCCATCAACTCTCCGTGCGGCTCATGCAGAATCCCCCGCCTTTCATTCTGCTGAGATACATCGGATGTTCGCGCCTGCCAACCAACCGCGTTTCACCCTGACGCTCGACAGCGCGCCGAATGAGCTCAAGGTGCTTGAGTTCACAGGCCAGGAAGCCATCAGCCAACCCTATCGCTTTGACCTGGAACTGGTGAGTGAGCGCCCGGACCTGGCGTTGGAAACGCTGCTGCATCGCCAGGCCTACCTGGCTTTCGATCAGCAGGGGCATGGCATCCACGGCCAGGTCTACAGCGTAGCCCAAGGCGATTCGGGAAAACGCCTGACCCGCTACCAGATCAGCCTGGTGCCGCGCCTGGCGTACCTGCATCACCGTATCAACCGGCGGATTTTCCAGCACTTGAGCGTGCCGTCGATCATTGCACAGGTCTTGAAAGACCATGGCATCCAAGGCGATGCGTTTCAGTTCAGCCTCGGCGGGCAATACCCCGAGCGGGAATACTGCGTGCAATACGGTGAAAGTGACCTGGCCTTCATCGAGCGGATCTGTGCCGAGGTCGGTATTCATTACCACTTTCGTCACAGTCCCGACGGCCACCTGCTGGTCTTCGGTGACGACCAGACGGTGTTCCCGCGCTTGCCCGAGTCGACGCTGTATCTGCCGGGCAGTGGCATGGCCGCTGGGGAGCCGGCGATCAAGCGGCTGGCGGTCCGGCTCCAGACCCGGACCAGCGTTGTGACGCTGTGCGACTACAATTTCCGCAACCCTGGCCTGTCCTTGCATACCAGCCTCGACAGCCAGCAGAAACCCGTGCTGGAAGACTATCGTTACCCTGGTCTTTTTTCGGAACGCGATCATGGACGGCACCTGACCCGGCGCGCCCTGGAACGTCATGGTGCCGATTTCCGTCTGGCCGAGGCTCGCAGCGATCAAAGCGCCCTCGTCAGCGGGCACTTCATGCAAATCAACGGGCACCCGCGTGCGCAGTGGAATGACCTCTGGCTCCTGACGCAGATCACCCACCGTGGTCGCCAGCCGCAAGTGCTGGAGGACACAGTCACGGACAGCGCGGATGAGTTCCAAGGCTACAGCAATACCTTTCTTGCGACGCCATGGGAGGTTTTCTTTCGTCCGCCGCTGCAGCATGAGAAACCTCCGGCCCACGGTTTTCAGCCTGCGGTGGTGACCGGGCCTGTCGACAGCGAAATTCATTGCGATGAGTTCGGACGGGTCAAGGTGCAACTGATCTGGGACCGCGACGGCAAGGGTGACGAGCATTCCAGTTGCTGGCTGCGGGTAGCGACCGGCTGGGCCCATGATCGCTATGGCAGTGTGATGATTCCCCGGGTCGGCATGGAAGTCCTGGTGGGTTTCATGGATGGCGACGTGGATAAGCCCCTGGTGGTGGGTTGCTTGCCCAATGGTGCCAACCCGTTGCCGCTGGACCTGCCGGCGGACAAGACCCGCAGCTTATTGCGCAGCCAGAGCAGCCCCGGCGGGGGCGGTTACAACGAGTTGCGCATCGAGGATCGCAAGGGGGCCGAGGAAATCTACCTGCGGGCCCAGCGAAACTGGACCCAGCATGTGCTCCATGACCAGCGCGTGCAGGTCGATCATGAGCGCAGCATTGTCGTTGCCGGCACCGCGCGGCATGAACTCAAGGCCGAAGAGCTGCGTGTCACCCATGGGCGGCGCCAGGTCGAAGTCAGGCAGGACGACCATCTGATAGTGAGTGGCGAACGGCACATCCGCGTGACCAGCCAGGCTTTCAGTGCCAGCCAGCATTTCCATGTCAGCGCCGGCCAGCAGATCGTGCTGGATGGCGGCGCCAGTGCGACCATCCAGGCCGGCGGGCATTGGATCAGCATCGGCGCCGGGGGCATTTTCAGCAGCGTGCCGATCGAAGTCGGTGGCGCGCCGATGGCAGCCACCCGCGCGGCGCCGGGCTCGCCGGGTAACGCCGAGAAGCTGGTCGCCGCAGTGACCGCTCCACTGTCGTTGGCGCAAATCCTCAGCCTGCAAGGTCCGGCGCCGTTCTGCGAAGAGTGTGAGCGGTGCAAGGACGGCGTCTGTTCGCCGTTGCCCATGTTTTCCAAACCCACTGATATTCAGGAGCGTCCATGAGTACGGATCTGTCGCCCCATGCCTGGCTTCGGCAGCATCCGTTGCAAGCATCCGAGCAGCTCTTCGCCATTTTCGGCAACGCCAGCAGCGCCAGGCCGTTGACGGCCTGGCGGCGCTCGATGGGACTGGTGCCCAGGCCGATCTGGGCCGATACGCCTTACGCTGACTGGGAGCCCGTCATGCCTTATGTCGGCGTGGTCGCGGTAGACAGTGAGTTTCTTCAATGGATCGCGACGACCGACTCGCTCGATTGGGGTTGGTTGGCGGTGTCTTCGGTCGGCCAGGAAGTTCTCGTCGAACATTTGCGTGGGCTCACCCAGGTGCTGTTGCCTGGCGGCAAGTCGAGTTTTTTCCGTTTTTGGGATGGGCGTTTCGTGCAACCCATCCTGCAGTCCGACGAAGTCGAGGCAGGGCAGTTGCTGCCGGTCATCAGCCGTTACCTGATCAACGGTCGAGCCCTGGAGGTCGGGGGAAATGCTCAGCGGCCGCCACGGACTTTTCCCTGGTGGGAGGTGCCCGCTGCACTATTGAAAGAACTGGCTGGCGGCACGACGGACTGCCTGCTGGATAACCTGCTCAGGTGGCTGGGGGAAGAGCATCCGTACCTGTCCGAGCGGGTCGATGAGCGCATCCTGCGGTGCAAGATCGTCAATTTTCTTGGGACGCATGGGCCGCTCCATGATCCCAAGGCGCTGTTGCATGGGTACTTGCTGCAAGAACTCGGCTGAGCGGCGGCTGCGTCCGCTCGGCTGTGGACCCTGACGTTCGACGCGCTTCGAGGTAAACTCGTCGCCCTTCGCAGGAGCCGCCATGAACTATCGCCACGCCTTCCACGCCGGTAATCACGCCGATGTGTTCAAACACCTGACCCTGACCCGCCTTATCGCGCTGATGGCGCGCAAGGAGCAGCCCTTCGCCTACCTCGATACCCATGCGGGCATCGGGTTGTATGACTTGCAGGGCGACCAGGCCAATCGTACCGGTGAATACCTGGAAGGCATCGCACGCTTATGGGGGCAGGACGATCTGCCGCCGCTGACCGCCGACTACATGAACGTGCTGCACGAGATGAACCCGGACGGACAGTTGCGCTATTACCCGGGCTCACCGGAGCTGGCGCGGCGCCTGACGCGTTCGCAGGATCGGGTCCTGCTCAATGAAAAGCACCCTGAAGACGGTGTGTTGCTCAAGGACAACATGAAGGGCGACCGCCGCGTCGCGGTGCATCTGGGCGAAGGTTGGCATGTGCCTCGTGCCTTGCTGCCGGTGGCGGAAAAGCGCGGCTTGATGCTGATCGATCCGCCCTTCGAGAAGCTCGACGAAATGCAGCGCTGCGCCGCCTCTCTCAAGGAGGCCATTGGGCGGATGCGTCAGACGGTGGCAGCGATCTGGTACCCGGTGAAGGATCAGCGGATGCTGCGTCGCTTCTACCAGGACCTGGCCGGCACGGGCGCGCCCAAGCTGTTGCGAGTGGAGTTGCTGGTGCACCCGCTTGCCACGCCCGACAGCCTGAACGGCTCCGGCCTGGCGATTGCCAATCCGCCATGGGGGCTGGAAGAGGAGTTGCGTGAGCTGTTGCCGTGGCTGTCGAAAAAGCTCGGGCAGACCCAGGGTGGGTGGCAGATGGACTGGTTGATTGCCGAGAGTTGATCGGGCAAGTGCTCAGGTGTCTGGCAGGACGCCATCGCGAGCAGGCTCGCTCCCACACTGATCCGGGTGAATCCGGTATCTGCGCCTGAAACACAAATCCCCTGTGGGAGCGAGCCTGCTCGCGATAGCGGCGGGTCAGCTTGCATGGGTGTTGGCTGTGCCGCCGCCATCGCGGGCAAGCCCGGCTCCCACAGTTATCCGGGGTGAATCCGGCATCTGCGCCTGAACACAAATCCCCTGTGGGAGCGAGCCTGCTCGCGATAGCGGTGGGTCAGCTTGCATCGATGTTGACTGTGCCGCCGCCATCGCGAGCAGGCTCGCTCCCACACTGATCCGGGTGAGTCCGGTATCTGCGTCTGAACGCAAATCACTTGTGGGAGCGAGCTTGCTCGCGAAGCTTTTCGAGGCTCGAAGTCAGATCGGGCAGGTCACGCCGGTCCCGCCAATGCCGCAATATCCCTCGGGATTCTTCGCCAGGTACTGCTGGTGGTAAGCCTCGGCATAGTAGAACGTCGGCGCTTCATCGATTTCGGTGGTGATTTCACCGAGGCCGGCCTTGGTCAGTTCAGCCTGGAACACCGCCTTGCTCTTCTTCGCCGCTTCCAGTTGTTCGGGTTTGGTGCAATAGATCACCGAGCGATACTGGGTGCCGATGTCGTTGCCCTGGCGCATGCCCTGGGTCGGGTTGTGCAGTTCCCAGAACATCGCCAGCAGTTCTTCGTAGCTGACCTTTTCCGGTTCGTAGACCACCAGCACGACTTCGCTGTGGCCGGTCAGGCCCGAGCAGACTTCTTCGTAGGTCGGGTTGGGAGTGAAGCCGCCGGCGTAGCCCACCGAGGTGCTGTAGACCCCATCACGTTGCCAGAAGCGACGTTCCGCCCCCCAGAAGCAGCCCAGGCCGAAAATCGCGAACTCTACGTTGCCCGGAAACGGGCCGAGCAGCGGGTTGCCGTTGACGAAGTGTTGATCCGGAACCTTGATCGGGGTTTCGCGGCCAGGCAGAGCTTGTTCTTGAGTAGGGAGCACGTTTTTGTTCACCAGAATTTCCGAGCGCAAGACCATCATCAGTCCTCTCAGTCAGATTGAGTTGAGCGAGTTCAAGCAATAAGACTGTCAGTGTGCCCGAGTGTTACAGCGCTGTCAGTCAATTGGACCGCGCGGGTAGCGCTTGAGCTTCTCGATCAGCTCCGCGCCGGGGATGGGCCGGTCGAACAGGTAGCCCTGGCCGACATCGCAGCGATGGCGGCGCAGGAACGTCAGTTGCTGGGCGGTTTCGATCCCCTCGGCCACCACCTTGAGTTTCAGGTTGTGGGCCATGGCGATCACCGCGGAGGTGATCTCCATGTCGTCCTGGTTGTCCGGGATTTCATGGATGAAGCTGCGATCGATCTTGATGATGTCGATCGGGAATTTCTTCAGGTAGCTCAGGGACGAGTAGCCGGTACCGAAGTCGTCCATGGCCAGGGTCAGGCCCAGGCGCTTGAGCTGGTCGAGTTGCAGGTGGGTGTCTTCGGTGGCTTCCAGCAGCAGGCCTTCGGTCAGCTCCAGCTCAAGCAGCCGTGAGGGCAGTTGTTCTTCCTTGAGGATGCTGGCGATCGAGGCGACCAGGTCCGGGTCGGAGAACTGCTTGGGTGACAGGTTGATCGCCACCTGCAGGTTGCCCAGGCCGGCGGCGGTCAGTTGCTTGCTCATGCGGCAGGCCTGGCGGGCGATCCATTTGCCGATAGGGATGATCAGCCCGGTTTCCTCGGCCACGCTGATGAACTGGTCCGGTCGGATCATGCCTTTTTCCGGATGATTCCAGCGCAGCAGCGCTTCCATCCCCAGCAGGCGGCCACTGCGCAGGCACAGCTTGGGCTGGTAGAACACGTCCAGCTCGTTCTGGGTCAGGGCGCGGCGCAGGTTGTTTTCCACGAACAGTTTGTAGCTGGCCTCGGCGTTCAGCGCTTCGGTGAAGACCTGGACCTGATGCTTGCCGTTGGCCTTGGCCTTGTGCAGGGCGAGCCCGGCGTTGCGCATCAGGGTCTGGGGGTCGCGGCCGTGCAGCGGCGCACAGGCCAGGCCCACGGAGCCGGTCACACTGATCAGTTGGTTGTCGACGAACATCGGCTTGTCGAGCGTCATCAGCAACTGGCTGGCGACCTGCTGCCCGGCCTCCAGATCGGAGTCGTCCAGCAGCACGGCGAATTCGTTACTGGCGAAGCGCGCCAGGCTGCCGCCCGGGCTCAGGCTGTTGCGCAAGCGCCGGGCCAGGCTGATCAGCAGTTTGTCACCGGTCTGGTGGCCGAGGCTGTCGTTGATGCGCTTGAAGTTGTCGATGTCCACCAGCAGCAGGCTGATGGGCGAGTCGCTGTCCCGAGCGAAGCGTTCATCGAGGTTGCGAATGAACGCCGGGCGGTTGCCCAGGTTGGTCAGGTTGTCGGTGTAGGCCAGGCGTTCAATGCGCTGCTGGGCCAGTTTGGTCTGGGTAACGTCTTCGTAGATGCCGATGTAGTGGGTCAGTTCACGGTTGTCGCCGTAGACCTTGGAAATCGACAGCTGGCCCCAGTAGGGTTCCAGGTTCTTGCGCCGGCTCTTGAACTCGCCTTGCCAGCTATTGCTCTGGGCCAGGGCCGAGGGCGCGTCGAACAGCAGCTCGCTGAGGTTTTCCAGCGCCGGTAGTTCGGACAGACGCTGGCCGTGGACCTCTTCGGTGGTGTATTGGGTGATGGCGGTGAAGCTCGGGTTGACGTACTCCACCACGCCGTCGCAGTTGACCAGCAGGAACGCATTGGCGCTTTGCTCCACGGCACGCTGGAACAAGTGCAGGGCGCTGGTGGCGATGCGGCGGTTGTGGTTGTTGATGACCTGGGCAAACTGGTCCGCCAGTTCACCGGCAAAAGCGATCTCGTCCGACTGCCAGGCGCGGGTGGCGCCCACCTGTTCCAGGCACAGCACACCGACCACCTGACCGTCGATCCGCACGCTGGCGTCGAGCATGGCATTGACGTTGCGCGCACGCAGGCTTTCAACCAGTTCGCGGGTGCGTGGGTCGCGTAGCGCGTTATGAGCATCAATGGCGCGGCAGGTCTGCAGCGCTTCCATGTAGTCGGGATACTCGTTGACGTCGATCACGTCCGGTCGAAAGTATTCCTGGGAGGCGCGGTTATAGGCGGAGATCGGTACCAGCTTGCTATCGTCCAGGTTCCAGATGCTGGCGCAATCGATCTGGTAGATGTCGCAGGCGCTGCGGGTGATGAGTTCGGCGGCTTCCAGCAGGGAATTGGTGGCGCTGTAGCGTTGGCGGGTCAGCAGCAGGATGAGGTCCTGTTGGGCGCGCACCCGGTCCAGATGCTGGAGTTGCTCTTGCTGGGCGCGCTGGTTCAGCTCCAGCGCAATCTGTAGGCGCGAGTTCTGGGTTTCCAGATCCAGGGCCGGCATCGAAGGCTCGTTTTGCAGCAGGCCGTCCACCGCCAGTAGATAGCCGCGCAGCAGGTGGCGATTGTGCTGTTTGTACGCTTCACCCATTTCCAGCAGGTTCATGGGGCCCTTGGCGGTGTGCAGCGTATAGCGGATCAGGTAGTGCGGGGCCTGGGCCAGTTGTTCTTGAATGGCATCATGCAGTTGATAGCGCGCTTCAGGCTCCATCAGGCTGGCATAGGGCGAGCTGACCAGCGAGCAGAGCTCCACTGCCGGCAGGCCGAAGTAACGTTCACAGTTTGGATCGAGGAACAGCAGCGCCCAGCTCGCTTCATTCAGCCGCTCGAAACGCAGCATACCGAGCCGCGAGGGCACCGGTAACTGCGTCACTACCTCGGCCGCCATACGGCTGGCGGCATCGGGTTGGCTTTTCATGGGGAGACTCGCTTCGAGAATGCTGATCGCGCCGGGCTGACGCCCCTCGTTATCAAGGATTGCCGCAAGGTTGCATCATTGCGACACCGACTGACAAGAGAGATGAAGGCTAAGTGCTATAAACCTTATCGGCCGACAAGCGGATTTCTCCAGTCGCCAGCCGATCAGAGGGCCTGGCGGGGGATACCGTTCGTCAGCGCAACGGGATCTCGACCACCTGCAAAGGGTAACCATCGCGGTCGTGAAAAGTCACGTGAACACTCTGGGCCGCGACATGCAGATGCGCGAAGTTATCCTGGCTGACTACCGTACTGGTCAGTTCATAGTGGTAGTCACCGTTTTCAGTCCGGGCCATGGGAGGCTCGAAAATAAAATCCGAGGCGCTGGCGTAAGGCAGCAGTTCACTGTTGCAGAACGGCGAGGCAACGAGGGTATGCACCTCGAAGTCGGGATCCTGGCTGTGACACAGTCGGCTGGTCATGGAGCCGTGGACGTCACCGGACACGAAAATCACGTTTTTAACCCCGTGGCGGCGAATGCATTCCAGCAGTCGCAGGCGTTGTTGCGGGAACGCCTGCCAGGCGTCGCCATCGTCGAGTTTGCTGTCGGGGTAGAACATGACGCTGGTGACGATGAATTTGACCCGGGCAGTGCTGCTCACGAGCCATTCGAGCAATGACTGCTCCTGCTCGACATCCAGGATGCGCCGGTCGGCCATCGACAAGTTGCGTCGGGTCCGGCTGTCGGTGACGAACCATTCGATATCGCCGTGAGCGAACTGATACCAGTAGTGCGACAACGACCTGCTCAACAGGCCGTCGCTCGACAGTTCATGGGCCGGGCTATGGCTGGCTTGATAGAGGCCATAAGCACTCATGGCATTGGCGTAGAGAATGTCGTCATCGACGTGTTTGTTGGCCGGCCAGTTGTCTTCGATTTCATGGTCGTCGAGGATCATGTAAGTCGGTACGGCGGACATCAACTTGCTGATGTGAGGCTGGGAAAAGACAGTGCGGTATTTGAACAGAATGTCTTTATAGGTCCGGTCCGGGGCAACGATGTTCAAATCGTCGAGATAAACCTGGTCTCCGGTCATCAGTACGCCGCTGATCGGCGGATCGGCCTGCTCCACGATGCGCTGGATGCCGGCGAACGTGCGGTCCCCGAGTTCGGGGGCTGAGGGGCTGCCGGCGGTGATTCGCAGGTAACGGCAAGACCCCACGATGTAAGCGCGAGGCGTGTTGGCTTCCGCGGCCGGCGTGCGCAATCGATGGATCTCCATGGGCCATTGCCGCGCCGGTTCCGGGACGGTGCTGTGAGGTGCACTGAACCAGCCGGCCTGATACTCATAGACGGTGCCGGCTTGCAGTCCCCTCAAAATGATTACATCGGTCATGTCGCGAAAGGCATGCAATTGAATGAAGTGCTCATTCGTCCAGCTCGCATCACCCTGGCGCCGGTAACGAAGTCCTGCGAATACCGGCTGCCTGGGGTCCTTGTCGCCGCGCAGGAATATGCGTGCGTGATCGGTGGTGGTGTGGCCGACAATCGGGCCGACGGTAGGTTTGAGCATGTTCGAGTCCATTCGAAAGTTCAGTGAGGTCTGGCGGTGTTGCGCCGAGGTCATGCTAATGCCCGATGCGCACTGAAGATTCGAAGGAGAGGGGACGGAGGTTGTGGGAAATGACTCTGCCGGATGTAGGAGTCAATCCGCTTTGCCCCCGGGCTGGTCGAATAGCAGGCAAAAAAAGCCCCGCCATCGGCGGGGTTGAGGTACGAGCGTGGCGCTCGGAAAACAGCGGTTCGAATGGCCCTCCGTGAAGGAGGGCCGTCCGGGTTACAGCAGGATGGTGCGGATATCGCCCAGCAGGTCGCTCAGACGCTTGGTGAAGCGTGCGGCGGCGGCGCCGTTGATCACACGGTGATCGTAGGACAGCGACAGTGGCAGCATCAGCTTCGGCTGGAAGGCTTTACCGTCCCAGACCGGCTGGATAGTGGCCTTGGACACACCCAGGATCGCCACTTCCGGCGCGTTGACGATCGGCGTGAAGCCGGTGCCGCCAATATGGCCGAGGCTGGAGATCGTGAAGCAGGCGCCCTGCATGTCGTCTGCGGTGAGCTTCTTGTTCCGGGCTTTTTCGGCCAGGGCAGCCGCTTCGGCAGCCAGTTGCAGCAGGCTCTTCTGGTCGACGTTGCGGATGACCGGTACCAGCAGGCCTTCCGGGGTGTCGACGGCAAAGCCGATGTGCACGTATTTCTTGCGGATCACAGCCTTGCCGCTTGGCGCCAGGGAGCTGTTGAAGTCCGGCAGTTCCTTGAGCAGGTGCGCACAGGCCTTGAGCAACAGCGGCAGCACGGTCAGCTTCACGCCGGCCTTTTCCGCCACGGCTTTCTGCGCGACGCGGAAGGCTTCCAGCTCGGTGATGTCGGCCTGGTCGAACTGAGTCACGTGGGGAATGTTCAGCCAGCTGCGGTGCAGGCTCGACGCGCCGATCTGCATCAGGCGGGTCATGGCCACTTCTTCGGTTTCGCCGAAGCGGCTGAAGTCCACCGCCGGGATCGGCGGGATGCCCGCGCCGCCGGTGGCGCCTTCGGCCGGTGCATTCTTGGCTTTCTGCATCATGGCCTTGACGTAGGCCTGCACGTCTTCCTTCAGCACACGACCGTGTGGGCCGCTCGGGCCGACGGCGGACAGCTCGACGCCGAACTCGCGGGCCAGCTGACGTACCGCTGGGCCGGCGTGCACCTTGGCGCCGCTTGGTGCAGGTGCGGCGACCGGGGCTGGCACAGCCTCGGCCTTGGCGGCGGGCGCGGCAGCCGGAGCCGGCGCGGCTTCAGCCTTGGCAGGTGCAGCAGCAGGTGCTGGAGCGGCAGGCGCGGCGGCGCCAGCCACTTTCAGTTTCAGGATCAGGTCACCGGTGCCGACTTCGTCTTCCAGCTTGATCTCGACGCTTTCCACCACGCCGGCGGCCGGCGAAGGGATTTCCATGCTGGCCTTGTCGGATTCCAGGGTGATCAGCGACTGGTCGGCTTCGACGGTGTCGCCGACCTTGACCAGGACTTCGATGATCTTGGCCTTGCCCGACGAGCCGATGTCCGGGACATGGATGTCCTGGACAGTGGCGGCGGCAGGCGCAGCGGCCGGAGCCGGAGCAGCTGCGGCAGCCGGAGCGGCGGCAGGCTTCTCAGCGGCAGCCGGGGCAGCCGCAGGCGCTGCAGCTTCAGGCGCCGCAGCGGCGCCCTCGACTTCCAGTTCCAGCAGTTCGTCGCCTTCTTTCAGGCGATCGCCCAGCTTCACTTTCAGGCTCTTGATGACCCCGGCCTTCGGCGCAGGCACTTCCATGCTGGCCTTGTCCGATTCAAGCGTCAGGATGCTCTGGTCGGCTTCGATGCGGTCGCCGACCTTCACAAACAGTTCAATTACTTCACCTTCACCGCTGCCGATGTCAGGTACGCGAATGAGTTCGCTCACGGAAATTCTCCTCAGCAGTCCAGTGGGTTGCGTTTTTCCGGATCGATGCCGAACTTGACGATGGCCTCGGCCACCACCTTCGGTTCGATATCGCCACGGTCAGCCAGGGCTTCCAGGGCTGCCAACACAACGAACTTACGGTCGACTTCGAAGAAGTGACGCAGCTTCTTGCGGCTGTCGCTACGGCCGAAACCGTCGGTGCCCAGCACCTTGAATTCCTTGGATGGAACCCACTGGCGGATCTGCTCGGCGAACAGCTTCATGTAGTCGGTAGAAGCGATGACCGGACCTTTACGGCCGTTCAGGCACTCTTCGACGTAGCTCAGCTTCGGCTTCTGGGCCGGGTGCAGGCGGTTGCTGCGCTCGACAGCCAGGCCGTCGCGACGCAGTTCGTTGAAGCTGGTAACGCTCCAGACGTCGGCGCCGACGTTGAACTCTTCACGCAGGATCTTCGCCGCTTCACGCACTTCACGCAGGATGGTGCCGGAGCCCATCAGCTGGACGTGGTGCGCCGCTTCGCGGGTGTCTTCCTCGAGCAGGTACATGCCCTTGACGATGCCTTCCTCGACACCCGCCGGCATGGCTGGCTGCTGGTAGGACTCGTTCATCACGGTGATGTAGTAGAAGACGTCCTGTTGCTCTTCGGTCATCTTCTTCATGCCGTCCTGGATGATCACCGCCAGCTCGTAGCCGTAGGTCGGATCATAGGTGCGGCAGTTCGGGATGGTCCCGGCCAGCATGTGGCTGTGGCCGTCTTCGTGCTGCAGGCCTTCGCCGTTCAGCGTGGTCCGGCCGGCGGTACCGCCGATCAGGAAGCCACGGGTGCGGCTGTCGCCGGCGGCCCAGGCCAGGTCGCCGATACGCTGGAAGCCGAACATCGAGTAGAAGATGTAGAACGGCAGCATCGGCTGGTTGTGGCTGGAGTACGAAGTACCGGCGGCAATGAAGGAGCTCATGGCGCCCGCTTCGTTGATGCCTTCCTCGAGGATCTGGCCCTTCTTGTCTTCGCGGTAGAACATTACCTGGTCTTTATCGACTGGCTCGTAGAGCTGGCCGACGGACGAGTAGATGCCCAGTTGGCGGAACATGCCTTCCATACCGAAGGTACGGGCTTCGTCCGGGATGATCGGAACGATGCGCGAGCCGATTTCCTTGTCCTTGACCAGTTGCGCGAGGATCCGCACGAAAGCCATGGTGGTGGAGATTTCGCGGTCGCCCGAACCGTCCAGGATCGCCTTGAGGGTTTCCAGTGGCGGGGTCGGAACGCTGAAGCTCTTGGCGCGACGCTGGGGTACGAAACCGCCCAGTGCGGCACGGCGCTCGGCCAGGTAACGGGCCTCGGCGCTGCCTTCTTCAGGCTTGAAGAACGGCAGGTTTTCCAGCTCGCTGTCTTTCACCGGAATGTCGAAGCGGTCGCGGAACAGCTTCAGGCTGTCGACATCGACCTTCTTGGTGTTGTGCGCGGTGTTCTTCGCTTCGCCGGCGCCGGTGCCATAACCCTTGATGGTCTTGGCCAGGATGACGGTTGGCTGTTCCTTGTGGTTGACCGCTTCGTGGTACGCCGCGTAGACCTTGTACGGATCGTGGCCGCCACGGTTGAGTTTCCAGATCTCGTCGTCGGACAGATCGGCAACCATCGCCTTGAGTTCAGGCGTGTTGAAGAAGTGCTCGCGGACGAACGCGCCGTCCTTGGCCTTGTAGTTCTGGTATTCGCCGTCGATGACTTCGTCCATGCGACGTTGCAGGATACCGTCGACGTCCTTGGCCAGCAGTGGGTCCCAGAAACGGCCCCAGATGACCTTGTTGACGTTCCACTGGGCGCCACGGAACACGCCTTCGAGTTCCTGGATGATCTTGCCGTTGCCGCGAACCGGGCCGTCGAGGCGCTGCAGGTTGCAGTTGATGACGAAGATCAGGTTGTCCAGCTTCTCGCGGCCGGCCAGGGAGATCGCACCCAGGGATTCCGGCTCGTCGCACTCGCCGTCACCCATGAAGCACCAGACTTTCTGCTTGCCTGGCTGGATGAAGCCGCGGGCTTCCAGGTACTTCATGAAGCGCGCCTGGTAGATCGCCTGGATCGGGCCCAGACCCATGGAAACGGTCGGGAACTGCCAGAAATCTGGCATCAGCCAAGGGTGCGGGTACGAGGACAGGCCGTTGCCGTCCACTTCCTGGCGGAAGTTGTTCATCTGGTCTTCGGAGATACGACCTTCCATGAACGCACGGGCGTAGACGCCTGGCGATGCGTGACCCTGGAAGTAGATCAGGTCGCCGCCGTGTTCGTCGGTCGGGGCCTGGAAGAAGTAGTTGAAGCCGATGTCATACAGCGTCGCGCTGGAGGCGAAGCTGGAGATGTGACCGCCCAGGTCAGAATCTTTCAGGTTGGTGCGCATGACCATGGCCAACGCGTTCCAACGTACCAGCGAGCGAATGCGGCGTTCCATGAACAGGTCGCCAGGCATGCGTGCTTCGTGGGTAACGGGGATCGTGTTGCGGTACGGCGTGGTGATGGCGTAGGGCAGTTGCGAACCGCTGCGGGTCGCGAGTTCGCCCATACGGGTCATCAGATAATGAGCACGGTCTTCGCCTTCTTTGTCGAGAACCGATTCCAGGGCGTCCAGCCATTCCTGGGTTTCGACGGGATCGAGGTCTTGCATGGCTTGCTCCAGGGCGGAAAGGCTACCAGAATCGGTTGCCTGAGTTTGCGACTGGCCTTGTGGGCAGACGGTATAAATTCTTGGATTGCCGAAGGTTGTTTCGGCGGCGTGTAGTTTTACTACAAATCGTCGGCTGTTTCAGCCTTTCGGATGTATAGACGAGTAGTAAAACTACACATGAAAGGCTTTTGGCCCCTCGTTTCGTTGTGAGAATAATCGTTACTGTTGGTCTTTTGCTAACTCGAACAGGTAAAAACTTGATGTCGGCTGCCAATAAAATCAGATTTTCAGCTATTTATCATCTTTGTTCGACAGTCAATCAGGTAGTGGCTTTTGAAAAAACACTACATCCAGCCTTTCCCGCGCCGATCAAGGATAGACCATGAGCCTGCCCCTGCTTGCCGAAATGCCGGCAATTTTCCAGTCATTGGTCAGCCGTGCCGAGCAGTCGTTCCGTGCGGCGGTTGCCTTGCTGGGCGACGACCTTGGACTGTCCACCTGGACGCCTGAACGCTGGAAGGAGTTCCATCGCGTCGCGGCCGCCAGTGATTTTGTCATCGAGCAGAGCGTCCGCGAGCCGTCGATGCTACTGGAACTGGTGCGCAGTGGCGAACTGGACCGCAGCCTGGCCGCCGGCGAAATGTGCGCGCAGATCGGCGCGGCCGTGCAGGCCGCCGAGAGTGAGGATGAGCTGGGACGTGTGCTGCGTCGCCAGCGTACCCGCCAGCAGGTGCGGATCATCTGGCGCGACCTGAACCGCAAGGCAGACCTCGTCCAGACCTGCCGCGATCTCTCGGACATGGCCGATACCTGCATCGACCAGGCCTATCAATGGCTGTACCAGCGTCTCTGCCTGCAATTCGGCACGCCCACCGGCCGGCGCAGCGGCACCGCGCAGCATATGGTCATCCTGGGCATGGGCAAGCTTGGCGCGGTGGAGCTGAACCTGTCGTCGGACATCGACCTGATCTTCGCCTACCCCGAGGGCGGCGAAACCGTCGGCGTGAAGCGGCCGCTGGATAACCAGGAGTTCTTCATCCGCGTTGGCCAGCGGCTGATCAAGGCCCTGGACCCGATGACCGTCGACGGCTTTGTGTTTCGCGTCGACATGCGCCTGCGTCCCTACGGCTCGGCCGGTGCGCTGGTGTTGAGCTTCAACGCCCTGGAGCAGTATTACCAGGATCAGGGGCGTGATTGGGAACGCTACGCGATGATCAAGGCGCGGGTGGTGGCAGGCGATCAGGTGGCCGGCGCGCAACTGCTCGACATGCTGCGCCCGTTCGTTTATCGCCGGTATCTGGATTTTTCCGCCATCGAAGCGCTGCGCACCATGAAGCAGCTGATCCAGCAGGAAGTGCGGCGCAAGGGCATGGCCGACAACATCAAGCTGGGGTCGGGCGGTATCCGTGAAGTGGAGTTCATTGCCCAGGCTTTCCAGCTGATTCACGGCGGGCGCGACCTGAGTCTGCAACAGCGGCCCCTGCTGAAAGTACTGGGCACCCTGGAAGGCCAAGGTTATCTGCCTGCCAAAGTGATCGACGAGTTGCGCCAGGGCTATGAATTCCTGCGTTATACCGAGCACGCGATCCAGGCCATTGCCGACCGCCAGACCCAGATGCTGCCGGACAGTCCCCAGGATCAGGCGCGCATCGCATTCATGCTGGGCTTTGCCGACTGGGCGGCGTTCCATGAGCAGTTGATGTATTGGCGTGGACGCGTGGCCTGGCATTTCGGCCAGGTCATCGCTGATCCGGATGAAGAGGGCAGCCAGAGTGAAGTGGTGGTAGGTGGCGAATGGTTGCCGTTGTGGGAGGACAGCCAGGATGAAGAAGCCGCGTGCCGCCAGTTGGAGGAAGGTGGTTTCGTCGATGCGCCCAAAGCGCTGAAAGCCCTGGCTGTCCTGCGCAGCAGCCCGCAGTTGCGCGCGATGCAGCGCCTGGGACGCGAGCGTCTGGATGCGTTCATTCCGCGCCTGCTGGCCCAGGCGGTAGAGCACGCCGATCCAGACCTGGTGCTTGAGCGGGTACTGCCCTTGGTGGAGGCGGTGGCTCGTCGTTCGGCCTATCTGGTGCTGCTCACGGAAAACCCCGGCGCCCTGCGGCGCTTGCTGACGCTGTGCGCGGCGAGCCCGTGGATCGCCGAGCAGATCACCCGTTTCCCCTTGCTGCTGGATGAATTGCTCAATGAAGGCCGTCTGTTCAAGCCGCCCCTGGCACCGGAGCTGGCGGCGGAGTTGCGCGAACGCCTGACACGGATTCCCGAGGATGACCTCGAGCAGCAGATGGAAGCCCTGCGGCATTTCAAACTGGCGCACCGGCTGCGGGTGGCGGCGTCGGAAATCGCCGGCAGCCTGCCGCTGATGAAGGTCAGCGACTACCTGACCTGGCTGGCCGAGGCGATTCTCGAACAAGTCCTGGCCCTGGCCTGGCGCCAGACGGCGGCCAAGCATGGCGTACCGTTGCGCACTGACGGCAGCCTGTGCGATCCCGGCTTCATTATTGTCGGTTACGGGAAAGTCGGCGGCCTGGAATTGGGGCATGGTTCCGACCTGGACCTGGTGTTCATCCACGACGGCGACCCCCAGGCGGAAACCGACGGGCCGAAACCCATCGACGGTGCCCAGTTTTTCACCCGGCTCGGCCAGCGGATCATCCACTTGCTGACGGCCCAGACCAACTCCGGACAGTTGTATGAAGTGGACATGCGCCTGCGGCCGTCGGGGGCATCGGGGTTGCTGGTCAGTTCCCTTGGGGCATTTGCCCGTTATCAGGAGAATGAAGCCTGGACCTGGGAGCATCAGGCGCTAGTGCGGGCCCGGGTGCTGGTGGGCAGCCAGGATGTGGGCCAGGCCTTCGAGAAAGTCCGCGCCCAGGTGCTGGGGCGCAAGCGTGACCTGCCGACGCTGCGCCAGGAGGTCAGCGAGATGCGGGCCAAGATGCGCGACAACCTTGGTAGCAAGGGCACCGCCGCCGGGACTGCGCCCAACGCTTTCGAGGCCACGGCGCCCTTCGATCTCAAGCAGGATGCCGGAGGTATCGTCGATATTGAATTTATGGTGCAATACGCGGCCCTGGCGTGGTCCGAGGAACACCCGTCGCTGGCGCGCTACACCGATAACATCCGCATTCTGGAGGGGTTGCAAGAGGTTGGCCTGATGCCGCCCGAAGACGCCACCCTGCTGCGCGAGGCCTATAAGGCCTACCGCTCCGCCGCCCACCGCCAGGCCTTGCAGAAAGAGGCCGGGGTGATCACCGGCGACCAGTTTGTGAATGAGCGCCGAGAGGTGCTGCGGATCTGGCGTGAGCTGGGATTGAGTTGAGTATTGAATGTGGGAGCGAACCTGCTCGCGAAAGCGGAGTGTCAGGCGACATTGATGTTGAATGTGCCGGCCTCATCGCGAGCAGGCTCGCTCCCACAATGGATTTGTGGTGTTTGAGGCACTTGGGGTAGATGAGGGCCCCCTGTGGGAGCGGGCTTGCCCGCGAAAGCTGAGTGTCAGGCGACATTGATGTTGAATGTGCCGGCCTCATCGCGAGCAGGCTCGCTCCCACAATGGATTTGTGGTGTTTGAGGCACTTGGGGTAGATGAAGACCCCTGTGGGAGCGAGCCTGCTCGCGAAAGCAGCGTGTCAGGCGGCATTGATGTTGAATGTGCCGGCCTCATCGCGAGCAGGCTCGCTCCCACAATGGATTTGTGGTGTTTGAGGCACTTGGGGTAGATGAGACCCCCTGTGGGAGCGAGCCTGCTCGCGAAAGCGGAGTGTCAGGCGACATTGATGTTGGATGTGCCGGCCTCATCGCGAGCAGGCTCGCTCCCACAGGGGGAGAGTGTTTTGAAGGCAAAAGGCAACGACCTGGGCCACAGTGATTCTCGAGGCGGGGAGGCGTAGGCCTCCCCGTATCGTTTTTGGAAAGCACATGAATATTCTGATCGTTGGGCCCAGTTGGGTCGGTGACATGGTGATGGCGCAGACACTGTTCCAGTGTCTCAAGCAGCGCCACCCGCAATGCGAAATCGACGTCCTGGCCCCGGAATGGAGCCGGCCGATCCTGGAGCGTATGCCGCAAGTACGCAAGGCCTTGAGCTTTCCGCTCGGTCACGGTGTGCTGGAGCTGGCGACCCGTCGACGCATCGGCAAGTCCCTGGCCGGTCAATATGACCAGGCAATCCTGCTGCCCAACTCGTTGAAGTCGACGCTGGTGCCGTTCTTCGCCGGTATTCCCAAGCGTACCGGCTGGCGCGGCGAGTTCCGCTATGGCTTGCTCAACGACGTGCGCACGCTGGACAAAGAGCGCTATCCGCTGATGATCGAGCGTTTCATGGCCCTGGCCTACGCGCCGGGTGCCGAGTTGCCCAAGCCCTACCCACGCCCCGACCTACGGATCGACCCGGTGACCCGCGAAACGGCGCTGGCCAAGTTCGGCCTGAGCCTGGACCGCCCGGTGTTGGCATTGTGCCCCGGTGCCGAGTTCGGCGAGTCCAAGCGCTGGCCGGCGGATCATTACGCCCAGGTGGCCGAAGCCAAGATCCGTGAAGGCTGGCAAGTCTGGCTCTTCGGTTCGAAAAACGATCACTCGGTGGGTGAAGACATCCGCTCGCGGCTGATCCCGGGCCTGCGGGAAGAGTCGGTAAACCTCAGTGGCGACACTTCCCTGGCGGAGGCCATCGACCTGTTGTCCTGCGCCGACTCGGTGGTGTCCAACGATTCCGGGCTGATGCACGTGGCCGCTGCCCTGAACCGTCCGTTGGTGGCGGTCTACGGCTCCACCTCGCCGGGCTTTACGCCGCCATTGGCCGACAAGGTCGAAGTCGTGCGCCTGGGCATCGAATGCAGCCCGTGCTTCGACCGTACCTGCCGCTTCGGTCATTACAATTGCCTGCGCCAGCTCATGCCGTCGTCGGTGAACGATGCCCTGGCACGTTTGCAGGGCACCCCCGTGGAGGTCCAGTAACTTGCGGGTATTGCTGATCAAGACCTCGTCGTTGGGCGATGTGGTCCACACGCTGCCGGCGCTGACCGACGCGGCGCGGGCGATTCCCGGCATCCGTTTCGATTGGGTGGTGGAGGAAGGTTTCGCCGAGATTCCGACCTGGCACCCGGCCGTGGGCAAAGTCATCCCGGTGGCGATCCGTCGCTGGCGCAAGAACCTCTGGCAGACTATCAAGAGCGGCGAGTGGCGCCGTTTCAAGCAAGGCATGCGTGCCGAAAAGTATGACCTGGTGATCGATGCCCAGGGTCTGCTGAAAAGCGCCTGGCTGACCCGCTACGTCAAGGCCCCGGTGGCTGGCCTGGATAAGAACTCGGCCCGTGAACCCCTGGCTGCACGTTTCTATTCCCGTCGCCTGGCGGTGGCACGCGGTCAGCATGCGGTAGAGCGCGTGCGACAACTGTTCGCCGTGGCGCTGGGCTATGACTTGCCCCAGAGCCTGGGCAACTACGGCCTGAGCGTCGATCGTCTGGTGGAACTGCCGCGCGCGTACCCTTATGTGGTGTTCCTGCATGGCACGACCTGGGAATCCAAGCACTGGCCGGAGTTGTACTGGCGCCAGCTCACCGAGCGCATGGGCCAGTTCGGCGTGGTGGTGAAGTTGCCGTGGGGTAACCCGCTGGAAAAGGCCCGGGCCGAACGGATCGCCAAAGGGCTGCGCAATGCCTTGGTATTGCCGAAACTGAACCTGGGTGGGATGGGCAAGGTGCTGGCCGGTGCCCAGGCCTGTGTGGCGGTAGACACCGGCCTCGGTCATTTGGCCGCCGCCCTGGATGTGCCGACCATCTCGCTGCTCGGCCCTACCAACCCGGTGCTGACTGGCGCCTATGGCAAGGGCCAGATCCATCTCGCCAGCGATTTCCCCTGTGCGCCCTGCATGCAGAAACAATGTACCTATCCGCCGACCGCCGAAGACGCACGTCGGTTTGACCTGAAACGCGAGCAGCCCTTGTGCTTTACGCGACTGAACCCCGAGCGTGTTGCCAGCCACCTGAGCACGTTATTGGCTGAGGAGCCGCGCTGATGCAATTGGCTTTTGTCCTTTATAAATATTTTCCCTTTGGCGGCCTGCAGCGTGACTTCATGCGCATCGCCCTGGAGTGCCAGCGGCGTGGTCATGAGATCCGTGTCTACACGTTGATCTGGGAAGGTGACGTGCCACCGGGTTTTGAAGTGCTGGTGGCGCCGGTCAAGGCGCTGTTCAACCACCGTCGCAACGAGAAACTCAGTGCGTGGATGGAAGCCGACCTGGCCAAGCGCCCGGTGGACCGCCTGATCGGCTTCAACAAGATGCCTGGCCTGGATGTGTATTACGCCGCCGACGGCTGTTTCGAAGACAAGGCGCAGAACCTGCGCAACTCCCTGTATCGGCGCTGGGGTCGCTACCGGCATTTCGCCGAGTACGAGCGGGCGGTGTTCGCCAGGGACGCCAAGACTGACGTGCTGATGATCTCCGAAGTCCAGCAGCCATTGTTCATCAAGCATTACGGCACGCCGCTGGAGCGCTTCCACCTGTTGCCGCCGGGTATCGCCCAGGACCGCCGCCGTCCCGCCGATGCCGACGCGATCCGTGCCGCGTTCCGTGCCGAGTTCGAGCTGGCCGATGACGATCTGTTGTTGGTACAGATCGGATCCGGGTTCAAGACCAAGGGCGTGGATCGCAGCCTCAAGGCCCTCGCCGCGCTGCCCGCCGAACTGAAAAAACGTACCCGGCTGTTTGTAATCGGCCAGGACGACCCCAAGGTATTCCAATTGCAGAGTGCCGCGTTGGGGCTCGGCGACAATGTACGGTTCCTCAAGGGACGCAGCGATATCCCGCGCTTCCTCCTGGGTGCCGACCTGTTGATCCATCCGGCGTACAACGAGAACACCGGCACCGTGCTGCTCGAGGCACTGGTGGCCGGCTTGCCGGTACTGGTCAGCGCGGTGTGCGGGTATGCCCATTACATCGCCGAGGCCGACAGTGGGCTGGTGCTGGACGAGCCGTTCGAACAGGCGCAGCTCACCGAGTATCTGCAGCGGATGCTGGGTGATGCCGGCGCGCGGGCGGCCTGGAGCCGCAATGGTCTGGCCTTCGCCGAAACGGCCGACCTCTACAGCATGCCGCAGCACGCGGCCGATGTGATATTGGCGGAGCACCCGTAATGAAATTGATGCTGGCCGAACCGTTCAAGAGCCTTTGGGCCGGGCGCGATGCGTTCGCCGAAGTCGAGGCGCTCAAGGGCGAGGTCTATCGCGAACTGGAAGCCCGGCGCACCTTGCGCACGGAGGTGGACGGGCGCGGCTTTTTCGTGAAGATCCACCGTGGCATCGGTTGGGGCGAGATCCTCAAGAACCTGGTCACCGCCAAGCTGCCGGTACTCGGCGCGGGACAGGAATGGAAGGCCATCCAGCGCTTGCAGGAAGTCGGTGTGCCGACCATGACCGCCGTCGCGTATGGCGAAAAGGGCCAGAATCCGGCGGACCAGCATTCCTTCATCGTCACCGAAGAGCTGGCGCCGACCATCAGTCTTGAAGACTTCAGCATCGACTGGGTCAGGCATCCACCGCAACCGACACTCAAGCGGGCCCTGATCGCCGAAGTGGCGCGCATGACCGGGATGATGCACCGTGCCGGGGTCAACCATCGCGACTGCTACATCTGTCATTTCCTGTTGCACACCGACAAGCCGGTGACCCCGCAGGACTTCAAGCTCTCGGTGATCGACCTGCACCGCGCCCAGACCCGTCCGACCATCACCACCCGCTGGCGCAACAAGGACCTGGCGGCGCTGTATTTCTCGGCGCTGGATATCGGCCTGACCCGTCGCGACAAGCTGCGCTTTTTAAAGGGCTACTTTCAGCAACCGCTGCGCCAGATCCTCGCGCAAGAGGCAGCGTTGCTGAGCTGGCTCGAAGGCAAGGCCAACAAGCTCTACGCCCGCAAACAGCGTTACGGGGATGCGCTCTGATGTCGGGTTGGAAACTGGAACCGGCCTACGCCGAGCTGGCGCAGGATTTCGGCAGCCTCGACGCGGTGTTTGCCTTGCAAGGGGAGCGCTTGACCCGTGACCCGCTGTCGGAGGTGATCCGCGTACAGCGCAATGGTGTCAATTATTACGTCAAGCGTTACGTCGGGGCCGGCAAGGGTTTGCGTCGTTACCTGGGCAGGCCGCGGGTCAAGTCCGAATGGCAGAACCTCAAGCGCTTTGCCAAGTGGGGCATCCCCACGGCCGAGATCGTGGCATGGGGTCTGGAGCGTCACGGCGCGGCCTATGCCCGGGGAGCGATGATCACCCGCGAACTGCCCCACACCGAAGACCTCTCGGCCCTGGCCGACCGTCATGACTCGCGGTTGGCCGATCGCGCCTGGGTCGATGGCGTGAGCCAGCAACTGGCAGGCTATACGCGGACCATGCACCAGCATCGCTTCACCCATAACGATCTGAAGTGGCGCAATCTGCTGATCGACGACCAATCGCGGTTGTTCCTCATTGATTGCCCGAACGGTGATTTCTGGCGTGGCTTCTGGCTCAAGTACCGAATCACCAAGGATCTGGCATGTCTGGATAAAGTCGCCAAGTATCACTTGTCGGCCACCCAGCGCCTGCGCTTCTACCTGCAGTACCGACAGCGCGACCGACTCGATGCGTACGACAAGAAACGCATCCGTCACGTGCTGAGATTTTTCGAGGGGCGTGAATGACTGATTTCCTGGCCGCTGAAGACCGTGCGCTGTTGCAGCGTCATGGCCTGGACAGCTTCGAAGCCTTGTGGGCGCGGCAACTGGAGGCCGTGGACGAACCCAACACCTCCGGCGAGGGCTGGAGCAGCGTGTTCCGGCTGGATCTGGAAGGACGGGGTTTCTACCTCAAGCGTCAGAGCAATTACCTGACACGTACGCTGTCGCACCCGTTCGGCGAGCCGAGTTTTTCCCGGGAGTTTCGCAACATCAGCCGTTATCGCCAGTTGGGGATTCCGGCCTTGCAGGCAGTGTTCTACGGCCAGCGCAAGGTGGATGGCGAAGTGCGGGCAATCCTGCTGACCCGGGCCCTGGACGGCTGGAACGACCTGGATTCGCTGTTGCAGGACTGGCCGGCGCTGACGACAGTGCAACGTTCGACCATCTTGAAAGCCTGCGGTCAGTTGGCGCGGCGCCTGCACGGCATGCGTCAGGTTCATGGTTGCTTTTACCCCAAGCACATCTTTCTGCAAGCGACTGCCGATGGCTATCAGGCGCAGTTGATCGACCTGGAGAAGACCCGCCCGCTGCTGTTCGGTCAGCGCGACAGGGTCAAGGATCTTGAGCCTTTGCTGCGTCGTGCGTCCGTCTGGAGTGACAACGATGTGCGTCAACTGCTGTCTGTGTATCTGGACCAGCCGCTCGAGGGTGCGCTGGTTGACGGCTGGATGACCCGCCTGACCGCCCGGCGCAGCCACAAGGAAGCCCATTGATGCATTTGTCCGAGTTGAAAAGCGCCGGCCGCAGCCCCGGTCTGCCCCTGAGTCTGGAACTGGCAGACGCTGCCGGGCCTGCGCGGTTGCAACTGCTTTCGCTGCTGCGAGTATTGCCGGGGCAGCGTTATGTCGGCGCCGGCGTCTGGCGCGGCCGGCCGGTGCTGGCCAAGCTGCTGGTGGGCAGCAGGGCCGCACGGCATTTTCAGCGTGAACGCCAAGGCGTGCATCTGTTGGCCGAACAAGGGCTGACCACGCCAGCGCTATTGGCCGATGGCCTGAAAGAAGGTGAGGGCGGCTGGCTGCTGTTCGAGTTGCTTGAAGGTGCCGAGAGTCTGGGAGATGCCTGGAAACAGGTCGAACACCTGCCCCTGCTGGCCGACGAGCAGACGGCGGTGTTGGCCGAGGCCCTGGGAGCCATTGCCCAATTGCATGGCAAAGGTTTATGGCAGGAAGACCTGCACCTGGACAACCTGCTGCGCCACGACGGCAAACTCTATTTGATCGACGGTGCCGGCATCCGTGCCGAGACACCCGGGAAGCCGCTGTCGCGACAGAAAGTGCTGGAAAACCTCGGGGTGTTTTTCGCCCAGTTGCCCAAGTCCATCGAGCCGTTCAACGAAGAGTTGCTGGTGTATTATCTGCTGGGCAATGCCGAGCACGCGCTGCCCATGGAAGCGCTGCAAAAGCAGATCGACAAGGTGCACGCCTGGCGTCTGAAGGACTTCATGGAAAAGGTCGGGCGCGAATGCAGCCTGTTCAGTGTGCAAAATGGGCCGTTCGGCCTGCGGGCAATCCGTCGCGATGAAGAGGTCGCCATGACGCCGGTGCTGGCGCAGGCCGATGCCTTGCTTGACCGGGGCCATTTGTACAAGACCGGTGGTGCGGCGAGTGTCGGCAAGGTCGATGCCAGTGGCCGCACCTTGGTCATCAAGCGTTACAACATCAAGAACTTCGCCCATTGGCTCAAGCGCTTCTGGCGCCCCAGCCGTGCCTGGCACTCCTGGCGCGAAGGTCATCGCCTGATGTTTCTTGGTATCGCCACGCCCAAGCCCCTGGCGTTGCTGGAAAAGCGTTGCCTGTGGTTGCGTCGTGGTGCCTACCTGGTGACCGAGCATCTGTCTGGACCGGACATCATCGAGCGCTTTGCCCCTTACGTGGAAAGCGGCGAGGCGCCCGAATCGGAATTATTGGCTTTGGACCGATTGTTCGCCGACCTGATCCGCGAACGCATCAGCCACGGCGACTTCAAGGGCCACAACCTGTTCTGGCAGCAGGACCGCTGGGCACTGATCGATCTGGACTCCATGTGTCAGCACCGCACCCACGCCAGCTTCGCCCCAGCCTACGCCCGGGATCGGGCGCGGTTCATGCGCAACTGGCCTGAGGGCAGTGCGTTGTATCGGGTGATTGATCAGCGATTGCCCAAGGATACTTCCGGCGAGTCCTGAATCGGGCCTGCGGCCCTATCGCGAGCAGGCTCGCTCCCACAATGGGTCGGCAGCGTACTCAATCCAGTGTGGGAGCGAGCCTGCTCGCGAAGACGGCGTGCCAGGCACCTGGGCGTTCAGGGCCTGCCCAGGTTTACAGGCACCAAACCGCCCACCACTCACCGCTAGAGGCTTACCGCCGCTTTTACGCTATAATCCCGCCCTTTAGCTGCCCCACGCCCCAGCGAGCGGCACATTCATTTTTTGCGGCGCTTGTCGCCCGTATGCAGACATAAGAGGCTAGACCCTGTGGCATTGACGATTCTTGGCCTGTCCGGCGCCCTTAGCCATGATCCTTCCGCAGCGCTGTACATAGACGGCAAGCTGATCGCGGCGGCCGAGGAAGAGCGCTTCGTACGCGATAAACATGCAAAGAACCGCATGCCCTATGAGTCGGCGAAGTTCTGCCTGGAACAGGCCGGCATCAAGCCATCCGACGTCGATGTGGTGGCGATCCCGTTCGCCCCGATCAGCCTGTTCGGCGAAGCGCGCTGGCACTACGCCAAGCGCTACTGGTACGCCCCGGACCGCGCCCTCGACGCGATCCTGATGGGTAACCGTCGCTACAAGCGCTATCGCCGCAAGATCGTCTGGTGCCTGGAGCAACTGGGCTTCGATCCGAAAAAGATCAAGATCGAGCCGGTCGAGCACCACCTGGCCCATGCTTCCAGCGCCTACCACTGCTCGGGTTTCCAGGAAAAAACCGCGATCCTGGGCATTGACGGCAAGGGCGAGTACGCCACGACCTTCTTCGGTTATGGCGAAAACGGCAAGATCCACAAGATCAAGGAATTCTACGATCCGGATTCTTTGGGCGGCCTGTACGGCGCGATCACCGAGTTCCTCGGCTTTGAAATGCTCGACGGTGAATTCAAGGTCATGGGCATGGCGCCTTACGGCGATGCCAGCAAATATGATTTCTCCCGCCTGGCTTCGTTCGAGAACGGCCAGTTGGTGATCAATACCGAATACGCCAACGTGATCGGCCTGCGTCGTTATAAAGAGAAGGGCAAGGGCTTCTACTTCTCGCCGAAACTGATCGAATGGCTCGGCCCGAAACGCGAAGGCGACATCGCCGACGAGCCGTACATCCACTACGCGGCCAGCATGCAAGCGCTGTTCGAGAAGCTCGCGCTGCAGATGATCGACCACTACCTGGGCGACGTGCTCAAGGAAACCGGCAAGCTGGCTTTCGCCGGCGGTTGCGCGTTGAACGTCAAGCTGAACCAGAAGATCATCGCCCGTGACGACGTCAAGGAGCTGTTCGTGCAGCCGGCTTCCGGCGACGCCGGTACTGCGGTGGGCGCGGCGGCGTATGTCTCCCATGCCCGTGGCGTGCCCGTGGAGAAGATGGAACACGTCTACCTCGGCCCGGCCTACAGCAACGAAGACGTGATCGCCGCGTGTGCCCGTCATCCGAGCAAACCGGTATGGCGCAAGATCGACAACACCCCCGAGCGCATTGCCAAAATCATGGTCGACGGCAACCCGGTGGCCTGGTTCCAGGGCCGCATGGAGTTCGGCCCGCGGGCCCTGGGCGGGCGTTCGATCATCGGTTGCCCGAGCGCCAGCGGCGTCGCGGATCGCATCAACGAGCAGATCAAGTTCCGCGAGCGCTGGAGGCCTTTCTGCCCGTCGATGCTCGACACCGTCGCGCCGCAGATGATCAAGGTCGATCATCCCGCACCCTTCATGACCTTCACCTTCGAAGTGGCCGAAGAATGGAAAACCCGCGTGCCGGAAGTCGTCCATGAAGACGGTACTTCCCGGGCCCAGGTGCTCAAGCGTGAATACAACCCGCGCTACTACGACATGATGAAGGCCCTGGAAGTCCTGACCGGCAACGGTGTGTCCCTGAACACCTCGCTCAACCGCCGTGGCGAGCCGATGATCTGCTCGCCGACTGACGCGCTGAACATGTTCTATGGCTCCGACCTGCAGTACCTGATCATGGAAGACATTCTGGTGGTCAAAGACGGCGTGGACGCTTATGACACGCTCGGCTGAGCGACATGTGCTGCAGTTCTGCCACGGTTATGACGGGCCGTTCCTCGACTGCGCCCGTCAATACGCCAGCCTGTTCGCGGGCACCGGCTATCGCGTGACCACGGTGTTTCTTACCGGGGCCGCCGATGCCGAGGTCGCTGCCGGTTGCGCCTCGGACGAAGTGCTGTTCATGGAGTACAGCTCCAGTGCCGTGAGAGGCCTGAAGCTAGGTGCCATTGGCGATCTGCGCAAGATCGCTGCTTCGCGCAATTTCAGCTTCTGCATCGCCCACCGTTTCAAGCCTATCTATATCGCTCTGCTCGGCACCGGGCTGCCGGTGATTGGCGTGCACCATGCCTTTGGGGATTACCAGCGGCGTACTCGCCGGCTGTTCGCCCATGTCTTTCGCAAGCGCCTGAGCCTGCTCGGGGTCTCCGATGCGGTGCGTGACGACATGCGCCGCTGCCTGCCGAATTGGCCAGCGGGCCGGATCCAGACCCTCTACAACCGCATCGACCTGGAGGCCGCGCGGGCTGGCCTGGTGTCGCGGGAGGAGGCGCGGCACGTCCTGGGATTGGATGCGCACGCCTGGATCGTCGGCAACGTCGGCCGCCTGCATCCGGACAAGGATCAGGCCACGTTGTTGCGAGGTTTTGCCGCGGCACTGGCGTATCTGCCCGGCCACAGTCAGTTGGCCATCCTCGGCAAGGGGCGCCTGGAACAGGACCTGCGGGAGCTGGCCCTGGAGCTGGGCATCGCCGACCGTGTGCTGTTGCTCGGCCAGGTGCCTGAGGCGCGCCGTTACTTCCGGGCTTTCGACGTGTTTGCCCTGAGTTCCGATCACGAGCCGTTCGGCATGGTGTTGCTCGAAGCCATGGCCGCCGGCGTGCCATTGCTGGCCACGGCCTGTGGCGGGGCGAAGGAAGTGGTCGAAGGTGTAGGCATTCTGTTTCCGCTGGGCGACGCCGAACACCTGGCCCAGGGGCTGCAACACCTGGCAGCCATGGACGATTTGCAGCGTCGCCAATGCGCCGAGCTGATGCTTGACCGCCTGCGTGAACGCTTCTCGGATCGCGCGGTACGCGAGGCATTCTGGCGTTTGCCCCAAGTCACCGAACCGGCGCCGAGGGCCTGATGCTCAATCGATTTCAAGGCTGGCGCGAGCGCGGCTGGACGGTCATCGATGCGTCCACCTATGCCCAGGCCTGGCAGCGCTTTGGTGGCAGTGTGGCGACCCATCCCCTGGTGGTCGAGCGCCTGGCGGCCCTGGCCGGCATTCCCGTGCGTTACCTGGCATACGAACATCAGGGTGAGTTGAAGGCGGCAATTCCCACCTGGGGGCGGGATCTGGCGCTGTCCAAGGATGTGCTCAAGCGCCGCGGCAAGAAAGGCTTGTTCGACCTGGGCAATGCCGAACTGATCCTGCCGGCGGCGCCCGACACCCAGGCACCATTGCGCCATCGCGGGCGTTACCTGTCGGCCCTCAACGAAGGGCGTTTCAGTGGCCTGAAAGTGCAGCCAGAACAACTGGCCATGGCACGTACGCCGGAAGAGCTTTCCAAAAAATTTCGCTACAACCAGCGCCGTGAATTGCGTTTGCTGGAAGAGGCCGGTGGCGTGGTGCGCTCGGTCGATGAGTTGTCCAGCGCGCAGTTGGCCTCGATCTACTGCGACCTGTTCCTGCGCCGTTGGGGGTTTGCGGCGACCGGCGCCGAGCGCATGGGCGAGGTGATCGAGCTGCTGCGCGAACTGATGATCGGTTCGGTGATTTTCCTCAACGATGCACCGATTGCCATTCAACTGGTGTATCGGGTCGAAGCGCCGGAGTGGATCAGCGTCGAGTACATCAACGGCGGCGTGGACCCGCAAACCCGCGAATTCAGCCCCGGCAGCGTGCTGAGCTTCCTCAACACCCAAAGCGCCTGGGAGCATGCCCGCGCCGCCGGCAAGCCGTTGCGTTTTTCGTTCGGCCGCACGGACCGGGAATACAAGGACCGCTGGTGCAACCCTGTGCCGGTGTTTACCGTATGAATCCGCCCATTAGCCGCAAACAGCAACTGCTCAAGCGCCATCGGCGCAACAAGCGCGTGGGGCTGGTAGTGGCGCTGGTTGTGCTGGTCTTGCTGGGGGTATTGGTTGCCTGGTGGTTGCCGTTGGTGCTGGCGGTATTGGGTTGGGTCGCGCATGAAGCCTGGTTCGCCGATCACCTGTTCTATTCGCCCAAGGACGATTACCAGTACAGCTTCCCGCCATTCACCCAGCAACCGAAAGTGCATTTGAATGCCGGGCGGCTGCGTCTGGACGAGGGTGTGATGCTGGACGATGGTGCGACACTGATCCTGGCGGTGCGGGTCAAGAGCACTTGGCTGGGGCGCTTCATCGACCCGGTGATCGAGTTATCGGGTGGTGAGCATTCGGATCGACAGGTTTTCGAGCGCGGGGCCAATGGCTTGCGCTACCTCAACCTCAGCGAGCAGGGGAGCACACTGTCCCGTGGCGAGTTGCGTCTGCACGGGCGTTTTTGCCGTTTGCTGGGAGAGCCGACCTTGTGGTCTTTCCCGGCAGAGGATGTGCAGCGTCAGCGGGTGATGGTCATTGCACCTCACGCCGATGATGCGGAGCTGGCGGCGTTCGGGTTGTACAGCCAGGCCGATGAAGCCTGGATCGTGACGTTGACCGCCGGCGAAATCGAGGCCGAACACTATCAGCAGATGGGGCTGGATCGCGTCGAAGCTGCACGGCTCAAGGGTCGCCTGCGCGCCTGGGACAGCATCGCCGTGCCGCGCTGGGCCGGGGTGCCCGAAAGTCATTGTGTGCAACTGGGCTACTTCTGCCTGCAGTTGGCGGCCATGCAGGCCGCGCCGGGTCAGCCCCAAGGTTCGTGCGAGGCGGATTTGAGCGATACCCGGCTGTTCCGTCGGTTGAACCCGTTTACCTTGCCCGGCGATGCCGACGGTGCGCCGACCTGGAACAATCTGCTGGCAGACCTGCGCGAGTTGATCCTGAAGGCGCGCCCGGAAGTCATCGTGTTACCGCACCCGGTTCTTGATCCGCACCCCGATCATCTTTGCGCACACGATGCCATCATACAGGCTCTCGAAGGCTTGGAATGGCAACCCAAGACGCTGTTGGGCTATGCCAATCATCTCCATGACAATGACCGTTGGCCCATGGGCAATACGGGCGCGGGCATTGCGTTGCCGCCGTATTTCGACCCGGCCCGGCCGATGTGTCCCATCAGCCTACCGTTGGGGCTGGCCGTTCAACATGACAAAGCTATGGCGCTGGGCATGATGCATGATCTGCAACCGCCTGTGCCGTTCAAGCGTCGCCTGCGTCGTGGTATCCAGCGGCTGCTGGCCGGGCGTAGGGGCTCTGCGTATGGCGAGAATGAATTTTTTCGCAAGGCTGTACGCCGCCATGAACTGTTTTGGCGGCTGTAAGGGCTCAAGACCCTAACTATTTATCCAGGCGTTGGTGCTGCAAGGAAAACGATGAGAGTTCTATTTCTGGTGCAGAAAGAACAGCGGGCTATCCTGGACCGCCTCTATGAAGGCGTGGCCGCTCATTGCGAGTGCGACCTGCGCTGGCTCGACAGCAAGGAGCAGCGCAACCTGCGGGGCTATTTCCAACGTCACGTGGACGTATCGCGTTACGACCGGATCGTGTTTTTCCTGCGCTTCAAGCAGGAGATCCGGCAGGCCGGGTTCATCCGTACGATCCCCAACCTGGTGATCCTTGAACACGATGCCTATCAGAATTACATTCCGTGCAAATACACGGGTAAATTCAGTGCGCACTACCGCCGCCTGCCATGGGTTCGGGTCATCAGTTCCGGCTTCATGGTCAGTGAGCGTCTGCGTGCCGAAGGTTTCGATGCGGTGTTCGTGCCGAAGGGTTACGACCAGACCTTGCTAGAGGACCAGGGCCGTGAGCGGGATATCGAACTGGCCTTTGTCGGCAGCACCAACAGCGTCGCCTATAGTGGTCGCAAGGCTCTGTTGGATGAGCTGGGGCATGTTGAACCGCTGGTCGTCACCCGTACCAAGTCCGGCGAGGAATATTGCGAGACCCTCAATCGCATCCGCTTTTTCGTCAGTGCCGATGTGGGCATGGGCGAGTTCATGATCAAGAACTTTGAAGCCATGGCCTGCGGTTGTGTGCTGCTGGCGTTCGATCAGGGGACCGCCGAGGCCCAGGCCCTGGGATTGCAGGACATGCAGAACGTGGTGCTCTATCGCGACATCGCGCAGCTCCGGGAGAAGCTCGGTCGTCTGCGTGCCGATCCCGAATTGGCGCACATTATTGCGCGTCATGGGCAGAAGCTGGCATTGGAACAATTCAGCTTCGCGCGTATAGGGCAAAAGATCGTTGAAGCGCTGGAACCGCCATTACGGCCGCGCGCACCGCTGGCCTTGCTGGAAAAATTGCGCCTGAAGCTGGGCGTTTAACAGGAACCGTTCGATCATCGGATATTCCGATGACGTTTAAACTATATGGTATTTCAGGTGCAGTTTTCCGACGAGAGTGACATTACCCTGGTGGTAACCAGTTGCGGCCGGCTCGATCTGCTCAAGCGGACCTTGGAGAGCTTTGACCGTTTCAATACTGCGCCGATCCGAGAAGTCCTCATAACCGAAGACGCGGGTGATGAAGGCGTGCATGCGGTGATCCCGGCCCACTGGAAAGATCACTGTACGGTGTTCGTCAATCAGCCGAAGCTGGGACAGTTGGCCTCGATCGATCTGGCCTACGGGCATGTCAAGACGCCTTATATCTTTCATTGCGAAGATGACTGGGAGTTCTATCGTCCGGCCTTCGTGGAGGACTCCCGGGCGATCCTGGAGCAACGGCCCGATATCCTCCAAGTATGGCTGCGCAACTATGTTTACGACTTGTGCGTACACAGTCCTTACATCCACTTGGGCGAGCGCGACGTCATCAGTGGCGTGGCCTGTTACCCGCTGATTTCCGACAAACCCGAATGGCAGAGTTTTTCCCTTAATCCGGGACTGCGGCGGCTCAAGGAATATCAACTGTGTGCCCCGTTTGCCGGCTTTGGTGGCGAGAAGGCCCTGTCGCTTCGCTACGCACAACTGAACTTGACGGCGGTAACGCTGGAAGGGGATGCTGTTTTGCACACTGGATTCGGGGTTCACGTGGAAGTACCCGTGGAGCGTCAGCGCAAGGCACGTCGCAGGCGTCGCGAGCAGGTCAAGTTATCCCTGGTCCTTTTGCTCGGAGTCTGCATTGGCTGGCTTATCAGTTTCTAAATGCCTCGAAGCACGAACCCAGGCACGCAATGAAAGGTTTGCTGCTCAATGAGCATTATTAATGTCATGTGGGCGGGTGGTTCACCGTTCGCTTCGGTACACAAGGTTCATCACCAGATACTGTCACGGATCGAACCCGCGATGCCGGTCAAGACATGGCTCTTGCAGGGCTCAGGCGCTGGCTGCCAGGTCAATGCAGGGCAGGCGCGCGAGTGGCACCTTTCTTCCGCCCGGCTCAAAGGGCGACACGTCTGGCGGCTGTTCAAGCCCTTGATGCGTAAACGTTTCCGCCAGGCGTTGCTCGACAGCAATGCCCGGGTTGTGCTGCTCGATGGCCTCGGTGTCGCTCGTACCCTGTTGCCTGTCCTTCAGACCCTGTCGCAGATCCGCGTGGTGGTGGTCTTCCATGGCTCGACGCGACTCAACGCTGAAAGCCGCGAGCTGCTACGCGGGTTCCCCGCTTCACGTCTGACGCTGGCAGCGGTTTCCCGGACGCTGGCAACTACCCTTCAAGATGACCTGGAAATTCCGGTCACTGCACTGCGCAGCGCATTCGATCCGGTTGCCTTCCGGTCCGCACTCATGCCTTGCGCGCAAGCCCGTTTCCGGCTGGGCCTGTCAACGGGGCTGCGGGTGTTTGGCGCCGTTGGGCGATTGGTGGACGCCAAGGGGTTTGCCTGCTTGCTGGATGCCTTTGCCCTGGCAGCAGGAAGCCAGCCCGATTGGCGGCTGGTCATCGTGGGTGAAGGGCCGCAGCGAGAGGCGTTGCAAGAGCGGATCGCCCGGCCGGACCTGCTGGGCAAGGTATTGCTGACAGGCCATCTGGACGATATCGCGGTGCTTTACAAGGCCTTCGACTGGGTGCTGATCCCATCCGTCAGCGAGGGGCTGGGACTGATCCTGCAAGAGGCCGTCATGGCTGGCGTGCCGGTGCTGACCAGTGAGTTGGCGGTGTTCCGCGAGCAGTTGGGCGACACGGGGTGGTATGCCCCGGTCAACGACGTTCAGGCCTGGAGCGAAGCGCTGATGCAGATTTTACAGACCTCGGCCGAAGAGGTTGCTGCCGCCCAGCATCAGGCACTGGCGCCCGACGAGGCCTGGTTGAGTTTCAGCCAGACCGCTCGGCAACTGATTTCAGGCGGCCAATAGGGCGTTTTCCAACGCTTGCATCGGAAAGCTCCCGTTCAGGTTTTCCCTGGCAATATAACGAGCGAAATGCTGCAGGTTGCGGCGCGCCAGGTGGCGTGGCAGTGGAGCGCGCAGGAAGCGCATGTCGGCCACATCGATCAGTCCGAGTCTGTTTTCGGGGGTGATGACGATGTTGCCCAGGTGCAACGAACGGAAATAGATGCCACTGGCATGTAGGCTGCGGATCAACTCGACCAGCGCTGGAAGCATCTGCGGCCAACTGAAGTTCTCCTGATTCGATAATTGACGCAGGGTTTTTCCGGGGAGCGGTCGATACAGTACGGCGGTCATGCCGGGGATCGGCAATTTATAGAACGCCAGGACCTCGAGGGTCGGTACACCGAGTGCCTGCAAGCGGGCTGCGTTATGAATGAAACGTGCTGAATAAGGCCTTAGAAGAGCCGAAGAAAAAAGCCGCTTACGGCGAAACAGTTTGAGGATATTGCCATCCTGCAACAGATACACTTTTGGGCCGTAGCTGTCGGCCTCCAGAATACTGGCGCCTTCAATCAATTGATTCAAAGCGGCTTGGGGAAGCCGTGAGGATTGCATCGTAGGAAAACCTTGTTGAAAGAACCGGTGCCGTGGCGGGCCATGATGCCCAAAAGTTTTTGTTTTAACCATGCCGGTTTGGCAGGTGAATCGTTTAGGAGCGAAGATGCACGCAGCACGATGGGCGAAGGGATGGTTGGTTTTTGGCTTGTTATGGTTTTTGCTGGCGATAGCCCTGGCGCCGAGCAACAAGATTTATCAGCAGGGTCTGGTCCTGTTCGTCTGGTTGCCGACACTCGTATTCGCCTGGTCGGCGCGTCATCGGTTGGTGGAGTTATGGCGTGCTCAACGGCTGATATGTACGGCGTTGCTCGCTCTGGCGGTCTGGGCGCTGATTACGTTGTTCTGGGCCGAGGCACCCGAGCCTGGGCGTGAAGCCAAGCGATTGCTCTATATCCTGGTGTTCCTGCTGTTTTTTCCGATCCTTGCCGATGGTCAGCCCGAGCGAGTGATTCGGGTCATGCAATGGGGGGGCGTGGGGCTTGCCCTGACGGCCCTGATGGCGATCATTCATTTCTATGGCATTGAGCACAAACCCCTGGTTGCGCGCCTGGAAGGCCTGGGGGAGTTATCCCATCCGATTCTTGGCGGCTACGTGATCGGGTTGGCGGCGGTCTGGATGTTGCACTGGGTGCCCCGCTCTATAGGGCTGCAAGTCCTTTGGGCGGTGGCCCTGGCACTGTTGGGAATATTTGTCGTGATGAGTCAGAGTCGCGGTGCGGCGCTGGCCTTGTTGCTCAGCGTCCTGGCCATGCCGATTTATTGCCGGGACCAGCGTACCCGTGTCATTGCTGCCACGGCCCTGGTGTTGGCGATGCTGACCTTCTGGCTGCTCGAGCCGCTGGTCATGGCACGTGGATCCTCCCACCGCCCCGAGATCTTCATGTCGAGCCTGCACATGATCGCCGAGCGTCCGTGGGGTGGCCTCGGGTTAGCGAGTGACTACAAGGTAATGGTTCTCGGCCGCCCTTTCGACCATGCACACAACCTGTTCAGCCATGTCGCCATCCTGCTCGGGTTGCCGGGGCTGGTGTTGTGGTGCATTGTCTGGTTCGCCGTGCTGCGTGAAGCCTGGCGGGCCCGCGACAGCCTGGTGGGCCGAGGAGTGCTCGGCATATGGATATTCTCGTTCCTGGCGATGCAATTCGACGCCGCGAGCCTGACCGGCAGCCCCCGCGCCGAATGGTTCATCAGTTGGCTGCCGATTGGCCTGGCCAGCGTTTTGACCTGGGCGCGAGTCAAGCCTGAAGGCTGTGATAAAATTCCGCGTTCTTCCTAACCAGTGAGCCCTACGATGAGTGACGCACCGCCTAACGCGGAACAGGATTCCAGCCTGAAGATCTACTTTCGGCTGCTGGGATACGTCAAACCCTACGTGGGCATCTTCCTGCTGAGTATCGTGGGCTTCGTGATATTTGCTTCCACCCAGCCCATGCTGGCCGGGATCCTCAAATACTTCGTCGATGGCTTGAGCAATCCCGATGCGGTGCTCTTCCCCAACGTGCCTTACCTCAAGGACTTGAAGCTGCTGATGGCGGTGCCGCTGCTGATCATCCTGATCGCGGCCTGGCAGGGCCTGGGGTCGTTCCTGGGGAACTACTATCTGGCCAAGGTTTCCCTGGGGTTGGTACATGATCTGCGGGTCGAGCTGTTCAACAAACTGCTGGTATTGCCCAACCGCTATTTCGACACCCACAACTCCGGGCATCTGATTTCCCGCATCACGTTCAACGTAACCATGGTCACCGGGGCCGCCACCGATGCCATCAAGGTGGTCATCCGCGAAGGGCTCACCGTGGTGTTCCTCTTCGTTTACCTGGTATGGATGAACTGGCAGTTGACCTTGGTGATGCTGGCGATCCTGCCGCTGATTGCGATGATGGTCAGCAATACCAGCAAGAAATTCCGCAAGCAGAGCAAAAAGATCCAGGTGGCCATGGGCGACGTGACCCACGTGGCGTCCGAGACCATCCAGGGCTACCGCGTAGTGCGCAGCTTTGGCGGCGAGACCTACGAGGAGGAGCGGTTTGCCCGTGCCAGCCAGGGCAATACCGATAAACAGTTGCGCATGACCCGCACGGGCGCCGTCTATACGCCGATGTTGCAACTGGTGATCTACACCGCCATGGCTGCCCTCATGTTCCTGGTGCTGTTCCTGCGCGGTGACGCGACGGCCGGTGACCTGGTGGCCTACATCACGGCTGCTGGCCTGTTGCCCAAGCCGATTCGCCAGCTCTCGGAAGTCAGCTCCACCATCCAGAAAGGCGTCGCCGGTGCCGAAAGCATTTTCGAGCAACTGGACGTCGAGCCGGAAGTCGACAAAGGCACGGTCGAGCAGGAGCGCATCAGCGGCCGTCTCGACGTGCGGAACTTGAGCTTCACCTACCCCGGCGCCGGTCGCGAGGTGCTCAAGGACATCAGTTTCACGGCGGCACCAGGGCAGATGATTGCACTGGTAGGGCGTTCGGGCAGCGGCAAATCGACCCTGGCGAGCCTCATCCCACGCTTCTATCATCATGATATCGGCGAGATTCTGCTCGATGACGTGGAGATCGAGGACTACCGGCTGCGTAACCTGCGCCGTCATGTCGCCCAGGTGACCCAGCACGTCACGCTGTTCAACGATACGGTGGCCAACAATATCGCCTACGGCGACCTGGCCGGTGCGCCACGGGCAGACATTGAAAAGGCCGCCCGGGACGCCTACGCCATGGACTTCATCGACCAACTGCCCCAGGGCCTGGACACCGAGGTGGGAGAAAACGGTGTGCTGTTGTCCGGCGGCCAGCGCCAGCGCCTGGCCATTGCCAGGGCATTGTTGAAAAACGCTCCGCTGCTGATTCTCGATGAGGCCACTTCGGCGCTGGACACCGAGTCCGAGCGGCATATCCAGGCTGCACTGGACCAGGTGATGAAAGGCCGCACGACCCTGGTCATTGCCCACCGCCTGTCGACCATCGAAAAGGCTGACCTGATTCTGGTGATGGACCAGGGCCGTATCGTCGAGCGCGGTACCCACGGCGAACTGCTTGCCCAGAACGGCTACTACGCACGTCTACACGCCATGGGGCTGGATGCTCCCGCCGAGAATATCGCCTGAGTTCTGTGCAATCCCTGTGAGGGCCGCCCGGCTCTCACAGGGATTTGTGTCTAGATTGTTACCTGAGACAACCAATTCGAAATAAACCCGCGTGCCGTGCTTGGTAAGGTTCTGGCCACAGGACTTTTCCTGGACGAACTTCAGTGATCGAAGGGGCCATCCTTTTCGCGCGGGTACTTGAATGCTGCAACGTTATCTATGGAAGCTGCTGCCCAAGACGCAGCGCTCATTTCTGTTGAGTCGTCTGTCGATTGTCGATCGGCAGGTGGTGAACAAGTCGATGTCGGCCAATTGCCGTTTCCCCGAAGCCTTCACTCAACGCGGTTGTCTGTTCATCCACGTGCCCAAATGTGCCGGCAGTAGTGTCTGCGTCGGCATGTTCAATGGCTACAGCCCCGGACACCTGCCGCTGTATTGGTACCAAGAGCAGTTTCCCGAGCAATATGCCGAAAGCTTCAAATTCGCTTTTGTCCGTGACCCGCTGGAACGCACGTATTCGGCCTATGCTTTCCTGCGAGGCAACACGTTGGGGCAACGCGATCATGCAGCGCAGAGGCTGGTCAGCCATTATCGCGACTTCAATGATTTCGTCGCTCGCTGGCTGCACCCGGAAAACGTCACGCGGCAATTGCATTTCGCCGCCCAGACAGATTTTCTTACCGACTCCCTCGGCCATCTGGCGATGGACTTTATCGGTTATCAGGAGCATCTGGATCGCGACTATCAACGGGTATGCGAGCACCTGGGCCTGCCCATGACGTTGCCTCACGTGAACCGAACCCAGCAACGTGCATCGGTGCCGGTTCGGGAAATCTGTTCGGTACGTACCCGAAGGCTTGTACGGCGGGTGTACCAGCGCGACTACGAGATGCTCGGTTATGAATGAAACGTCAAAGGTAGCGATGCAACAAACGCAGATCCGTCCCTATGCGCTGGCGGTTACGCCTGCTGAACGGGCCGCGCTGAAATCCCAGCGGCCGCGTTGTATCTGGATGACAGGGCTATCGGGGGCCGGCAAGTCGACGCTGGCCAATGCGCTGGAGACGCAGCTCCATGGGCAGGGCTTGCACACCTGCCTGCTCGACGGCGACAACCTGCGCCAGGGGCTGTGCCGTGGCCTGGGGATGGATGACGAGGCCCGCAAGGAGAATATTCGGCGGATTGCCGAAGTAGCACGCTTGATGGTCGATGCCGGGCTGATTGTCATCGTTGCGGCGATTTCTCCCTTTCGCGCCGATCGTGACGCGGCCCGGCGGCTGTTCTGCGAAGGCACGTTCGTGGAGGTGTATGTGAGCACGCCTTTCGAGGTCTGTGCCGAGCGCGATCCCAAGGGGTTGTACCGTGAAGCCTGCGCCGGGCGGATCAGGAATTTCACCGGGCTCGACAGCCCTTACGAAGCACCGCTGGCGGCCGAATGCGAAATCAATACCTGCGAAGTCGAGCTGTCCCAGGCCTGTGACCGGCTTCTGGCATTGCTGCAAAAGGAATAAAGGTGCAGCACCTGGCCACCGTGGACGAGCCTTGGTCCACCCTGTGCTAATATCGCGACCCTGTTCATTTTGTATGTGGGATGCTCCATGAAGTTGTCCATGCCGCGATTCGATCAAGCCCCTGTTCTGGTGGTCGGCGATGTCATGCTCGACCGCTATTGGCATGGCGGTACCTCACGGATCTCTCCTGAGGCGCCGGTGCCGGTGGTCAAGGTCGAGCACATCGAGGATCGCCCTGGCGGCGCCGCCAACGTTGCCCTGAACATTGCTGCCCTCGGCGCACCGGCCTCCCTGGTGGGCGTAACCGGCGACGACGAAGCTGCCGAAAGCCTGAGCAATAGCCTCAAGGGTGCCGGGGTGCGGGCAATATTCCAGCGTATTGCGCACCAGCCGACCATCGTCAAGTTGCGGGTCATGAGCCGTCACCAGCAACTGCTGCGGATCGATTTCGAAGAGCCTTTTGCCACTGATCCCCTGGCCCTCGGTGCCGAGGTCGATCAATTGCTTGAGGGCGTCAAGGTGCTGGTGCTGTCGGACTACGGCAAAGGCGCGTTGAAAAACAACCAGTCGCTGATCCAGGCCGCCCGTGCCCGTGGCATTCCGGTAGTGGCCGACCCCAAGGGCAAGGATTTTTCCATCTACCGCGGCGCGAGCCTGATCACGCCGAACCTCAGCGAGTTCGAGACCATCGTCGGCGGTTGTGTCGACGAACATGAGCTGGTGAGCAAAGGTGCGCAGTTGATGCACGACCTGGACCTCGGTGCCTTGCTGGTGACCCGTGGCGAGCATGGCATGACCCTGCTGCGTCCCGATCAGCCGGCGCTGCACTTGCCGGCCCGCGCCCGTGAAGTGTTCGACGTGACGGGTGCCGGCGATACCGTGATTTCCACCCTGGCCGCAGCGATTGCCGCCGGCGAGGAGCTGCCCCATGCGGTGGCCCTGGCGAACCTGGCGGCGGGCATTGTCGTCGGTAAGCTCGGTACGGCGGCCATCAGTGCGCCGGAACTGCGTCGTGCCATCCAGCGCGAAGAGGGTTCCGAACGGGGCGTGCTGGGTCTGGAGCAACTGCTGTTGGCCGTTGACGATGCCCGTGCCCACAACGAAAGCATCGTCTTCACCAACGGCTGCTTCGACATTCTGCACGCGGGCCACGTGACGTACCTCGAGCAGGCCCGTGCCCAGGGCGATCGCCTGATCGTTGCGGTCAATGACGATGCCTCGGTGAGCCGTCTCAAAGGCCCGGGCCGTCCGATCAACAGCGTCGATCGGCGCATGGCGGTCCTGGCCGGTCTTGGCGCGGTGGATTGGGTGATCAGCTTCAGCGAAGGCACGCCGGAGAATCTGCTGCGCCAGGTCAAGCCGGACGTGCTGGTCAAGGGCGGCGACTACGGGATCGACCAGGTCGTGGGGGCAGACATTGTCACCGCGTATGGCGGTACCGTGAAGGTATTAGGGCTGGTGGAAAACAGCTCGACGACGGCGATTGTGGAAAAGATCCGCAGTCACTGAAGTGCTCCGCAGCTGGCTTTGTGGCGAGAGGATAAATCCCTCGCCACAAATTCAGTGTTCGGCCGGTTTGCTTGTTCTAGCGAGCCACCTTGCGCGGCACGATCTTCTTCAGCAATTGCCGGGCCTTGCCCCTCAAGCGGGTGAGGCCTGACTCCTTGCCCGGTGGTGTCAGCCCTTGCTGGCGTAGCCAGTCTTTCCAGCGAATCCGTTCGTCCCGCACCAGCCAGCCATCCTGCCTGGCGAAACTTTCGGCCAGGTACAGCCCGCGAGTACTGGCGGGATACAACTGATCCTTTTTCAAGGTGTACAGCTCGGGCAAGGGTTGACCATCGTGCAGTGGCATCAGGTACAGATCGGGACGCTTGCGGTCCAGGCGTGCCACCAACTGGTCGCCCTCCAGGCGCTCATCGACGTGAAACAGGCTCAGGGACTTGGCTTCCTTGGGCACTTCCAGGCGCAAATCGTAGATCAGTTGCAGTGACGCCGTCGGCAGGTGCACGTAAGCCCGTGGCCGCTCGATCAGTTGCAGGTTGGCGCTGCGCACCGGGCGGGCCGAGCCTGACAGCGGCGTCAGGCGAAACGGCAAGGCTTCGCGATAGTGCAGCGCTGCAGCGTAGGGGGCCGGCAGCCAGGTTTCGTTGAAGCGTCCGCCGAGCCAGCCTTCGGGGGTTTCCAGTAGGCATTCCTCGGCAATTTCCTGGGTGGCGGTGTGTAAGGGCAGATTCAGTTCGTGGGCCGGGACGTAACCGGAAATCAGCTTGAGCACCACGTCGCCGCGATCCTGCCGACGCTGGCGCACCAACACCCAATAGTCGCGGTTCTGCCACTGCAGGGTCAGGCGCACCGAGACCCCCAGGTTCGCCAACTCCAGGGAAAAACGCTCCGCATCGGCCACCGTTACGGGGCGGCGGCGCTGCAAGGTCTGGGCGAAATTCAGCGGCATCCCGACGCTCTGGTACGTCAGGCCTTCGGGCGTCGCTTCGACGAACAGTGGCAGGGTCTTGAAGTTGCTCGGGTTCTTCCTGATGAGCGTGCGCGGCATATCGGCTCCTGCTAAAAACCGCGTGAAGCGGCGTCAGTTTTTACGTAGGACCTTGGCTACGGTCGCGACGTTATGGGCGAGGTGCAGCGGATTGATGGTGCCGACAATAGCACTGGCGATCCCTGGATGTTCAAACAACAGTTCGAAGCTGGCCTGGACCGGATCCACGCCGGGGCTCAGGCAGACGTGACCGCTGGCGAGGGCTTTTTTCACCAGGATGGCTTTGCCGTGCTCGGTAGCGTAGTCAATGACAGCCGTTTCGCTTCGTTCGTTCAGATTGTAGGTAACCATGGCGCAATCGCCCTGTTCGAGGGCCTTCAGGCCACCCTCGACAGTCTTGCCGGAGAAGCCGAAGCCACCGATCTTGCCCTCGCGCTTGAGCGCCGCCAGGGTCGGGTAGACCTCGCTGTCGTTGAGAATCGCCAGGTCATTGCCGTCGGAGTGCACCAGCACCAGGTCGATGTAGTCGGTCTCCAAACGCTTGAGGCTGCGTTCCACCGAGAAGCGGGTGTGGGCGGCGCTGAAGTCGTGGCGCGACTGGCCGTCGCTGAACTCTTCGCCCACCTTGCTGACAATCACCCAGTCCTGGCGCTGGCCGCGCAACAGCGGGCCGAGGCGTTCTTCGCTGCGGCCATAGGCCGGCGCGGTGTCGATGAGGTTGATGCCCAGGTCGCGGGCCAGCTTGAGCAGCATGCGCGCTTCGTCGTCATCGGGAATCCGGAAACCGTTGGGGTACTTGACCCCTTGGTCGCGACCGAGCTTGACGGTGCCCAGGCCCAGTGGGGAGACCAGCGGGCCGTGGATGCCCAGGGGGCGATAGAAATCGTGCAGGGTCGGTTGGCTCATGGCAGCAACTGCTCCCAGGCCGGCACGCCCATGGGCGGCTTCGGCAAATCCGGCAGCGGCGCCGCATGGCTGGGGGTGATGCCGCTCTGTTGCAGTGCGGCGATCACCCGGTCGGAAAAGTCCGGGGCCAGGGCCAGCTTGGTCGGCCAGCCCACCAGCAGACGATCCTGCTCGGCGAGGAAGGCGTTGTCCGGACGGGTCAGGCCCGATTGCAGCGGTTCGGCGCGATCGACCCGCAGGGTGGCCCATTGCGCGGTGCTGAGGTCGACCCAGGGCAGCAATTGTCCGAGTTCCTTTTGCGCGGTGGCGATCTGCGCGGCGGGTTCGCGGGCCACGCCATCGGCCTCGGCGATGTCGCCGCCCAGGTACCAGACCCATTGACCATCGGCGGCCGGGTGAGTGGTGACCGTGATGCGCGGCTTCGGCCCGCCCCCCAGGCAATGGGCATACAGCGGCTTGAGGCTCGGTCCCTTGACCAGGACCATGTGCAGCGGCCGGCGCTGCATGGCCGGCTGGTCCAGGCCCAGGGCCGCGAGCAGGTCGGCAGTGCCGGCCCCGGCACTGAGGACAATGCGTTGGGCGCGGATCTCGCGACCGTCAACCTTCAGGCCCACCAGTTCGCCGGTTTCGCGCAGCGGCTCGATGTGCTGGCCGGCGAGCAGACTGTCGCCAGCCAGTTCCGCCAGGCGTGCGATCAGGCTGGGGACATCCACCACCAGTTCGGCCAGGCGGTAGACCTTGCCTTTGAAACGCTTGTCCTGCAGGGCCGGTGGCAGTTGCTCGCCTTTGACCTGATCGACCCGCCCGCGTACGGCCTTACTGGCGAAAAAACTGGTGAGATTGCCGGCCAGGGTGCCGGGAGACCACAGGTAATGGGCCTCGGAGAGCAGGCGCACACCGGACAGGTCCAGCTCACCGCTGCCAGCGAGCGCTTCGCGCCAACGGCGCGGCATGTCGGCAATGGCTTCCGAGGCGCCGGTCAGGGCGCCATGCAACGCGTATTTGGCGCCGCCATGGATGATGCCCTGGGACTTGACGCTCTGCCCACCGCCGAGGCTGGCACTTTCCACCAGCACGGTCGAATAGCCCTGGCGACGCAGGCGCGCATTCAGCCAGAGGCCGGCGACTCCGGCGCCGACAATCAGAACGTCGGTGGAAATAACGGATGGCATGCAGCGACCTCAGTGTTCAGGACAAGGGCGCAGTATACAGACTCGATGAGCTGAGTTTGGCCACCCATTCAGGGGCAACCGCATAACATGTCGGGTGTTTCGTGTTCCTCAATGTCCGGCAGTCTTGGAAAACAGCTGGATCACCACAACCCCCAGCACAATCAGCGCCATCCCCAGCATCGCTGGCACGTCCAGCTTCTGTCCGTAAATGAACAGTGCCGCGATGCTGACCATGACGATCCCCATCCCGGCCCAGACCGCATACGCCACGCCCACCGGAACGCTGCGCACCACCAGGGTCAACATCCAGAAGGCGGTGCCGTAACCCGCGATCACCAGCACCAGGGGCAGGGGCGTGCTCAGGCCTTTCACTGCTTTCATCGAAACGGTGGCGATCACTTCGGCGCAGATGGCGATAGTGAGGTAGTAGTAAGCATTCATGGGCGGGACCTCTTTGACTGTTGCGTCTTTCGATGTCGCCATTTTAGTGGGTGGCTAGATGGGGTAAAGTCATTACCTATCTGTAGGATAGATAGGTTGCGCCATGAATGTTCAGTGGAATCTTGAGCAACTGCGGTTGTTCGTGGGGGTCGCCGAAAAGCGTTCGTTTTCCGCCGTGGCCCGGGATCAGCACAAGGCCCAATCAGCTATCAGCAGCGCGATTGCCTTGCTGGAAACCGACTTGGGCGTGAGCCTGTTCGAGCGCAGCAGCGGCCGCCAGCCGAAGCTCACCGACGCTGGCGAGGCATTGCTGGAAGAAGCGCGGGAAGTGTTGCGCCAGTGTGAACGCCTCAATGGTCGGGCCCTGGCCTTGATGCGCGGTCAGGAGGCGTCGCTGCGCCTGGCCCAGGACGAGGCCGTGCCCTATCAACCGGTCATCGACAGCCTGGTGGCGTTGGCTGAGCAATTCCCCACCCTTGAGGTGCAACTGGCCAGCGCCGCCCAGGGCGATGTGGCGCGCAAACTGGTGGAGCGTCGTGCCGACCTGGGCTTGTTGTTCTATCACGACCAGATCCCCGAAGCGCTGGAGCGCCGGGTGTTGGGCAGCGTCGAGATGGTCACGGTGTGTAGCAAGGGGCATCCGCTGGCCAGCCACGACTACGTGTCCTGTCGGGAAATGGCCCGGCACCGGCAGTTGTTGATGGCGACCCAGTCCAGCGTCTATCCCGGTAGCGAACAGGCCAGCCCGCAGGTCTGGCGCGCCGACAGTTTCTACGTCCTGGCCGAATGGTTGAGAAGCGGCCTGGGCTGGGCCTGGCTGCCGCGGCACGTGGTGCAGTATCCGGCGTACCTGGGCGACATGGTCGAACTCAACAGTGAATGGACCCCACCGGCCCTGGTGGTGGAACTGGTCTGGCGCCGCGACGAACCCCTGGGCCCGGCGGCGCGCTGGCTGGCGGAACGTTTTGCCGTGCAGTTGCAGGCGATCGGCTGAAAAACCGATAAACTCCGCCGCCATGAACAGAACTCTCTATAGCGCATTGTTTTACCTGGGGCTGCCACTGGTAGCGATTCGGCTGTGGCTGCGGGCACGCAAGGCGCCGGCGTATGCCCGGCGCATTGGCGAGCGGTTTTCCTGGGGCTTGCCGGTCATGGCCCAGGGAGGCATCTGGGTCCATGCGGTGTCGGTGGGCGAAAGCATTGCCGCCGCGCCGATGATCCGTGCCCTGTTGCAGCGTTATCCACAGTTGCCGATCACGGTGACTTGCATGACGCCCACGGGCTCGGAGCGGATCCGGGCGTTATTCGCCAATGAGCCGCGCATCCAGCATTGTTACTTGCCTTACGACTTGCCCTGCGCCGCCAGGCGTTTTCTTGATCGGGTTCGTCCGACACTGGCGGTGATCATGGAAACCGAGTTGTGGCCCAACCATATCCATCAATGCGCCAAGCGCGGTATTCCCGTGGCCCTGGCGAATGCGCGTCTGTCGGAGCGTTCGGCCCGGGGCTATGCGCGTTTCCCCAGACTCACTCGGCCGATGCTTGCCGAGATGAGTCTGTTTGCCGTCCAGACCGAAGCCGAGGCCGAACGCTTTCGCCAGTTGGGCGCTCGGGCGGAGACCGTCGAGGTGACCGGTTCCATCAAGTTCGACCTGACCATCGACCCGCAACTGCTCGAGAGCGCCAGTGCCCTGCGCAGCCAATGGCAGGCGACGGATCGCCCGGTCTGGATCGCCGCCAGTACCCATGAGGGCGAGGACGAGGTGGTGCTGGCCGCGCACCGTCGACTGCTCGACAGTTACCCCGATGCGTTGCTGATCCTGGTGCCGCGTCATCCCGAGCGCTTCGACGCCGTGCACCAGCTATGTGAAAGCGAAGGCTTTGTCACGGTCCGGCGCTCCGGCGCACAGCCCGTTACAGCACAAGTCTCGGTGCTGCTGGGCGACACCATGGGCGAGCTGCTGTTTCTTTATGCTTTGGCCGATAGCGCGTTCGTGGGCGGCAGTTTGGTGCCCAACGGCGGCCACAATCTGCTGGAGCCGGCGGCGCTGGCGAAACCGGTTCTCAGCGGGCCGCACCTGTTCAACTTCCTGGAAATCGCCGCGCAACTGCGCAGCGCCGGAGCGTTGCAGGAGGTCGAAGATGCCGAAAGCCTGGCCTGGGCGATACAACGGCTGTTCGAACTGCCCCGGGATGCCCTGCGCATGGCCGAGGCGGGATTGAAGGTGATGCGCACCAATCAGGGCGCCTTGCAGCGGTTGCTGGAGGGGGTGGGGCGGTTGATTTCCAGCCGGTGATCGTTGCTCTTGTGGCAAGGGGATTTATCTGTGGCGAGGGGATTTATCCCCGCTGGGCTGCGTAGCAGCCCCAGGACCTGATAGCGCAGTGTGCCAGGTAGTTTGAAGGGGGGCGCTTCGCACCCCAGCGGGGATAAATCCCCTCGCCACAAAGGTTACTGCTGCTTACTGTGCAGGCCGTGAGCGCAACTGCTCCGCCGCTGCCTGCGCCAGGTCCGGCGGCAGGAAGTCCCTGTCCGGGTTGTAGTCGGGCTTGAGGTAGCGTGACAGGTCCTGCAGGTCGGCCGGACTCAGGGTGCCGGCGGCCTGCTTGAGGCGCAGGTTGTCGAGGATGTAGTCGTAGCGGGCGTTGTTGTAGTTGCGCACCGAGGTGTACAGCTGGCGCTGGGCATCCAGCACATCGACGATGTTGCGTGTGCCCACCTGATAACCGATCTCCGTGGCCTCCACCGCGCTCTGGTTGGAGATGATCGACTGGCGCCGGGCCTGGACCTGCTCCACATCGGTGTTCACCGCGCGATGCAGGTTGCGGGTGTTTTCCACCACCTGCCGGCGCAGGCCTTCGCGCTGCTGTTCGGTCTGGGTGAGTTGCGAGTAGGACTCGCGAACCTGGGAACTGGTCAAACCGCCGCTGTAGATCGGGATACTCAACTGCAGGCCGATGGTGCGCTGCTCGGCATCGCCACCGTAACGCTGGCCGGTCGGGCTCGGGTTGGTAAAGCCGAGGCCGTCGTTGTCGCCTTTCTTGTACTGGGCGATCGCGTCGAGCGTGGGCGCATGGCCGGCCTTGCGTTGACGCAAGGTGTCTTCGGCCGCGTCGACGGCGTAGTTGCTGGCCAGCAGGTTGAGGTTCTGCTTGGCCGCGGTGTCGACCCAGGCCTTGGCATCATTGGGTGTCGGCGGCAGGATCGGCAACGTGTGGACGATGCCCTGGATCGAGTTGTACTGGCGGTTGGTCAGGGTGACCAGCGCTTCGAACGCATCCTCGACCTGGCGCTGGGCGAGGATCCGGTTGGCCCGGGCCGTGTCGTAACTGGCCTGGGATTGCAGTACGTCGGTCTTGTCCGACAGGCCCACGTCGAAGCGTTCGTTGGACTGGTCGAGTTGACGTTTGAAAGCCGCTTCCTCGGCCTTGGTCGAGGCCAGGTTGTCCTGGCTGCGCAGTACGTTGAAATAGCTCTCGGCGCTTTGCAGGATCATGTTCTGCTCAGTGGCCGAGAGTTGCAGCGACGCTTGTTCATTGACGGATTTTGCCGCCTGTAACTGGAACCAGCGGTCGGCCCGGAAAATCGGCTGGGACAGCGTGGCCTGGTAAACCGTGGCGCTTCGGGTGGCGGTCATCGCCGGTTGGTCGAGCTCGGTACGGGTGTTGTTCAGGTCGGCACCGGCCGACAGGTTGGGCAGCAGCCCGGCGCGGGCCTGGGGCACCACTTCTTTCTGGGCGCCATACTGGGCGCGGGCGGCGGCCAGGTCGGCGTTGTTGTCCACCGCTTCCTGGTACACGCTCACCAGATCGGTTTTGGTGGTTAGGGGCGCTTCGGCAGCCCAGGCCATTCCATTGGACGCACAAGACACGGCAAGGGCCAGTGAGAGTTTGCGCAGCATGAGGCGATCCCTACTTCTCAAAATGATTGCGCACAAGAGGCGCGGCGTAGCGAGTGTAGTTGCGCCTGCGCACGGCAACAATCCTGTATATGCGCCATTCATCACGCCTTTTGCTACGGTGATGGCGTTCTTTCGTAGTTGTGTCTAGACTGGCCGGGTTCTTGTCGGGGTGCCTTGCTATGAGGCTGAGATCGAATAATTTCGGATCCCGTTGAACCTGATCAGGTTAGCGCCTGCGTAGGGAACAAGATTTCTCGTCACCCGGCGAGTCCTCTTGTGCTTCGTCCGGGATGTTGTTCGACCATCGACTTTCGATTTTCGAGCAGCCTCGAGCATCAAGCACAGCATCCGCACAGTCCGTGCGCGATTGCGTCCATTCGTTACAGGTTCGCTCCGACAAAAATCCACTGCCTGGATGTGTGTCTGGAGAGCCCGTGATGACGACAAAATCAAAAAACGCGATCAACCTCAGTGATTCGGCCCAGGTCGATCAGCAATCGGTTCAGCCTTTTACCCGCTCGCAAAAAATCTACGTCCAGGGCAGCCGCCCGGACATCCGCGTGCCCATGCGCGAGATCAGCCTCGACGTGACCCCGACCGACTTCGGCGGCGAAATCAACGCCCCCGTGACCGTGTATGACACTTCGGGCCCCTACACCGACCCGAACGTGATCATCGACGTGCGCAAAGGCCTGGCCGACGTGCGTTCGCCGTGGATCGAAGCCCGTGGCGACACCGAGCGCCTGGCCGGGCTGAGTTCCAACTTCGGCCAGGAGCGCCTGGCCGACCCCGAGCTGACCAAACTGCGCTTCGCCCACGTGAACAACCCGCGTCGTGCCAAGCCGGGCGCCAACGTCAGCCAGATGCACTACGCGCGCAAAGGCATCATCACCGCCGAGATGGAATACGTCGCCATCCGCGAAAACATGAAGCTGGAAGTAGCCCGCGCCGCCGGCCTGCTGGACCAGCAACACGCCGGCCACAGCTTCGGCGCCAGTGTGCCGAAGATCATCACCCCGGAGTTCGTCCGTGACGAAATCGCCCGGGGCCGCGCGATCATCCCGGCCAACATCAACCACACCGAACTGGAACCGATGATCATCGGCCGTAACTTCCTGGTGAAGATCAACGGCAACATCGGCAACAGCGCGCTGGGTTCGTCCATCGAAGAAGAAGTGGCGAAGCTGACCTGGGGCATCCGCTGGGGCTCGGACACGGTGATGGACCTGTCCACCGGCAAGCACATCCACGAAACCCGCGAGTGGATCATCCGCAACTCGCCAGTGCCCATCGGTACCGTACCGATCTACCAGGCCCTGGAAAAAGTCGGCGGCGTGGCAGAAGACCTCACCTGGGAGTTGTTCCGCGATACGCTGATCGAGCAGGCCGAGCAGGGCGTCGACTACTTCACCATCCATGCCGGCGTGTTGCTGCGCTATGTGCCGATGACCGCCAAGCGCGTCACCGGCATCGTCAGCCGCGGCGGTTCGATCATGGCCAAGTGGTGCCTGGCACACCACAAGGAAAACTTCCTCTACACCCACTTCGAAGACATCTGCGAAATCATGAAGGCCTACGACGTCAGCTTCTCGCTGGGCGATGGCCTGCGTCCGGGCTCGATTGCCGACGCCAACGACGAAGCGCAGTTCGGCGAACTGGAAACCCTCGGCGAGTTGACCAAGATCGCTTGGAAGCACGACGTGCAATGCATGATCGAAGGCCCGGGCCACGTGCCGATGCAGTTGATCAAGGAGAACATGGACAAGCAGCTGGAGTGCTGCGACGAGGCGCCGTTCTACACCCTCGGCCCGCTGACCACCGACATCGCGCCGGGCTACGACCACATCACCTCCGGCATTGGCGCGGCGATGATCGGCTGGTTCGGCTGCGCCATGCTCTGCTACGTGACCCCGAAGGAACACCTGGGGCTGCCGAACAAGGATGACGTGAAGACCGGGATCATCACCTACAAGATCGCCGCCCACGCGGCCGACCTTGCCAAAGGCCACCCGGGCGCGCAGATCCGCGACAATGCCTTGAGCAAGGCGCGCTTCGAGTTCCGCTGGGAAGACCAGTTCAACCTCGGTCTCGACCCGGACACCGCCCGCTCGTACCACGACGAAACCCTGCCGAAGGACTCGGCCAAGGTCGCGCATTTCTGCTCGATGTGCGGGCCGAAGTTCTGCTCGATGAAGATCACCCAGGAAGTCCGCGAGTACGCGGCCAACCAACGCATCGAGGCGGTGGATGTGGAGGTTGCCCAAGGGATGGCGGAGCAGGCTGAGCGGTTCAAGCAGGAAGGCAGTCAGCTTTACAAGAAAGTGTGATCCGGGCTGATGGCGGCGGTGTTTTCACCGTCGCCATCGCGAGCAGGCTCGCTCCCACAGTGGATCGCGGTGCGCACAAATTCTGTGTCTGCCGCCGGCCCCTTGTGGGAGCGAGCCTGCTCGCGATAGCGGTCGCTAAAACAACAAAATATCCTCTGAGACAACACCCTTGAGCATCCAACCCAGCACCTATTCCCCCGACATCGCCGTCCCCACGGACAAACGCGTCTTCGGCGCCCGCGATCTCTTCTCTCTGTGGTTCTCCCTCGGCATCGGCCTGATGGTCCTGCAAGTCGGTGCCTTGCTGGCGCCGGGCCTGGGCCTGAGCGGTTCGTTGCTGGCGATTTTCCTCGGTACGCTGGTGGGCGTCCTGCTGCTGGCGGCCGTCGGGGTGATCGGCAGCGACACCGGCCTGTCGGCCATGGCCGCACTGAAGCTCAGCCTGGGCAGCAAGGGCGCGAGCGTGCCGGCGGTGTTGAACCTGTTGCAGTTGATCGGCTGGGGCTCGTTCGAAATCATCGTCATGCGTGACGCGGCCAGCCTGTTGGGCGCCCGGGCGTTCAGCGAAGGCAGCCTGGGGGCGAATCCGCTGCTGTGGACCTTGTTCTTCGGCGCCCTGGCAACCTTGCTCGCGGTGAGCGGGCCGCTGACCTTCGTGCGCAAGGTGCTGCGCAAGTGGGGCATCTGGTTGCTGCTGGCGGCGTGCACCTGGCTGACCTGGAACCTGTTCGCCAAGGCCGACCTGGCGGCGCTGTGGGCCCAGGCCGGCGACGGCTCGATGCCCTTGGCCGTGGGGTTTGATATCGCGATTGCCATGCCGTTGTCCTGGCTGCCGCTGATCGCCGACTACTCACGCTTCGGCAAGCGCGCCAGAAATGTATTCGGCGGTACGGCGCTGGGCTTCTTCATCGGTAACTTCTGGCTGATGAGCCTGGGCGTGGCCTACACCCTGGCGTTCGCGCCGAGCGGTGAGGTCAATGCGTTGCTGCTGGCCCTGGCGGGCGCGGGATTGGGGATTCCATTGCTGCTGATCCTGCTGGACGAGTCGGAAAATGCCTTCGCCGACATTCACTCGGCGGCGGTGTCCAGCGGCATGTTGTCGGGATTGAAGGTTGAACACCTGGCGTTGGCGATTGGTGTCATCTGCACCCTGATCGCCTGCTTCGCGCCGTTGGCGCAGTACCAGAACTTCCTGTTGCTGATCGGCTCGGTGTTCGCGCCGCTGTTCGGCGTGGTGCTGGTGGACCACTTCATCCTGCGCAAACGCAGCAGCCAGGTGGTGTCAGCCGCGTTGCGCTGGCCGGCACTGTTGGCCTGGCTGGGTGGGGTGAGCACTTATCACGTGCTGGCCAATTTCTACCCGGATATTGGCGCAACCCTGCCGTCGCTGGTCCTGGCAGGGCTGCTGCAATTGTTGCTGGGTCGGGCTTTCAGCTACGGCCGGGAAACAGCTCGGGCTTGAGAATGCCGTTGAGGCGCGGGTAAGGGATCTTCAGTTCGATGTGGCCCAGGGCGTAAGGTGCAATGGTGCTGGTTTCGTACTTGAGGATCAGCCCGCCGTAGGTCAGCGCCACGTTCTGGGTTTTCTGGAAGTGCCACTGCTTCAGGAAATCGGGCTCCTGATCCAGTTTGGTGCTGATCAGCCAGCTGTTGTGGGCGACCTGGGCTGCTTTCCAGAAGGCTTCTTCCTGGCCCGGCAGCAACATATCCGACAGCGTCAGCACCTTGTGCTGCTGGCGCGAATAGTTGATGAACCCGCGCCCCGGCGTGCCATGGGCGCCGCCGGTGTCCAGGTAACTGGACAGCTCGATGATCACCAGGCCGTCATGTTGCTCACGTACCTTGGCCTGCAAATAGCTGCTGGTGCGCGGTGGGGCGCTGCGCAAAAACTGCTCGCGATAGGCTGCCAGCGTGGGCGCTACCGGGGCGTCGGGGGTGCTGCGGGTCATCTGCAGCAGACGTTTTTCGACGATGCCGTCCAGGGCCGGTTCGGCAGGAAAGTGCACGGTGTCGATGTTCACCAGTGGGCAGTCGGCGCTGGCGCAGCCTTGTTGCAACTGCTCCGAGGCATCGCGGGTGGTTTCCAGCGGCGTGCGGTAGTTGGGTTGGAACAGGCTTTGGCAAGCACCCAGCGTCAGGGCAATGGCGGCCAGCGAAGCGATTCTGAAAAGCGACATGGGCGTCCTTCATGAAACAGGGAAAGGCAAAAAGTTACCCGCTTCGACTGTCAGCAGGGCAATCAGTTCGCCACTAAACTCATTAGAATTCTTTCACCTCCTGCCGTCCATCCCGATGAGAGGAAAGGGGCTGCATCAAAGGGTACGGGCGCGTTAGGATGGCGCGAAGCCGAGGTAGGAACCTCGCATCGATTGCTCCAGACGAGGACTGCCATGACTGATTTCGCCAACGCCACACCGACCGCTGTGGACATTGTCAAACGCGACAGCTGCTATCAGGGTTTCTACAAACTCGATCGCGTCCAGCTGCGCCATGAGTTGTTCGCCGGCGGCATGAGCCGTGAAATCAGCCGTGAGTTGTTCGTGCGCCATGATGCGGTGTGCGTGTTGCCCTATGACCCGCAGCGCGATGAAGTGGTGTTGATCGAGCAGTTTCGTGTCGGCGCCATGGGCAAGACGCCCAACCCGTGGCTGGTGGAGTTGGTTGCGGGCCTGATCGACAAGGACGAGCAACCGGAAGAAGTTGCTCATCGCGAAGCGCAGGAGGAAGCTGGGCTGGTCTTCGCTGCGCTTTGGCCGATGACCAAGTATTTTCCATCGCCGGGCGGCAGCAATGAATTCGTGCATCTTTACCTGGGGCGTTGCGACAGCACGGGGGCCGGTGGCCTGCATGGCCTGGTGGAGGAAGCCGAAGACATTCGCGTGAAGGCCTGGGCTTTCGAGGATGCCTTGCAGGCGGTGCGCGACGGGCGTATCTGCAACGCGGCCAGCATCATTGCCCTGCAATGGCTGGCCTTGAATCGCGATGAAGTGAGGGGGCTATGGTCTTAAGCAAGCTACGCGATCGCTATCGCGTCGATCTGGTCGGGCTGCAAGCCGCCTGCGAGGCCAACTACGCCCGCCTGATGCGCTTGTTGCCGGACATGCGCAACGACCCGGCACCACGTCGCATCGCCGTGACCCACGGCGACCAGATGCTCGGCGTGCTGGCCCTCGAAGTGCTGCAAACCTGTCCGTATACCACCACCTTGCAAGTGCGCCAGGAACACAGCCTGCCCTGGCTGCCGGTGCCGCAGTTGGAGGTTCAGGTCTATCACGATGCGCGCATGGCCGAAGTCGTGAGCGCCGAGCATGCACGACGCTTTCGTGGCATCTATCCTTACCCCAATGCCTCGATGCACCAGCCGGACGAAAAGGCCCAGTTGAATCTGTTCCTGGGTGAATGGCTGAGTCATTGCCTGGCGCTGGGTCACGAGTTCGAAGTGGTACGCTAGTGCGCTGTCTGTGAACCGGTTCCGGTTCGCGGGTTTCCCCTTTCGATCATCCCCAGCATAATTGCGACTTCATCCAATGGCGTGATCGCGCCTGGGAGAGAGCGATTTGCCGAGCGTATCCACCCTGACCGCCGCCGACCCGGTGTTGCTGGTCCAACTGTCCGACAGCCACCTGTTCGCCGAGGCCGACGCCTCGTTGCTGGGCATGAACACCCGCGACAGCCTGCGGGCGGTCATCGACCTGGTGCTGAAGCAGCAGCCGAACATCGACTTGATGCTTGCCACCGGGGATTTGTCCCAGGACGGGACGCTGGCGTCCTATGAGGCGTTTCGGCAGATGAGCGCGCGGATCGATGCGCCGTCGCGCTGGATTCCGGGTAACCATGATGAGCCGCAGGTCATGCTTGAGGCTGCGGTCCAGAGCCCATTGCTCGATCCGGTGGTGGACATCGGCAATTGGCGAATCACTTTGCTGGATTCTGCGGTGCCGGGTTCGGTGCCGGGGTTTCTGGCTGAGGAGCAGTTGATTCTGTTGGCCAATGCCTTGAGCGAGGCGCCGCAGCGGCATCATCTGGTGTGCCTGCATCATCATCCGGTGTCGATTGGGTGTGAGTGGATGGCGCCCATCGGGTTGCGTAATCCGGATGCGTTGTTTGCGGTGCTGGATCGGTTTCCGCAGGTGCGGGGGGTGCTTTGGGGGCATGTGCATCAGGAGGTGGATCAGGTGCGTGAGGGGGTGCGTTTGTTGGCTTCGCCTTCGACCTGTATTCAGTTTGAGCCTGGTTCTGTGGATTTTGCGGTGGGTGAGCAGGCGCCGGGGTATCGGTGGTTGCGGCTCTTGCCGGATGGGCGGTTGGAGACGGGGGTTGAGCGGGTGGTGGGGTTTGCGTTCACTCCGGACTATGACTCCAACGGGTATTGAGGACGAGGCGGCCTGATAGCCGGCCTTTCTCTTGCGGGCTGAGTACATATCCATGGCTGCGGTAACGGCCACTTACGGTTTCGGCCTTACGCCGAGTCACTTTCGAAAAGCCGGAATGCCGGCCCAGGCGAAAGTAACCAAAGCGCTTATGCCCCACCACTCGGTGCCTCGCCTAGGCTCGGCATGCCCTCACTCCGGCATTGCTCCGTGGGCCCGCCGCGAAGGGCCATCCATGGCCCAGCGCGGCTATCCCGGCATCCATGCCGGGATGCCCACTGCGCAATACCTGCGTTCGGCCAGCGTGGTTAACGGGGCGCCGAAATCAACGTCCACCGCGAGGCGGCCTTACAGCCGGCCTGACTCTTTCAGGTGTACGCCAATCCTTTGTGGGAGCGAGCTTGCTCGCGAAGGCGGCCTTACAGCCGACCTATCTCTCTCGCTCGTACACAGCCCCCTGTGGGAGCGAGCCTGCTCGCGATGGCGGCCTGACAGCCGACCTACATCTGTGGGAATGGTCGGACAGCCCGGCCGAATTTTCCGACGATCCCTGGCGGTTGCCGGGTGGGAAGGGCTATCGCTAACCTTTCCCGGTCGCTGCAATCAGCGGCCGGGCTTGGAAACCCGACCAGTAAACGGCGTAACCGAAACCAATATGGAGCGCCAACATGTCTGAACAAACCTCTCGATCAAATAAAGCCGATCCCGTTTCGAACCTTAAGCCCAAAAAACTAGATGAAGCCGCCGAACGCGCCCTCAACTTCTACCTCGCCCCAGAACCTCAAGCCAAAAAGAAACCATCACCCGGTCAACTGTTCACGGTCGTGGAAGGCCTCGACAGCGAAACCCTCCTGGCCAACCTCAGCGAAACCCTGGCCTCCGCCAATGCCATGCTCAGCGACTTGGCTTTCAACCTGGAAGGCTCCAATCGGCACGTAGCCTTAGGCGTCCAGCAGATGGTCGAACTCAGTGAGTTGCTGGCAAACCGGGCGCTGGATGTCGTCGATCCCCGATAGGTCAGACAAACCTTTTTGTGGCGAGGGGATTTAGCGAAACGTCGCACCGCCCCTGAACAGCAAGGCGGAAAGCTGTCTGACGTCCCGAGGCAGTCGGTTTGACGACGCCTCGTCACCAGGCTCGGCCGGCACAATTGGACCGGCGTACAGGTTGAAAGGGAGAAGTCGGCTGTCAGGAAGTCATCGCGAGCAGGCTCGCTCCCACAGGGCGCGGGGTACATCCGGAAGAAATAGGTCGGCTGTCAGGCCGCCTTCGCGAGCAAGCTCGCACAATGGGACTGGTGTACACCCGAAAGAGCCAGGCCGGCTGTAAGGCCGCCTCGCGACGGACGTTGATCTCGGCGCCCCGTTAACCACGCTGGCCGAACGCAGGTATTGCGTAGTGGGCATCCCGGCATGGATGCCGGGATAGCCGCGCTGGGCCATGGATGGCCCTTCGCGGCGGGCCCACGGAGCAATGCCGGGGTGAGGGCATGCCGAGCCTTAGCGAGGCACCGAGTGGTGGGGCAAAAGCGCTTTGGTTACTTTCGCCTGGGCCGGCATTCCGGCTTTTCGAAAGTGACCCGCCGTCAGGGCGGAACCATAAGCCGCCGTTACCGCAGCAACGGATATGTACACACCCCACAAAATATAGGCCGTCTGTCAGTACGCATGTTCCCCAAACCACCGCCAACTCCCTGTAAACTCCGGCCTTTGCCCCAAACCCAGGGAGTTGGCATGTCGGCTTCGATCCTCTACATCCACGGCTTCAACAGCGCCCCCGCCTCGACCAAGGCCCGCCAGCTCATCGACGTGATGACCCGCCTGGGCCTGGGCGATCAGTTGCAAGTGCCAGCCCTGCACCACCACCCCCGTGAAGCCATGGCCCAATTGGAACAGGCAATTGCACAACTGGGGCGGCCATTGCTGGTCGGCAGCTCGCTCGGCGGCTACTATGCGACTCACTTGGCCGAGCGCCACGGCCTCAAGGCGCTGTTGGTCAACCCTGCGGTCAGCCCCCATCGGATGTTCGACGGTTACCTGGGCACGCAAAAGAATTTGTACACCGATGAAACCTGGGAATTGACCCACGACCACGTCACGGCCCTGGCTGCGTTGGAAGTGCCGGCGCCCCGGGATCCGCAGCGGTATCAGGTATGGTTGCAAACCGGTGACGAAACGCTGGATTATCGCCAAGCCCAGCAGTACTACCGTGCCTGTGCCTTGCGCATCCAGGCCGGCGGCGACCACAGTTTCCAGGGGTTTGCCCAACAGTTGCCGGCGTTGTTGAGTTTTGCCGGCATCGGCGCCGATTTGTACCAGGCGATCGACTTCACATCGCTGTGAGCCATCGCCCCTTTTTCATTCGAACACTGACGACGAGACCCCATGGCCACTCCCAGCGCTAGCTCTTATAACGCAGACGCCATCGAAGTCCTCTCGGGCCTCGACCCGGTGCGCAAGCGCCCCGGCATGTACACCGACACCAGTCGGCCGAACCACCTCGCCCAGGAAGTCATCGACAACAGCGTCGACGAAGCCTTGGCCGGGCACGCCAAGTCGGTGCAGGTCATCCTGCACGCCGACCATTCGCTGGAAGTCAGCGATGACGGCCGTGGCATGCCGGTGGATATTCACCCCGAAGAGGGCGTGTCGGGTGTCGAGCTGATTCTTACCAAGCTCCACGCAGGCGGTAAGTTTTCCAACAAGAACTACCAGTTCTCCGGCGGTCTGCATGGGGTGGGTATTTCCGTGGTCAACGCCTTGTCGACCCAGGTCCGGGTGCGGGTCAAGCGTGATGGTAACGAATACCAGATGACCTTCGCCGATGGCTACAAGGCCACCGAGCTGGAAGTGGTCGGCAGCGTCGGCAAGCGCAACACCGGCACCAGCGTGTATTTCGCGCCGGACCCGAAGTATTTCGATTCGCCGAAGTTTTCCGTCAGCCGCCTCAAACATGTACTCAAGGCCAAGGCCGTGTTGTGCCCGGGGTTGTTGGTCAGTTTCGAGGACAAGGCCACCGGCGAGAAAGTCGAGTGGCATTACGAGGACGGCCTGCGCTCTTACCTGGTGGACGCGGTCAGTGGTTTTGAGCGCCTGCCCGACGAGCCGTTCTGCGGCAGCCTGGCGGGTAACAAGGAAGCGGTCGACTGGGCGCTGTTGTGGTTGCCCGAGGGGGGCGAGAGCGTCCAGGAAAGCTATGTCAACCTGATCCCCACGGCCCAGGGCGGTACCCATGTCAACGGGTTGCGCCAGGGCCTGCTCGATGCCATGCGCGAGTTCTGCGAGTTCCGTAACCTGCTGCCCCGTGGCGTGAAGCTGGCGCCGGAAGACGTCTGGGAGCGCATTGCCTTCGTCTTGTCGATGAAGATGCAGGAGCCGCAGTTCTCCGGCCAGACCAAGGAGCGTCTGTCGTCCCGTGAAGCGGCGGCGTTTGTCTCCGGTGTGGTCAAGGATGCGTTCAGCCTGTGGCTCAACGCCAACCCGGAAACCGGCCTGGCCCTGGCGGAGCTGGCGATCAGCAACGCCGGTCGTCGTCTCAAGGCCAGCAAGAAGGTCGAGCGCAAGCGCATCACCCAGGGGCCGGCGTTGCCGGGCAAGCTCGCCGATTGTGCCGGGCAGGACCCGATGCGTTCCGAGCTGTTCCTGGTGGAAGGTGATTCCGCCGGCGGTTCGGCCAAGCAGGCGCGGGACAAGGAGTTCCAGGCGATCCTGCCGCTGCGGGGCAAGATCCTCAATACCTGGGAAGTGGACGGCAGCGAAGTGCTGGCCAGCCAGGAAGTGCACAACATCGCCGTGGCCATTGGGGTCGATCCGGGCGCCGAGGACATGAGCCAGCTGCGTTACGGCAAGATCTGCATCCTCGCCGACGCCGACTCCGACGGCCTGCACATTGCAACTTTGCTGTGCGCCTTGTTCGTCCAGCATTTCCGTCCGCTGGTGGACGCCGGTCACGTTTACGTCGCCATGCCGCCGCTGTACCGTATCGACCTGGGCAAAGAGATCTACTACGCCCTGGACGAAGCCGAGCGCGACGGCATCCTCGATCGCCTGGTGGCCGAGAAGAAACGCGGCAAGCCGCAGGTCACCCGATTCAAGGGGCTGGGCGAGATGAACCCGCCGCAGCTGCGCGAAACCACCATGGACCCGAACACCCGGCGCCTGGTGCAACTGACCCTGGACGATTTCGCCGCGACCTCGGAAATGATGGACATGCTGCTGGCGAAGAAACGCGCCGGTGACCGCAAGTCCTGGCTCGAGTCCAAGGGCGACCTGGCCGAGGTACTGGCCTGATGCGCCACGGTTTCGCCCTGGCGCTGTTGCTGTGGGCGGGGGCCGTCGTCGCTGGGCCTGCACCGGAATTGAAGTTGCTCTCCGAGCATGCGGTTGACGGCATGCGCGGCGGTAATCTGTCCGGGCTGGCCCTGTGCGGCGGTGAAATGTGGACGGTGTCGGATCGCGACGATGACCGCATTTATCGCCTGGACACCTCTGGTGATGGGGCCTGGCCTGCCCAGGCGTTGATCATCGACGTGCCGCAGGCGCCGGATAGCGGCTTGCCCTGGGGGCTGAGATCGCGCACCTGGGCGGCGTCGTTCCTGCGCGGTGGCGAGCTGGACTTCGAAGGCATCAGCTGCGACAGCGCCGGCAATCGCTATGTGGTCAGTGAATCCCACGCCGCCGTGTTGCAGGTGCCGCCGTCGGGCGAAGTCTCCTGGTTGAAGATCGCCCCGACGATGATCCGCGAGGCCCGTGCCAGCGGCATGTTGCTACATTTCAACGCGCTGTTCGAAGGCCTGGCGGTGAGCCCGACCGGTGACCGACTGTGGTTGGCGGCGGAGCGGGAACGGCGAGGCTTGCTGTTGATCAAGCGTCAGCAAACGGTGTGGGACTGTGACGGCCATTGTGTGCTGTTGAGCGAAGCGGGGCAGGAGATGCAGCCGGCGCAATTCCCCAATGCCAAGGCGGTTTCGCGGGATTTTGCCGACCTGTCACTGTTCGACGGCAAGCTGTTCACCCTGGAGCGCAACGCCTATCAGATCTGCCGCCGCGACCCCCAGACCGCCGCAGTCGAGCGCTGCTGGTCGTTTGCCGTCGAGGCCTTGCAGGACAATCGCCGTTATTCCCAGGCCTATGGGCTGGCCGAAGCCCTGGTGGTGGATGCCCAGGGCGCCTGGGTTGGCCTGGACAACAACGACGGGCCGCGGGCCGATGGCGAAGAGCGGCCGATCATCTGGCGCTTCGCCGCGCCCGATGGCGGCTGGAACGCCTCGCCATGAACCGGCACGCCCTGAACACACTTGAATCTACCCAGCGCGGCGGCAGTATGCCGTTGCGCCAGACAACGAACTGATGAGGCCCGCATGAGCGACATTCTTGCAGACAGCTTGGACGGCGTAGAGCGCCGATCGCTGGCTGACTTCACCGAAAATGCCTACCTCAATTACTCCATGTACGTGATCATGGACCGCGCCTTGCCGCACATCGGCGACGGCTTGAAGCCGGTTCAGCGGCGGATCGTCTATGCCATGAGTGAGTTGGGGCTGGACGCCGATTCCAAGCACAAGAAGTCGGCGCGGACCGTCGGTGACGTGCTCGGCAAGTTCCACCCCCACGGTGATTCGGCTTGCTACGAAGCCATGGTGCTGATGGCCCAGCCGTTCAGCTACCGCTACACCTTGGTGGACGGCCAGGGCAACTGGGGTGCACCGGACGATCCCAAGTCCTTCGCCGCCATGCGTTACACCGAGGCGCGGTTGTCGCGCTATTCCGAAGTGCTGCTCAGCGAACTGGGCCAGGGTACGGCGGACTGGGGCCCGAACTTCGACGGCACCCTCGACGAACCCCTGGTGTTGCCGGCACGTTTGCCGAACATCCTGCTCAATGGCACCACTGGCATCGCTGTGGGCATGGCCACTGACGTGCCGCCCCACAACCTGCGGGAAGTGGCCACGGCGTGCGTGCGCCTGTTGGACGAGCCGAAGGCCACGGTGGAGCAGCTCTGCGAGCACATCCAGGGCCCGGACTATCCGACCGAAGCGGAAATCATCACCCCGCGCGCCGATTTGCTGAAAATCTACGAAAGCGGCCGCGGTTCGGTGCGTATGCGCGCCGTGTATCACGTCGAAGACGGCGACATCATCGTCACCGCGCTGCCACACCAGGTTTCCGGGGCCAAGGTCCTGGAGCAGATTGCTGCGATGATGCAGGCAAAGCCGTCGAAAGCGCCGCAAGTGGCTGACTTGCGCGATGAGTCGGACCACGAGAACCCGTGCCGTATCGTCATCATCCCGGTCAACAGCCGGGTCGACCATGACGCCTTGATGCAACACCTGTTCGCCAGCACCGATCTGGAGTCCAGCTACCGGGTCAACATCAATATCATTGGCCTGGACGGCAAGCCGCAGTTGAAGAACCTGCGGGCATTGCTGGTGGAATGGCTGGAATTCCGCGTCAAGACGGTGCGTCGACGCCTGCAGTTCCGCCTGGACAAGGTCGAGCGCCGCCTGCACCTGTTGGACGGTTTGCTGATTGCCTACCTCAACCTGGATGAAGTAATCCACATCATCCGTACCGAGGAGCATCCCAAGGCGAGCCTGATCGAGCGCTTTGCCCTGAGCGAAATCCAGGCCGACTACATCCTCGACACCCGCCTGCGGCAATTGGCGCGGCTGGAAGAGATGAAGTTGCGGGCCGAGCAGGATGAGTTGCTCAAGGAGCAGGCCAAACTGCTGGCCTTGCTGGGCAGCGAAGCCAAGCTCAAGAAGCTGGTGCGCACCGAACTGCTCAAGGACGCCGAAACCTATGGCGACGACCGTCGTTCACCGATTGTCGAGCGCGCCGAAGCCAAGGCACTGAGCGAGCACGATCTGCTGCCGAACGAGAAAGTGACCGTCGTGCTGTCGGAAAAAGGCTGGGTACGCTCCGCCAAGGGCCACGACATCGATGCGGCCGGGCTTTCCTACAAGGCCGGGGATGGCTTCAAGGCCCTGGCGCCCGGGCGTTCCAACCAGTTTGCGGTGTTCATCGACTCCACCGGGCGCAGTTATTCGGTGGCCGCCCATACCCTGCCATCGGCTCGCGGCCAGGGCGAACCGCTGACCGGTCGTCTGACGCCACCACCGGGTGCAACTTTTGAATGCGTGCTGATGCCTGATGATGATGGGCTGTACGTTATTGCGTCGGACGCGGGTTACGGGTTCGTCGTCAAGGGTGAAGACCTGCAAGCCAAGAACAAGGCGGGCAAGGCGCTGTTGAGCCTGCCAAACAATGCCAAGGTCATCGCACCGCGTCCGGTCATCGACCGGGATAACAACTGGCTGGCTTCGGTGACGACCGAAGGGAGGCTGCTGGTCTTCAAAATCAGCGACCTGCCACAATTGGGTAAAGGTAAGGGTAATAAGATCATCGGGATTTCCGGCGAACGGGTTGCCAGCCGTGAGGAATATGTCACGGATATTGCAGTGTTGCCGGAGGGTGCCACGCTTGTGCTACAGGCTGGAAAGCGTACGCTCTCACTCAAAGCAGACGATCTTGAGCATTACAAAGGTGAACGTGGTCGGCGGGGCAACAAGCTTCCAAGGGGTTTCCAACGGGTCGATGCACTGCTCGTCGAAAACCTCAATTAAGCGTGCTAGACGGCTCGGTCTGCGATTAAAAGCCGCAGATCGATGCTTTCGCGCTGGAGTCGGAACGCATATTCACGGATGATAGGCCCTTTCAAGCGCCGGCGTGGCCGAGCGTTCTTCATAATGACCGAGTATTTTTTCACTGTGGTAAGCCTTGTGGCCGCCACCTGGATGGAACGATGACTGCTCTGCGCCTTCCTATTCTTTGGCTCGCCGGCCTGCTTGGCCTGGCGGGTTGCAGCGTCCATCAGCCGGTGTCGCTGTATCAACTCGACAGTGGCAACCCGGCCCAGCCTGCGCAAAGCACGGGCATGGCTGTATTACTGGGGCCGGTGTCGATCGCCGACTACCTGCAACGCGAAACCCTGCTGCAACGCCAACCCGACGGTAGCTTGCAGGCTGCCACTGACGGCCGTTGGGCCGGCAGCCTCTCCTCGGACATCGACCAGTTGCTGCTGCGCCAGGTAGCAGGGCACCTGGACAGCCAGCGCGTGGTATTGGCGCCGGCCACCCAGGGTTTCACCCCGGATGTGCAGGTGTTGCTGTCGATCACCCGCCTGGATTCAGGCGAAGCGCAACCGGCGGTGCTCGATGCCCAATGGCGGTTGATCGACCGTCGCGGCAAGGTTCGTGAGAACCGCATCGTTCATCTGCAAGAGCAACATACCGGCGGTACCGCTGCACAGGTCCAGGCCCAGGGCGTCCTTCTGCAACGTCTGGCCGAGCAACTGTCCGTGGCGCTCAAGCCACTGGCCAACCAGCCTCCGCTGGTCGAGGCTGCACCGCGCAAAGCTGCTCCGACCCAGGCCAAGCCTGCGGAACCTGAGAAGTCGCCGAAGATCCCGATGGCCTTGCCGATTCGTACCGACATGGAAGTGTTCAGGTTCTGATGATCGGCCCGGATGTAAAACAAAGCCCGCGTTGATGCGGGCTTTGTTGTTTCTGTTTGATGGATCTTCGGCGCCTGTGCCGGCCTCATCGCGAGCAGGCTCGCTCCCACAGGTCCTGCGCTGTCCTTGTGGGAGCGAGCCTGCTCGCGATGAGGCCGATACAGGCACAAAAAAGCCCGCAGACGCTCGATCCTTGGCGTTACGCAGGTGCAGCGTGGTCGCCGTGTAGGAGCTGTCGAGTGCAACGAGGCTGCGATCTTGTCCCAGCCAATTGAGTCGATAGTGAAAGATCAAGATCAAAAGCTCGTCCGAACGCAGCCCGAGCCTTCGGCAGCTCCTACGCCTGGCGCTCATGCATCCGCGCCAGCTGCCGCTCCAGCATCGACGGATACGGCTCCATCAAACGCTCCACGCAGCACGCGCCTTCGGGGCTGGCGATGGGGCGGATGCGGGCGCGCTGGCGGATCAGGGCGTCGTCGTTGATCTTGCGCTCCACCAGCAGCAGGTTGCGGCTGTGTTGTGACAGGGCCAGGGCGTCCTGGGCGATCTCGGTCAGCAACAGGTCGATCTGGCTCAGGCCGAACAGCCCGTCGCCCAGGGTCAGGCCCAGTTGCAGTTGCAAGGTGATGCCGCTGTCGGCGACTTCGATCTGCAATTGATGACCCAGCGCCCGCAGCAATTCACCGCAGCAAATGGCATTGGTCAGGTAATCGTCACCACTGTCTTCTGTGTGGAACAGCATCAGCGTGCTGCCGTCGTTCAGGGTGTGCAACTCACCCTGATAGAGCGAGGCGGCCTGGTCGAGGCAATCGCGGTAGCGTTCGAGCAATTCCTTCAGGCGGGCCTGGGGCAGGCGGCGCAGTTGGTCCTGGGCGCCCAACTGCACGGCCAGCACGGCGCTGTGCTGGGGCTGGTTCGAAACGGCAGGCCTGGCGACCGGCTGCGGTTGCCCGGCCACCGACTCGTCCCGCAGGTCGGCAAAGGCATCGTCGTCTTCTTCGTCTTCAACCGCCCGTACCACATGGCGAGGCGCGGGCCTGGACGTCGGCATCGGCTGGCTTTCGTCGAAGCCGGGGTCGCGCAGGTTGCGCACCTCGAACTCCGGTTCGGCGTCATCATCGCCGTAGTCGATGTCCTCGGGCTCCGGCACGGGCGCAGGCTCCGGTGCGAAGCTGGCGTGCAGTTGCCGGGCCAGATCGCCGATTTCGTCCTGGCGCTGGGTGGCCGGGGTGTGTTCGTCGATGTCCCGCAGCCAGACGCGCAACTGCAGCAGCGGCGTGGAGAGGTGTCGCCCCAGGCGCAGGCTCAGGGCCAACGCCAGGGCCAGCAGTATCGCGCTGAGGATGCCCATGCTTTGCAGGCTGATGGTCATCGGTTGCTGGAACTGGTCCATGTCCAGGCTGATGCGCAGTTGCCCGGCGGTCACGTCCTGGAAGGTGATCTTGCTCTGGTACATGCCGCCGGACTCGCCCAGCAGGCCAGGCTTGGGACGCTGGCCGGCCTCGGCGAGGATGCGGTTGTCGACGCTGTAGATGGCGGCGTGGGCCACCAGCTTGTTCTTGGTCAGGTTGTTGAGCAGCACGTTGAGGCTGAGGATGTCGTTGGACACCAGCAGCTCGGTGGCGGACGTGGCGGTCTGGGTGGTCAGGCTCTCACCCAGGGCATCGGCCTGCTCATGCATCGCCTGCTTGAACTGCAGGCCCATCACGCAGGCATAGATGACCAGGGCCAGGGCGACCAGAATCACGTTATGGCTGGCAATGCGCAATGCAATCGGCACGCGACGGTGGCGCAGTGCACGGAAGATCAGCAGGAAGAAATTGTCGGTTTTGACTGGCGTGGGCCGGTTCACTGAGCTCGGCTCTTTGTCCGTGAAATTGACGCGCAGTATAGCGACAGCCCCATGACCGGCAAAGCACTGGCGGTGCCCGATGGTCACTGAATGTGGGTAGAATGCGGTTTTTTTCCACCTGCGGGGGTGCGCCTTGCGCGAAATCGTCCTGATAAACATCACTGGCAGCGACCGTCCGGGTCTGACTGCGGCCATTACCGGCGTTCTGGCCCAGGGTGGTGTGAATATTCTCGACATCGGTCAGGCGGTGATCCACGACACGCTGTCCTTTGGCATCCTGGTTGAAATTCCGGATGCCGAACAGAGCAAGTCGGTGCTCAAGGACATCCTGTTCACCGCTTACAAGCTCGATCAACAGGTACGTTTCACGCCGGTGTCCGAGGCCGATTACCAGCATTGGGTGGCCGGCCAGGGCAAGAAGCGCCACATCGTTACGCTGTTGACCCGCAAGGTCACCGCCGAGCAGTTGCAGCGCGTCAGTTCGATCACCGCCCAATATGGCCTGAACATCGATCACATCGACCGCTTGTCCGGGCGCATGCCGCTGGACACTCCTGCGGACAAGGGCAAGGGCTGCATCGAGTTTTCCGTGCGCGGCGAGCCGGCCGATCCCCAGGCGCTGCGTGCCGAGTTCCTCAGCGTGGCCCAGGAACTGAACGTCGACATCGCGTTCCAGGAAGACTCACTGTTCCGCCGTAACCGCCGCCTGGCGGTGTTCGACATGGACTCGACGCTGATCGAAGCCGAAGTCATCGATGAACTGGCCAAGGCTGCCGGCGTGGGCGATCAGGTGTCGGCCATCACCGAGCGGGCCATGGCCGGCGAGCTGGATTTCCGTGCCAGCTTCAAGGAGCGCCTGGCGTTGCTGCAAGGCCTGGACGTCAGCGTGCTGGACGCCATCGGCGCTTCCCTGCGCCTGACGGAAGGTGCCGAGACCCTGTTCGCCGAACTCAAGCGCCTGGGCTACAAGACCGCGATCCTGTCTGGTGGCTTCACCTACTTCGCCAAGCAATTGCAGGCCAAGCTCGGTATCGATTACGTGTTCGCCAACGAACTGGAGGTGGTGGACGGCAAGGTGACCGGCGTGGCCGTCGAGCCCATCGTCGATGCCCAGCGCAAGGCGGACCTGCTGCGTGAACTGGCCGAGAAGGAAGGCCTGCGCCTGGAACAGACCATCGCCGTGGGCGACGGCGCCAACGACCTGCCGATGCTGGCGATAGCCGGCCTGGGCGTGGCGTTCCGGGCCAAACCGCTGGTCAAGCAGTCGGCCAGGCAGGCGATCTCGACCCTGGGGCTGGATGGGGTGTTGTACCTGCTGGGCTTCAGGGATCGCGACGGGCAGCTTTGAACCGATAAGGCCTCTGTGGCGAGGGGATTTATCCCCGCTGGGCTGCGAAGCAGCCCCAAACAAAGCGCCTCGGTTGACCTGACGCACCGAGGGCGCAGACTTTAGGGCTGCTGCGCAGCCCAGCGGGGATAAATCCCCTCGCCACAAGGCTGTTCGGTCGCCCGTTAAAGCGACTTCCACAACGAATCGAAATCCCCTTCCTGGTCACCGCCGCCTCCGGCGGGGCCGGCATCTTCCTGGTGGTAGGCAAACTGGTTGAAGCTGTGGGTGCTGGTCACCCGTCGGTCCAGGCCAGCCCGCAGTTCCTGGCCGTTGGTGTTGATCAAGACCTGCTGCCCCTCCTGGAACGGCAGGCGGGGGGCGATCATGGTCGCGGGGAGTTCGATGGCGCTGATCTCTGGGAGCAGCAGCCCCCGCAGGTAATGGCCAGGTTCGTTTTTCTCCCGGACCAATTGCACGCCGCAAGGCTGGGCATAGGGGGCGACCAGTTCAATGCCCATCTGCATGGCGCCGCCGCGAGCCTGGCGAATCCAGCGCACCACCGCGATGCTCCAGGCTTGATCGTTGGGGTCCCGAATGCCGATCATTTCCCCGGCCTGCAGTTGTTCCGGTACTTCTTTCGGCCAGCCGAGGCAGTAGCCCCCCGGGCTGTGGTTGACGATCGGCAGGTCGTAGGTGGGAAAGTGATGCTGATTGTCCGACCCGCTGCCCTCTTCATCGGTCGGGTTGACCGGGTACTCGATCTCTTCGTAGGGCAGCATGTCGCTGTCCCCGGCAGGAGCGGCGTCGAAGGCTTGCTTCCAGGTGTCGCCGGCCTTGCTTGGCGAAGCTTCGAAGTGGGCCCTGCGGGTGACGGGGGTCTTCAGGATTTCGCTGAAGGAGCGTTCGCCGCCGAGGTAATAGTGCAACGCGCTCATGCCCAGGCAGATAGTCAGCGTGCCATTGCCCTCGGTGCGCTGGAAGCTGCGTTCGACGGCCTCACCCCAAGCGGCTTGCAGATGTTGCAAGGTATCGCTGCTCATGCCGCCAGGTACCGGCAGGGTGTGCTCGGCAGGCCGCTCCAGATGGCTGGCGATGGCACGCACCAGCGGCTCAAGGTCGAAACCCAGCAGGCCCGGTTGTTGTTCGGCCCGGAACTTGGAGCGGTAGCGCGGCCCGACATCCAGCTCCGGCGCGACGGCGAACAGGCTGGCGGCCGTGCTGGCCGGGTCCAGTTTGATGCGTTGGCTCCAGGCTTCCAGCACTTCGGCCAGTCGCGCTATCTGGCCCTGGCGCAGTTGATTGCTGCGTGATGCGCCCAGCAGCAGGGCAACGACGTAGGTTTGTTCGGGGCTCAATTGCTGGACCTGGCTGACCAGCTCGTCGCTGACACTTTGATGTTGCAACCGGTACTGGCAGGCGATCCGGTACAGCTGGTGCAGATCGAGCCATAGCCCTTCAGGCACTGGGCTATACAGCTCGGTGGCGCGCAGTAGGGGACCGTTGAGGGCATGTATCGCCCGTTGCAATGCGGTACTCAGCAGGCGGGCCCGGTCCTTGGTGAATTTCGGCGCGATGCGCGCCACGATCTGTTTGTAGCCCATCGCCAGATGACTTTGCAGGGCCTGGCACAGGTTGACGATCTTGCGCGAGCGGTCATCGAGCACGATGGCCTGTTGCAGGAAGTGCCGCTCCAGGTGCTTGCAGACGTAATACACCTCGGGTCGCAGCAATTCGAGCAATTGCAGGCGATTTTCGCTGGGGGTGAGCAGCAGGTTGAGTTCGCCGATGGCCTGGTACAGCAGGCGAGCCGTTTCGCCGATATTGGCCTTGGGCAGGTTGGCAATCCAGCGCTTGAGATCGCGTGGCGTAGCCTCGCAGAACGACAGGCGTGATTGCGTCGGGGTAGAAACGCGCAACAGCGGGAGAGGGCTGGTCTCATTCATGCCGTGGACGGCTCCGGCGGGAAATGAAAGGGATGTCTCCAACTCTAGCAGGTGTGGCCGAAAGAAGTGCCCGATCTGTTCCGAGGGCAACTGTGGAAGCGAGCTTCGCTCCACCATCACGTCAAGCTGACCCACCGCTATCGCGAGCAGGCTCGCTCCCACAGGGGATCAGCGTCGGACACAAACCCAGCAAACGCCACAGAACAACTGTGGGAGCGAGCCTGCTCGCGATGGCGGTGGATCAGTCGGTATTGGATGTGACTGACCCACCGCTATCGCGAGCAAGCCCGCTCCCACAGGGAGGGCAGTGGCTCAGGCCTTGGGCAGTGCCAAGCCTTGGCCCATCCGCACCGGCGAGCCGGCCACCAGTTCTTCGGCCCATTTCACCTGGTCCGGTCCGAACAGGACGATAGCGGTCGAGCCTAGTTTGAAGCGGCCCAGCTCGGCGCCTTTTTCCAGGTGGATCGGCGCGCGGGCGGCTTCGTCGTAGCGGAAGGTCTTCAGTTCGCGCTTGGGTGGCGTGACCAGCCCGGCCCAGACGGT